>JAYUPC010000018.1:0-6483 GCA_043760355.1 Sphingomonadales bacterium
AGCCTGATTAAATTATCAACACCAATATATAAGGTAATACTGCTTCGTCGATATTACCCTTGATGTTATTGCGAATCGGTTGCAAATGACAATCGTGCAACTAGACCAACTCCCTCTGCGCCAGAAACGACGCGTTACCAGCATTGACTGGGCAGCCATGCCGACAAGTGAGGGGCACCGGCTGCGCTCACTTGGGCTGGATGAAGGGGTGTTTGTCGAGCCGCTGCATCAAGGGATCCTTTTCTGGCGTGATCCGATTGCCGTGCGCGTTGGCCGGATGACAATTGCGCTGCGGCGTAAGGTGGCGGCAGCGATTATGTGCGGCGAGGAACCGGCATGACGCAAACGACACCCCTTGTCGCGCTCGTCGGCAATCCTAATGCGGGTAAAAGCGCCTTGTTCAATGCACTGACCGGTGCGCGGCAGAAGATTGCCAATTATCCCGGCGTTACTGTCGAGCGCAAATCGGGCCGCTGGGCGCTTGCCGATGGTCGGCCGATCGAACTTGTTGACTTGCCCGGTGCGTACAGCTTGATCCCCGATAGCTTGGATGAAAAAGTTACCCGCAACGTTGTGCTTGGCACACAAGAAGGACAGCGGCGTCCCGATGTGTTGGTGATCGTAGTGGATGCGGCTAATCTCGACAATCATTTGCGGTTCACGCTTGAGCTGATCGCGCTTGATATACCAGTGGTTGTTGCGCTGAATATGATCGATCTGGCCGAACGTGACGGTTTGCAACTTGATGCGGCCTTGCTTTCGGCAGAACTGGGCGTTCCAGTGATCCCGACGGTTGCCGTGCGCAAACGCGGATTGGCGGAGCTGGCGGTTGCATTGGGCGATGTGCTCGCCAAACCCAGCCAAGCGAGCTCTGATGATCTACTTGCGCGGTTGATTACCGACCGTAAGGCAATCACGGCACAGGCCCATGACCTTGCACGAAAAGTTGTGGTTGGCGAAACTGCGACACGGCAATGGACCCGGATACTCGATTCCGTGCTGCTCCACCCGGTTGGCGGCGTGGTGATCCTGTTTGGTTTATTATTCATCATGTTCCAGGGTGTTTTTGCATGGTCAGCAGCACCGATTAGCTGGATCGAGGGGGGCTTTGCCGCACTTACCGATGTCGTAAATGCTACACTGCCCGAGGGCATAGTACATTCGTTCATTGTTGATGGTGTGATCGCGGGTGTTGGCGCGGTTGTGGTGTTTTTGCCGCAGATCCTGATCCTGTTCCTGTTTATCCAGTTACTCGAATCAACAGGTTATATGACACGGGCAGCATTTGTAATGGACCGGATGATGGCGGCAGTCGGGCTTTCTGGGCATAGCTTTATTCCTTTGCTCTCCTCCTTTGCCTGCGCCATTCCCGGCATTATGGCAACGCGGACGATTATGGATCAAAAGGACCGGTTGACCACGATATTGATCGCGCCCTTGATGACCTGTTCGGCACGCTTGCCGGTATATACCGTCATCATCGGCGCGTTCATTCCGGCGCGCAGCATAGGATTTGGCATCGGATTGCAAGGTCTTGTGCTCTTTGGCCTATACCTGGCCGGGATTATCGGCGCGATGGTTGCAGCGCTCTTGATAAAGCGCACGGTTACCAAAGGCAGCACGGGCACCTTCCTGATCGAAATGCCGCGCTATCAACTCCCCTTGATCCGCGACATCGCGCTTAGTCTGTGGCAACGCGCATGGCTGTTTATGCGCCGCGCAGGCACAATCATCTTTGCTTCGACTATTATCCTCTGGGCACTCCTCACCTTTCCCAAAGCGCCAGTTGATAGCGCCATACCGCAATCGCAATATTCGATAGCGGGCCGTATTGCCGGGGGCTTGGAAGTTGTTGTTAAGCCTATTGGCTTCAACCGTGACATTGCGCTTGCTTTGATCCCGGCGATGGCGGCACGCGAGGTTGCGGTTGCCGCGCTTGCCACAACCTATGCAATTGATGAAAAAGATGAAGCGAAACAAGTGCGTTCGCTGGGCGCGAAGCTTTCGGGGAAATGGTCGCTGGCGACGGCTTTGGCCTTTCTCGCCTGGTTTGTTTTCGCGCCGCAGTGTATCTCGACAATTGCTGTTACCCGGCGGGAGACGAATGGCTGGAAATGGCCTGCATTCATGGTTGGTTACTTATTTGCGCTCGCTTATGTTGCGGCCGGGATTACCTATTGGAGTGCGGTGTATTTCGGGCTAGGCTGAAATCCACAAAACAATCATCATAGGGATAAGTCATGGCGGGAAGCGTCAATAAAGTCATCATCGTCGGCAATCTGGGCGCAGACCCCGAGGTTAAGTCTTTTCAAAATGGCGGCAAGATTTGCAATCTGCGTGTTGCTACCTCGGAAAACTGGACTGACAAAGCGAGCGGCGAGAAGAAAGAGCGTACCGAATGGCACACCGTGACGCTTCGTTCCGATGGCCTTGTCAATGTCGCCGAACGTTACCTGCGCAAAGGCAGCAAGGTCTATCTTGAGGGTCAATTGCAGACCCGTAAATGGGCCGATGCGCAGGGCAATGACCGTTATTCAACCGAAGTTGTCTTGGGCGGATTTGATGCAAAGCTCGTCATGCTGGATGGTCCGCAAGGTCGCCAAGGTGGTGGCGGAGCCGAGGGTGGCTGGAATGCTGGCGGTGGCGGTGGCGGTGGCGGCGCCCCCCCCTCGGGTGACGCTGGCAAACCGGCAGGCAGCAATTGGGGTGGAGGCTCATCGGGCTTTGGTGGTGGTGATTTCGACAATGATCTGGATGATGACGTCCCGTTTTGAAGGGTTGGACGTTTTGACCTTTAACCCCCGTATAACCAACTTCGATTAAAAAGCGAAAACGAACCATGACGAAAAAACTGCTTTTGGTTCTGTTGCTGATGGGGGCGATTGTCGCCTATTTTGCGTTCGACCTTGGCCAGTATCTTAGCCTTGCGAATTTCAAAGAACGGCAAGCCGAAATTATCGCGCTCAAGGATGCCAACCCGGTTTTAGTCATAGGTGGGTTTTTCCTGCTGTATGTGGTGGTCACCGGCTTATCAATTCCCGGGGCCGCAATTATGACGTTGATTGCGGGCGCGCTGTTTGGATTGGTGACCGGAACGGTTCTGGTCTCTTTCGCTTCATCTATCGGAGCGACGCTGGCTTTTCTGGGTTCGCGTTACGTGTTGCGTGATTGGGTGCAGGGGAAATTTGGTGAACGGTTGCGGGCGATTGATGACGGCCTGGCTAAAGACGGAGCATTTTACCTGTTCACATTGCGTTTAATCCCGCTGTTCCCGTTTTTTGTGGTCAATTTGCTCATGGGTCTGACCCGTATTCGCACTTGGACCTATTACTGGGTCAGTCAGCTGGGTATGTTGGCGGCAACGATTGTCTTTGTGAATGCGGGGACACAGATCAGCCGGATTGATAGCACTTCGGGTTTACTATCGCCGGCCCTGATCGGCTCGTTCGTGGCGCTTGGTCTATTTCCCTGGGCAGCACGATTGCTCATCGCGATTGTTAGACGAAACAGGATCGGGCAGGCAGAGGTATGAAACCCAGACGTTTTGACCGGAACCTGATCGTTATCGGTGCAGGGTCGGCTGGCTTGGTCTCTGCTTATATCGCGGCCATGGTAAAGGCGAAGGTAACGCTGATCGAAGCGCACTTTATGGGCGGCGATTGCCTGAACACCGGGTGCGTGCCGTCAAAGGCTTTGATAAAGAGCGCTAGAATCGCCCATGCCGTCAGCGAAGCGGCGCGCTTTGGCATTAAGGTGACCAAGCCCGAGATCGATTTTCCGGCAGTTATGCGCCGTGTGCGTGACGTCATAACGGCAATCGAACCGCATGATAGCGTTGAACGCTTCAGTGGGTTAGGCGTCGAATGTGTGCAGGGCTATGCGCGTTTTGTCGATCCGTGGACCGTGGAGATTGATACTAATGGCGTTATCAGCCGCCTCACCGCACGCAGCTTTATCATCGCAACGGGTGCCGCGCCGTTAATCCCGTCTTTGCCCGGAATAGACACAAGCGGATATCTGACCAGCGAGACATTATGGGATGCAATGGCGCAGCGTACACATGCTCCCAAGCGCTTGGTCATCATGGGGGGTGGGCCGATCGGTTGCGAACTTGCGCAAAGTTTCCAGCGATTGGGGAGCACGGTCACAATCGTAGAAATGGCCGACCGCTTGCTGGCTAAGGAAGACCCCGAGGCCGCCGATATTGTCGCTGCGCAGTTGCGCGCCGAAGGTGTGGTTATCAAGCTTGGGTATAAGGCAATCCGTATTGAGGATAAGAAACAGGTTATTGTCGCTGGACCACAGGGTGAAGAAGAAATCGCGTATGACGACCTGATTATCGCCGTCGGTCGCAAGCCGCGGGTCAGCGGTTTTGGTCTTGAAGATATCGGCGTGGTTGTCGAAGGCAGGTTCTCGACCGACGCCTATTTGCGCACCAATATGCCCCATATCTTGGCAGCTGGCGATGTTGCGGGTCGTCAGCAGTTAACGCACGGCGCAAGTCATGAAGCATGGTATGCCAGCGTCAATGCGCTTGCCGCCCCTTTTAAGAAATACGCCGCCGATTACCGCGTGCTTCCACGCGTTACCTATACCGATCCGGAGGTCGCCAGTGTTGGCGTGACCCAGGCCGAGGCAGATGCGGCGGGGTTGGCTTATGACGTCACGCACTATCATCTCGACGATCTAGACCGCGCCATTGCCGAAAGCGAGACCAACGGCTTTGTCAAAATCCTTACCAAAAAGGGCGGTGATAATATCCTTGGTGCAACAGTAGTCGGCGCGCATGCCGGGGAAACCATCGCCGAACTGGTCTTTGCGATGAAGCACAAAATGGGGCTGTCAAAGATTATGCAAACCATACACAGTTACCCCACATGGACCGAGGCGAACAAATATGCGGCGGGTCAATATAATCTGGCGCGCAAGCCCGAACGCTTGCTTGGATTTGCGAAAAGATGGTTTGATTGGCGGCGGGGATGAAGCGCTTGCCGGGGTTTAACGTTGCGCGAAACAAATCGTCACAACGTTTCCACGAAAACCACATCTAACGCAATCGCTGCCGCGCTATCCAGATTCTCTGCACTACTGTCAAAATACAGAGCCCGGCAAACAGCATCGCCAGCTGTGAAAAATATGACGGAAACGCACACATCACGATAAAGAAAGCGATTGTTTCCCCGCCTTCCATCAATCCGGTGGAATAGAGGAAAGCCTTTGGCCCGTGCGGTTCGTCACCCAGACCCTGTTTTGCTGCAATGGCGGCATAGGCAAGAAAACCAACCGCGCTTAGCGTGAAGCTTGCCACCAACAACAACGCCGGGATCAAATTACTGGCATCTGCCAAACCAAAGCCAACCGGCACGGCGATATAGAAAATATAATCGGCGATTGAATCGAGATAACCGCCCCATAGGGTCGGGCCGTTTATTCGGGCGATTGCGCCATCAAGGCCGTCAGCGATACGGTTGGTGATGACCAGCAATACTGCAAACTGGTAATGCTGTGTCGCAATTGCTAACCCGGCGGCTGTTCCCAATAGAGCGCCGATGACGGTCAGTGCATTGGCGGACATGCCGGTTTTGGTCATGGCAGCGGCAAGTCTGTTAAGCGCCGGATCAATCGCCCGCCGCAACCGCGCATCAAACATCGGTATATACGATCATCACTTCGCCATCTTGGCTTTAAGTGCTGCTAGCGCGCTAAAGGGACCGGTTACGCTTTCAATCTCGTCTTCGCTTTTCACACCCGCCGCCTTCAATTTCTTCGCGGCCTCCGGACTTCGGGGATAGGGATCAAGCGATAGCCATAACGTTTGTGCAACCGCTTCGCCTATATCAATGGCCTTGCCGTTATGGAACATCATGTCGCCATCTCCGTTTTCCAGCTCGATTTCCGTATCGGTATCGACATCGGGTTCGGGTATGAAGACGATATCAAACGGGGCATTGATCGTGGTGGGTAGGGGGTCGCCGCTGCCGATGCAGACCTGAACGGCGTGTGCACGCATATGTCCTGTTGCGCGTATTGCTGCACCGGATTTGGTTAGCGATATGTCGGCCTGCAACATATCAAGCGCCATCAGATCAAAGCGGACCATTAATCCCGACCGGGCCTGAACATCTGCTGCAATCTTATATTGCGCGGGCCCAGCACCAATTTCATCAAGCTTTACAGTATAACTAAATTCATTTTCGGACAGGGACATATTTGCGCTAATGGACATTAATTCAGGTTATAGTGCGCCGGATTATTATTCAAGTTCGACTGCAAATAACGTGACGCTTTCATATTTCGGATCATTCGGATTATACATGCTCCCGGGATGAAAACTTTGGTCATTGGGCTCCAAATCTTTGAGGCCGGTTACCTTAAACGCGCCGATCTTTACCTCGCGGGGCAGTTCACCACCGCGTTTGATTGTCACCGCATCAACATAGAGTTCGCCGTGTTTGGTATAAAGGATATGCGGTGCAAGCAGGA
>JAYUPC010000019.1:0-19808 GCA_043760355.1 Sphingomonadales bacterium
GGTGAACCAACGCCGCCAGCAGAGGTTGCATCAAGCGAAGCCCAGGGCGGCGAGGTTCCACCCGCGCCCCGACAAATGCCGCCAACGCCCTATAAACCAATGCCTGTGGGCAATCCGGGCAATTGGGTTGCAACCAACGATTATCCCGCCAGTGCCTTGGCGAATGAGAATATGGGGACATCGGCATTTCGGCTTGAGGTGTCGGCAAAGGGCGATGTAACCAGCTGTAAGATTACGCAAAGCAGCACTCATGCTGATCTCGACGCTGCTGCCTGTAACGCACTGACGCGGCGTGCCAAATTTGAACCGGCAGTCAATTATGATGGTCAACCAGTCGCTTCGATGTATTCTAATCGGGTTCATTGGCAAATACCCGTTGAATAAAGGCTGGTTTCTTCCGATATAAGTAAAAAGCGTTCATGCTGAGCACAAACAAGGAATTTTTGATGGCCGATAACCCAACACCCGTGCGCCGTTCCGAAAAGCTGGAGGTGCCGCAAGAAGTGCAAGAGGCCGTTCGCACCTTACTGCGTTGGTCGGGCGAAGATCCCGACCGTGAAGGGCTGCTTGATACGCCGGCACGAGTGGGTCGTGCATGGAAAGAATATTGTGAAGGGTATCACAGCGATCCCGGCGAATATCTGTCACGTACCTTTGAAGAGGTTGGCGGTTATGAAGGACTGGTCTTATTGAAAGACATTCCGTTCCAGTCACACTGCGAACACCATATGGCGCCCATAACCGGTACCGCGTCGATAGCCTATATGCCGCGTGACCGCGTTGTTGGTATCTCCAAACTCGCCCGGGTATTGCACGGTTATGCCCGGCGTTTGCAGGTGCAGGAGCGGCTGACGGCGCAGGTTGCGCGCTGTATCTGGGATAATTTGAAACCCCACGGTGTTGCGGTGGTAATTGATGCGCAGCATGGTTGTATGACCGGGCGCGGCGTCCGTACCCACGGCGTCGGCATGTTCACCAGTTCGCTGCACGGCTGCTTTCTTGAAGATCAGCGCAGTCGTAAAGAGGTATTCGGGCTGATGGGCTATTAAATTCGCACCCTGAAGGTTATAGAAGGTTACGACGTTATTGCGTTTTTACGGGCTGATGACGATGCCCACAGCCAAGGCAGGTTAGCAATTTCAGGCCAGATTACGGACAGGACAAATCCTGCATTGCACGAGCTATTTCTAAAGCCCGAAAAATCGTCGTGATATAATCCCAACAAAAAAAGCCGCCCGGTCTTTCGAACGCGCGGCTTTTTTTATAGCTGTCAATATACCTGTTAAGCAGCGTCGCCTTCTGCTGTGTCAGCCGACAAACCACCTTCAGCTTCGGCAGCAGCTTTTGCCGCGGCCTGTGCTTCGCGGCGTGCAGCGTTCGCAGCGGCTTCGGCTTCATCAGCAGCATCGGATGCCACTTCGGCCTCAACCTGCGCTTCAATGGCTTCGGCAGCGATTTCAGCTTGTTCGTCTTCGAACATCTGGTCAAGAACGTTGACGCCGTCTTTCTGAAGCAGTGCTTCATCATCGCTGCGGGCGACGTTGACCTGTACCTGAACCGAAACTTCGGGGTGCAAAATAACCTTCACGTTGAAAAGCCCCAGCGTCTTGATCGGACGTTCAAGGATGATCATCGATTTGGTAACACCGGCGCCCTGTTCATTCAGGCCATCGGCAATATCGCGCACCGAAACCGAACCATAAAGCTGGCCAGTGTTCGAAGCCGCACGGATCAGGACGATCTGCTTGCCTTCTACACCCACCGATGCTTTTTCAGCTTCGCTGCGACGTGACGCATTGTCACCTTCGATTTTCGTGCGATTACTCTCGAAAATCTTGCGATTGATGTCGTTGGCGCGAAGAGCCTTTTTGTTCGGCAACAAGAAATTGCGCGCGTAACCGTCCTTAACGGTGACCACATCGCCAATTGCGCCAAGCTTTTCAACGCGTTCGAGTAGGATAATGTCCATGTCTCTCTACTCCTTACTTAACAATATAGGGCAGCAGGCCGATATGACGGGCGCGCTTGATCGCTTTGCCCAGCTCGCGCTGCTTGATCGCCGAAACGGCGGTTATACGTGACGGCACGATCTTGCCACGCTCGGAAATGTAACCCTGAAGAAGGCGTACATCTTTATAATCGATCTTTGGTGCGTCTTTGCCTTGAAACGGGCAAGATTTACGACGTCGGAAAAATGGACGTGACATGGTTCTTATGCCTCCTGTTCAGCACGGGGAGCGCGGTCGCCGCGATCCGGACGATCACCACGATCCGGACGGGGCGCGCCACGATCACGGTCGCCGCGATCACGATCACCACCAAAGCCGCCGCGTTCGCTGCGCTCTGGACGGTCGCTCTTGCGCATCATGACAGACGGACCCTTTTCATGGTCTTCGACGCGTATCGTCATATAGCGGATCACGTCTTCGTTCATGCGGGTCTGACGCTCCAGCTCGGCGATGGTGTCGCCGTTTGCATCAATATCCAGCATCACGAAGTGCGCTTTGCGGTTCTTTTGAATTTTGTAAGTCAGTGTACGAAGACCCCAGGTTTCAGTTTTTACAACCTTGCCTTTGTTGTCTTCCACAATCTTGGTGGCGTTTTCAGCCAGCGCATCAACCTGAGCTTGGCTCAAATCCTGACGTGCCAAAAACACATGCTCGTATAGAGCCATGGGCGTTTCCTTATCTATACCGATCGCTGACGTCGCCCCATGCGAACGCCCCTCCGGCTTTCTTGATTCCCTTTTGGGAATGCGGCTATTATGGCAGGAAGCGCGGTTTGGCAAGGGGACAATGCGGACAGGTATAGGTTAACCCCCAATCACCACCCTATTCCGCCCCGCATTCTTCGCCGCGTATAACGCTTGATCCGCGCGGGCCAGAAGTTTGCTGGAGCTTTCGCAGCTTTGCAAGGTGGCGATGCCGCCGGAGAAGCTAAGTTCGCCTAGGGGTTTGCCACTGTCGCGGGACATCAGTTTTTTTGTGCTTAGTGTTTCGCGGGCGCGGTTTAGCTGCGCACACGCTTGGGCCGCGTTCATGCCGATGAACAGCAACGCAAATTCTTCGCCACCGTGGCGGGCGACGTGGCATTTGGTGCCTGCGTCATTGCTCAGGCATTTGGCAACATGGCGGATCACGCGGTCGCCGGTGGCGTGGCCGTGTTCGTCGTTTACCTGTTTGAAATGGTCGATATCGCAGAATCCGACGCTTAGCGCTGATCCGCCTCGGTGCGCGACCTCGATCGCTGCCTCTAACTCGGCATCGAACCCGCGCCGGTTAGGGAGGCCGGTGAGCGCGTCGGTCATCACCTGTTTCTGTGTCTGTGCAAGCCGGGTGTTGAGCTTTCCCATCGCCTTTGACCGTGCGCTAAGTTCGGCTTCGGCGCGCGCGGTGCGGACGACCATGTCCTGGGTTAGTTCCTGCAAAGCATTGATGGTCATCGCCATCTGTTCGGGGTCGGTGGCATCAAATGCGCTGATATCGAGGGCGGCGCTATAATCCGAAACCTCACGGCCGGTTTGATCGGCAGTGGCTCTCGCGGCCAGAATATCGTCCTTGGCACGTTCGACCATCTCGCCCAGTTCCGCTTCGTTTATCGCGCTGCGGAAATGGTCGAGCAATTGGACGGCTTCCGGGGCTGAAATGCCATTATGCTCGATTAAATGCGCTTCGACCATATACCGCTGTGTAAAGCTGGCGTTCGCAAGGTAGAACCAGGCGAGTTCATAATGATCGGGGATCGGATCCAGCCCGGCGCTGCTCAGGAAGTCACAGATTTGTTCGAGCAGTACGCCGTGCCGCATCTGGAACCGGTCGCGGTCAGCCATATGCTCACGCGGCGGTTGGGTGGCGGGTGCCGCATCAAGCCATGACGGCTCCGGCTTGGCAAATATGCCGATAACCTTTGCAAACAATCCCTCTCTTTCTGGCAGGGCAGTGGCATCGGAAAAACGGATAGGCTGATGTTTCATAATAGGGATAACGGCGGGGGTCAGAAATTATTTACCATGTCTTACCAGCGCCATTTTCCTAAAAGCCACAAAGAGAAAAAGGCAAAAAGGATTTGGTCAAATCCGGCAGCTGCCTTTCCCCCTTTTCTCTTTGTGGCTTTTAGGAAAAAGGTTAATGATCTTAATTATATATCAGACACTTGCTTTAACCAACCTTGCCAGAACCTCTGCGGCAAAGGCGCTTAAGGTATCGTCGCGGGCGCCCATGATGACGATCCGGTCACCAGCTTGGGCGAGTTCGACGATACGGTCGCCGCACGCTTCACGGGTTGGGATATGTTCGGCCTGTTTGCCAGCGGCGACCACCGCATCTGTAATAGACTGGCTGCCCAGTCGCCGGTCGACGGTACCACCGAAATAGACGGGGTCGCACAGGATCAGGTGATCATCGCGCCGCATCATGTTTGCAAAAACGGCGGCGAGCTCGCTGCCCATGACGCGGATCGGGCCGTAACCATGCGGCTGGAAGAAGATGATGACGCGGCCGGGAAACGCCTTGAGCGTGGCAAGGGTTGCTGCGGTCTTATCCGGATTGTGACCAAAATCGTCGATCACGGTGATGCCGCCTGCGATGCCGACAATGTCAAACCGCCGGGCTAGGCCGGTGAAGCGCTCCATTGCGTGAATGGCTCCGGCAACGGTTACGCCCATGGCCATCGCAGCGGCAATGGCGGCAAGTGCGTTGGAGATATTGTGGCGGCCCGGAACTTGCAGGATGACAGCTAGGCTTTCCCCACCGGCCTTTAGGATAAAGCGGCTGCCCAGCGGTAGGTCGATTACGTCAACAGCGCGGACATCGGCGCGATCGGTGAAGCCGAAGCTAACTGCGTTTTGCAGGCCCATTGGTGCGATCAGGGCGACGGTTTCAATATCATCGGCATTCCAGATGGCGTGTACGGCGTTACGCGCAAAATCGCCAAACAATGCGCGGAGTTCTTCCAAGGATTTGTGATCAAGACTGACATTGTTGAGCACCGCAACCTCGGGACGGAACAGCGCGATTGATCCGTCGCTTTCGTCTACCTCGCTGACGAATACACTCACCCCGTTTTTGGCATGGCCCACACGCGCGCTGGCAAATGGCGTATTTTCAGCGACAAAATTCTTCATCACCGCACCGTTCATGATTGTCGGGTCAAGCCCGGCATCGGTCAGGATCCAGCCGATCATGCCAGTAACCGTCGATTTGCCGCTGGTCCCGCCAACTGCGATGCTGCGCGGGGCCGCATTGAACAATTCGGCGAGCAATTCGGCGCGGGTCATGCGCGCACAGCCCAGTTCGTTTGCGCGTGCGACGTCGGGCACGCTGTCTTCGATGGCGGCGGACGCGACAAGTATCTGATCTTTGCCGCTCAAGCCGCTGCCGTCTTGTTTATGCAAGGATATGTCGAGCGATTGCAGCCATTCAAACTTTGCACCCAAACGCCCTTGATCGAGCGCACGGTCAGACCCGCCGACGGTTGCGCCTGCATCGCGGACAATATTGGCAAGCGGTAACATGCCCGAACCACCAATGCCGCAGAAGAAATAGGATTTGGTTTTTTTCATATGATGTCGCTATTGAATTGGAACGCGTTTGACAATCGGGGTGGAGGCAAAAAATGAAAATCGGTATTTGCGCGCCTTCGACCCCGTTCACCCGAGAGGATGCTGACCGCGTCATCGCACTCGCGGCAAAGGATCATCCGGCGGCTGAACTGGTACTCCACGATCAATGCTTTTTCGAAAGCGGACATTTCGCCGGAACCGATGCACAGCGCGCTGATGCCTTTGTCGAAATGGCAAATGATCCGGGGTTGAACGCCATATGGTTTGTGCGGGGAGGATACGGTGCTGCGCGGATTGCCCAAGATGTCGTGGCGCGATTGGGCGATGGCGCAAAAAGTAAGACCTATATGGGCTATAGCGACGGGGGCAACCTGCTCGGGGCGCTGTATAAAGCAGGGATAGGTCGGCCAGTCCACGGCCCGATGCCCGGCGATATCCGGCGTGAGGGTGGAGATGCAGCCGTGAAGCGCGCTCTGGATTGGCTAGTAAAGCGCGACCTTTCCGCACTCGAGCCGCATATCGAAGCAGGCCAGAAATACGCTGCGTTCAATGTCATGACGCTCGCGATGATGGTTGGCACGCCGTTACTGCCTGATTTGTCGGGGCATATCCTGATGGTCGAGGAAGTGAGCGAATATCTCTATGCCTTTGATCGCGCCATGTTCAATGTGACAACCCATTTGGCAGGCGCGGGTTTGGTATGTCTGCGGCTAGGGCGGGTCAGCGATATTCCTGAAAACGATCGCCCTTTTGGGGAAGAGGCAGAAGCCATTGCAATGCGTTGGTGCACGGCAAACGGGATTGTGTATCTGGGCCGTGCCGATATCGGGCATGACGTGGGTAATAAGGTTGTCCCATTTGGCAAATATTGACAAACTTTGCCATAATGATATTCTCTTGGGGCATAAGGAGAATGACAATGGCAACCATGAATATATCCCTTCCCGAAGCCATGAAAGGCTGGGTCGAGGCGCAATCTGAAAGTGGAAAATATAGTAATAGCAGCGACTATATCCGCGACTTGATTCGTCGGGAACAGGTACGTGCAGAGAAAATTGCACGGATGCAGGCGCTGGTTGATGAAGCAAGGGCGAGCGGAATATCCCCATATTCCGTTCAAGAGATAAGAGAGCAAGGTCGAAAAATCGCTCATGAACAAGGTTTACGTTAGTGGCGGTTGCCTTGTCTCCGAATGCACGGAACGATCTGCTTAATATATACCTGACAGGCATAGCTGAATTCGGCGAAAATCAAGCTGAGCATTATCAAGATAAAATTGAAGCAGCGTTCAGCTTACTTGCTGACAACCCAAGAGCCGCTCGATTGCGTAATGAAGTTAGGCCGCCTGTTCGTGCCTATCCATGTGGGGCACATATCATTATATACGAAATCAATGATGCCGATAATATTCTGATCTTGCGCATACACAATGGCCGCGAAGACTGGCTTGATCTTTAGATTGCAACGCGACCTATCACTGCGTTGGGCACCATCAAAATTGAGTAGAGGACTAAAAATCATGCGCGCATTTATTTTTCCGGGACAGGGCAGCCAGGCGGTTGGCATGGGACAGGTGTTGGCAGCGGCCAGCCCGGTTGCGCGTGCGGTTTTTCAGGAAGTGGACGATGCGCTGGGGCAACACCTGTTCCGCCTGATGTGCGAAGGCCCCGAAAGCGACCTTATCCTTACCGAAAACGCGCAACCAGCGATCATGGCCAATGCGATTGCGACGCTACGGGTGTTGGAACAGGAAGGCGGGGTTTCTCTGGTTGATAAATGCAGCTTTGTTGCCGGGCATTCGCTGGGGGAATATTCGGCGTTATGTGCGGCCGGGGCGTTTGATTTGGCGACTGCTGCGCGGTTATTGAAGCTGCGTGGTCAAGCGATGCAGGCGGCTGTGCCCGTGGGCGTTGGCGCAATGGCGGCTTTGTTAGGTGCCGATATCGAAAAGGCCGAGGTACTTGCGGCGGCGGCGGCGCAAGGTGAGACCTGCACCGTGGCAAACGATAATGATCCCGGACAAGTGGTGATTTCAGGGCACAAGGGCGCAATTGAGCGGGCGATAGAACTGGTCAAAGATCACGGTATCAAACGCGGCATATTGCTCCCCGTGTCCGCGCCCTTCCACTGTCCACTGATGCAACCTGCGGCGGAGGTGATGGCCGACGCGCTTGCCAAAGCGGGGGTGAATGCGCCTCTCGTGCCGCTTTATGCAAATGTTACAGCAGCGCCCGTTGCCGACGCAGAGACCATCACGGCGCAATTGGTGGAACAGGTGACAGGGCGTGTCCGCTGGCGCGAAACCGCGATAGCGATGGCAGCAGCAGGGGTGACGCACACTGTTGAGTTTGGCGGAAAGGTGCTAAGTCCGATGGTGAAGCGTAGCGCAGGCGAAGACGTCACCACAACATCGATAATCTCGATGGATGATATCGAATCACTACTCAAAGATATTTAAGGAAGGACAATCATATGTTTGGATTTAGACAACGCCGTAAGCGCAGACGCCCGCAGGATCCGATGAAACAGGTCGGCAACGCCGCTGGTAAGGTAATCGCGGGAGTGCTGGTCGGGGCGATCACTTCGTTCTTTAAGAAGAAATAAGGTGTCCGACCTGTTGATCCAGGAGCGTGATGGCCATATCCTGACCATCACGATCAACCTGCCTGAAAAACGCAATCCGATTTCGGACAACGCTATGGTCGATGCGCTGTGCAATGCGTTTGAGGCGGCGGACCAGAATATCGACGTTCGCTGCGTCATCCTGACGGGAGCTGGCAGTGCGTTTTCATCAGGCGGTGATCTTAAAATGATGCGCGCGGATGCGGGTGGTTTGCGCG
The DNA here is from genome assembly GCA_043760355.1 of Sphingomonadales bacterium. Classification (GTDB taxonomy): domain Bacteria; phylum Pseudomonadota; class Alphaproteobacteria; order Sphingomonadales; family Sphingomonadaceae; genus Sphingorhabdus_B. The sequence goes on from JAYUPC010000019.1 coordinate 8,401, forward strand.
ATGGCAATCCGGTCGAAACGCGGCGCAACTATAAATACGGTATCCAGCGCCTGCCGCTGATGTTTCAGGCGCTTGAAGTTCCCGTGGTTGCCGCGGTCAATGGCCCTGCAATTGGTGCAGGATGCGATCTTGCCTGTATGTGCGATGTCCGTGTGGCCGCGCAATCGGCGAAATTTGCCGAGAGTTTTGTGAAGCTCGGCATTATTCCGGGTGACGGCGGTGCGTGGCTGTTACCGCGTATCATCGGTTTCTCGCGTGCGGTGGAACTGTCGCTGACGGGCGAGATGGTGGATGCCGGCGAGGCGCTGCGGATCGGTCTTGTCAGCCATGTTGTGCCGGACGAAGACCTGATGACCCGCGCCCGCGAAGTCGCCGCCAAAATCGCCGCCAACCCGCCCCACGCCGTTCGTATGGCCAAACGCTTGCTGCGCGAAGGACAGACTGCGGATCTTAAAAATATCCTCGAAATGTCGGCGGCCATGCAAGCGCTTGCGCATACTACCAAGGATAATGACGAGGCAATTGAGGCGTTTATCGAGAAGCGTGTGCCAAAATTCACCGGAGAATAATTTCACGCAAAGGCGCAAAGATTTTTAAGAGGGTGGCTCTGGGCATCTTATGTTAGCTGCATCAATAAATAACATCTTAAAAATCTTTGCGCCTTTGCGCGAAACAAAAAAAGGAATTTGAAATGTTCGACCTAACCGGAATGACCGCCCTTGTAACCGGAGCTTCTGGCGGGATTGGAAGTGCGATTTGTCAGGCGCTGGCGGCCCAAGGTGTGCGGCTGGCAGTGTCTGGATCCAACGGTGACAAGCTGGAGGCGTTTCGGGCATCTCTAAACGGTGACCATGTCGCCATTCCTTGCAATTTGGGCGACAAAGACAGCGTCGAGGCGCTGGTTCCCGCCGCTCTAGAGAAACTTGGTCAGCTCGATGTCCTTGTCAACAATGCCGGCGTCACCCGCGATAACCTGACTATGCGGATGAAGGATGACGAATGGGCTGACGTGATCCGTATCAATCTGGAAGGCGCATTCCGGTTAATGCGCGCTGCGTCCAAACCAATGATGAAGGCGCGCTTTGGCCGGATGATTTCGGTCACCAGTGTCGTTGGTGCAACCGGCAATCCGGGACAGGCGAATTATGCCGCGTCCAAAGCGGGTCTTGTCGGCATGTCAAAATCACTGGCGCAGGAACTGGCGAGCCGTGGTGTCACCGTCAACTGTGTTGCGCCCGGCTTTATCACTACACCCATGACCGATGTTCTGCCCCAGCCCCAAAAAGACGCGCTGAATGCCCGTATCCCGATGGGGCGCATGGGCGAGGGGAGCGATATTGGTGCTGCCGTCGCATATCTCGCCAGCCGTGAAGCGGGCTATATCACCGGTCAGACGATCCACGTGAACGGCGGAATGGCGATGTTGTGATGCGCAATATTCATGCACCCCCTTGCCAGCGACGATTCCGCGCATTAGGGCAAAATATCAGTTTATTCATCCCAAGCTTTGAAGGGGCTATACTATGAGCGATACCGCAGAACGGGTCAAAAAAATCGTTGTTGAGCATTTAGGCGTCGAAGCCGACAAAGTAACTGAGGCTGCAAGCTTCATCGACGATCTAGGCGCAGACAGCCTAGATATCGTTGAATTGGTGATGGCGTTTGAGGAAGAATTCAACGTGGAAATCCCTGACGATGCGGCTGAAAAGATTGCAACCGTTAAGGATGCGATTGATTTCATCAACAGCAACGGTTGATTTTTTGTGGGCGCAACTTGCGCCTAAATGATACATAATAAACGGCTTTTCGGCACTTGCTGGAAAGCCGTTTGCTTTTTGGGCCCAGTTGTTTTTATGTGAAGCCCATAGAGCGATTTTCAATCAGATAGAATTATCTGAAGGTTAAGAAATCAAGGGAAAAACAAACTAGACCCGCATTTTGGTTTAACCAAAATGAAACCAGGTCTAGAATTTAGGTTGGAGAATAATATGCGCCGTATTGTTGTTACCGGATTGGGTCTTGTTACGCCTTTGGGCGGGGACGTGGAAACCACTTGGGCCAATATCCTTGCATCGAAATCAGGTGCCGGGCGGATCACACGCTTTGATTCTAGTAACCAGAAATGCCATATTGCCTGCGAACTAAAGCCTAAGGACCATCCCTGGGGCTTTGATCCCGATAAGCGGGTCGATCATAAGATACAGCGTCAGGTTGATCCGTTCATTATCTATGGCATTGATGCCGCCGGACAGGCGCTTGAGGATGCCGGCCTGACCGAAATGACCGAGGATATGAAGCTGCGCACCGGTTGTTCGATTGGTTCGGGGATTGGCGGTTTGCCTGGCATTGAGGAAGAATCGATTAATCTGCACGAACGCGGTCCCGGCCGCGTATCGCCGCATTTCGTTCACGGTCGCCTCATCAATCTTATAAGTGGTCAGGTGCAGATCAAATACGGTCTGAAAGGTCCTAATCACTCGGTAGTAACCGCCTGCTCAACGGGTGCGCATTCGATTGGTGATGCCGCGCGTATGATCCGCGACGATGATGCCGATATCATGCTGGCCGGCGGTTCTGAAGGTACGATCAACCCGCTGGGGATTGCCGGATTTGCCCAAGCACGCGCACTGAACACCAGTTACAATGACCGCCCTGAAGCCGCCAGCCGTCCGTATGACAAAGACCGCGACGGATTTGTGATGGGGGAGGGCGCTGGTGTTGTCGTGCTGGAGGAATATGAACATGCCAAGGCACGCGGCGCGACCATCTATGCCGAGGTTGTCGGTTACGGCCTGTCGGGCGATGCTTATCACGTGACGGCACCCCATCCCGATGGCGACGGCGCTTTCCGGTCAATGCAGATGGCGCTTAAAAAGGCGGGAATGATGCCCGCTGATATCGACTATATCAATGCGCACGGAACGTCGACAATGGCGGATACGATTGAATTGGCGGCGGTAAAGCGGCTGTTCGGTGACGCAATTGGCGGCGTTTCGATGAGCTCGACCAAATCCGCCATCGGCCATTTGCTCGGCGGCGCGGGTGCAGTCGAGGCGATATTCTGTATTCTGGCCATTCGCGATCAGATCGTGCCGCCAACGCTCAATCTAGATAATCCCGATGAAGGTACCGAAGGCGTTGATCTTGTCCCGCACGTCGCGAAAAAACGTAAAGTCAAAGCGGTGCTGAACAACAGTTTTGGTTTTGGCGGCACCAACGCCAGCCTTATTATGAAGGCGATTTAAGCGGTGCGTCGCGTGCTCAAATGGGTCGTGTTGCCACTGGTTCTGCTCATACTGGCTCTTGTCGGATACAATGTTTATGCTTGGAATGCACCAGGACCATCTGAGCGAGATGTCACAGTGGTGATTAAACCGGGATCAGGCATCACTCTTGCCGCGCAGCAGTTAGAAAAAGGCCGCGTCCTAAAACGCGCTTCTGCCGATGTATTTGTAAACCGAGCGCGGTTTTTCGGTGGGACAAGCACGATCAAGGCAGGCGAGTTCAAAATTCCTGCGCACGCATCGAATGCGGATATCCTCAACATCCTGACCGGCGGCAAAACCGTGCAGCGTATGGTAACGGTGGTTGAAGGCATGCCATCGATCATGGTCTATGAACGGCTGATGGCGAACACCAAGCTGAAGGGCGAAATTCCTGTCCCCGCCGAAGGTTCGGTCTTGCCTGACAGCTACAGCTTTGAGAACGGCGAAACCCGCAGTGCAGTACTCGCACGGATGCAGGCGGCGATGACAAAGGCATTGGCGGAGGAATGGATAAAGCGCCGCCCGGATACGGTTGCGAAAACCCCGCAAGAGGCCGTGACACTGGCGGCGATTGTCGAAAAAGAAACGCAAATCCCTTCTGAACGTGGCACTGTAGCTGGGGTTTATTCCAACCGCGTACGCAAAAGCATGATGCTGCAAGCCGATCCGACGATCATCTATCCGATTACCAAGGGCAAACCACTTGGGCGGCGCATTCGCCAGTCGGAGATTTCCGATGTGAATGATTACAACACATATGCCATGGTCGGCCTGCCCAAGGGACCAATTGCCAACCCGTCACGTGCTTCTATCAACGCCGTGCTGAACCCTGCAAAGACCAGCGCGCTGTTCTTTGTTGCCAATGGTAAGGGTGGGCATGTGTTCGCCGATACGCTGGAGGAGCATAACGCCAACGTCGAAAAATGGTTCGCAATCCGGCGTGAACGGGGCGAGATGTGAGCTAGGGTCTGTTGAGATATGAATCTCAACAGACCCTAGGTTGTAAGCCTAGGGCTCGGCAATATTGAACGGTCCCGGCATCGGTTCGATTGCCGCAAGCAGCGCCTCGACCGCTGCCCGGTCGCCTTCGACTTTCAGACCCGCTGCCTCCAATTTGGCAAGCGGTATTTTGAGGAAGAAAAGGCCCAGGAACATCGGGCGCGGACCAGATAATGTAGCGGCGGGTGCGCTGTGTGATTGCGCCATTTCGGTAATCATCACCGCGTTGCTGACGCTCACCCGTGCTTTTTCAGCGCGGTCGGTTATGTTGAAATTGAATTTTAGCGCCTGAGTGCCGATCACCGCAGGATCAAGCCGCGTGGCGATTGAATCGAGCAGAAGACCTGTTGGAATGGCGGAGATCGTATCCCCGCTTTGAATCGCGGCACCCGGCTTCACCCCTTCGCGCAGATCACGTGCGGCGGAGAGATACATGTTGCGCCAGGTTGACGCCTCGGCCTGATACCCCATTTGTTCATAGCTATCAGCGAGCAAAGCGCGCCCTTGCGTATTTCTGGGATCGGCAAAGACAAGGTGGTTGAGCAAGTCGGCAGACCAGCGGTAATCTCCCGTCGCCATCGCTTTTTTGGCCGAAGCAATCACCTTTGCAGCACCTCCCATTGCCGCCACATATTTGCTCCCGCGTTCTTGTGGTGGCAGCGGGTTTAGATTGGCCGGAACCGCGTCATACCAGCCAAGATACCGCTGATAAACCGCCTTGGCATTATGGCTATAGGTTCCGTAATACCCATGCGTCGACCATTCGGCTTGCAGCGCAGGGGGCGGTACAATCGCCTCGGCAATCTCGGCCTGAGTCAGTCCCTTGTTCATCATCCGGACGGTCTGGTCGTGCAGATATTTATAATTATCGCGCTGCAGGCTGAGATAATCTTTCAGACGCGCCTGCCCGAAATGGGGCCAGCAATGGCTGGATGCGATGGTATCGCTGCGGTCGGCATAAAGATTGATCGCTTCATTGAGATAATTTGCCCAGCCCAGCGCATCACGCACCTTTGCACCGCGCGGTGTCAGGATATTATGCTGCGAACAGGTGGCGATTTCGGCGGCAATGAATGTTCTTGCGGCGGCCAGATAGATGTTCATTTCTGCCGGAGCCTCGGTTTCGGGCACCATCTGGAATTCGAGTGTGACGCCGTCAATGACCCGCGTCTCGCCGGTTTTGCGGATCAGGTCCGTCGGCGCGATCAAGGTGATGTCGCCGCCTGGAATAGCTGAGCCAATTCCGCTGCCCATCTGGCCCTGTGCGCCAGGAGCCAAGCTGCCACCGAATTGGTAATTGGCGCGTCTACCCATGGCAGGGCCGGCCATCACATTTTCCGAAGAGGTCTCCTCGATAAAATGTTCAGGTGCAATGATCGCGGTGTTGCCGGCTTTCACGTCCTCAATCGAGGTGACGCCGCGCACGCCGCCATAATGGTCACCGTGGCTGTGAGAGTATATGACTGCTGTCACAGGCCGGTTTCCAAGGTGCGCATTGACTAATCCGAGTGCGGCAGCCCCGGTTTCGCGGTTGGTTAGTGGATCGATCAATATCCAGCCGGTTTTGCCTTGGATGATGGTCATGTTCGATATGTCAAATCCGCGTATCTGCCACATTCCATCGGCCAATTTGAACAGCCCGCTTTTCCGCAGGATCATCTGATGCCGCCACAGGCTTGGGTTGACGCTATCGGGTGCTCTGCCGTCCATCCATTTATAGGCGTCCAGATTCCAAACCTGCTTACCATCCTTGTTGCGGATGACCGGATCAGCCAGGGTCGCGACAAAACCGCGTGAAGCAAAATCTTCGTCTTCGCCATTTTCGGGCGGCAGCAATGCGCTGGTCTTGGCCTGTGCCGAAATGGTGGCGGGTGAGGCAGGCTTGGGTGACATATCCGGCGTGGCTGCCAAAGCGCCCGTTCCATAGACGAAACATAATAATGCAACGCGTTTCATGATCTTGTCCCCCCAACCTGTAACATCAGATTGGCGTGGTGCGGCGCTTGTGTAAAGGAGTAGTTTGATCGGCTAAATCGATCAGTGTTAGGGTATTAATACGTTGGATCGATTTCACCGGGGATGTAAACGTAAAAAAGTCGGAGCAGCTTACCCCCCCTTGCTGCTCCGACGTACCCAACCCATCCGTTTATATTTATAATGGTCATTTTTTGGCGTGTTGATACCTGAAGTTTTCTTGATTATCACATGGCCAAACGAGTTTACCCCTAGAGGGTCGCATGAAAGGGCGCAGGACTTGTATCTTGCGTCCTTTTTTGTTTATGGAATTAAGTAATGACCGATCCGGGCCCTATCATCATTACAGCGCAAATGGGCAAGGAAGACCAAGCTTGGGCAAACGGCCTGCGCCGCGCCCATTTCCCGCCTGAACGCAATTATCTGGATGCGCATATCACACTGTTTCATCATTTGCCGCCGGGGCATCTGGCAGAGGTCAAGTCACGGCTTGCTGCTCTGGCAAAGGAATATCAGCCGCCCAAAGCACAAGTGAGTGATGTCATATTGCTAGGACGGGGCGTGGCATACCGGATCGATAGCCCGGAATTGTTCAGTATGCGTGAGGAGCTGGCCTATGCGTTTACCGGCCTTTTGATGCCGCAGGATCAGGCGAAACCGCGCCTGCACATCACTATCCAGAACAAGGTTGAACCAAAAGATGCAAAGGCTCTGCACGCTGTGTTGTCTGGTATATTCCGCCCGCACGCCTTGGCAATAAACGGTCTTGCGGCCTATCATTATCGCGGCGGTCCGTGGGAACCAATTGGGAGTTGGAGCTTTCGGGGATAATCACACCACTCTCCCTTGACCCGCCACCGTCCCCCGCTTATAGGGCGCTTGCTCTGGCCAGTGGTCGAGCCTAAAAATTGGTATGGCGAAGTAGCTCAGCTGGTTAGAGCGGTGGAATCATAATCCATAGGTCGGGGGTTCAAGTCCCTCCTTCGCTACCAGTTTTGGGGAAAAGGGATCGTCCGGTGGGCACTTTCCCCAAAAACTGCCAAGCGCGCAATTGTATTTGGCTTGCGGGCAGCGCCTATTCTTTCATGAACTTGCTGTCTGCGCGCTACTCACTCCTTTAAAGCCACGCCAATCCGCTCAACCAACCAAGCCATTGCCGCTGCATCGGCAAAGCTATGTGATGCCGTGTCGCATATCTCCATATGCACATTTGAACGTTCTCTTACGGACGCAAACACAGTATCATGCCACGCGCCAATGAACGCCATCGCCGTCGTATCCCGTCTGGCAATCAGCAGATGTACCGGAAGCGCCGCTTGGGCGAGCGAATCCGCAATTCGTATGGCTAATCCTGTAACCTGATCCTTGCGGGACGCAGATGCCAGCCCATTTGCCAGCTTTTTGAAATCAATCTTGCCGGTCAACAGGTCGATCACACTGCGCGGGTTTTTAATCCGCGCCCAGTAACGCGACCGAATGGTCGCAGCGCTGGGCGGGGTGGGGGTGTCATCTGTTGCTGCGGCTTCGATTACCCAGGGGTTGGCTAGGATCAGTGCATCTAGCCCTAAGGCGGCATGATAAAGCGCCAGCGCGCTTGCCGCATCGCAATTGCCGAATGCGACGATGCGGGTGACATGGGGTGCGCTGTTGCGAAAGGCAGCGGTGGCGGCGGCGATGTCTTTTGCACTGCCTTCAAAGCCTGTATTTGCTCCCTCGCTGTCGCCAATCCCGCGCCGGTCATATCGGAAAACGGGGACGTCCATCGACGCAAACAGCCCGGCTATCATGGCTTGCCCTGCATACGCGCCGCTGCGGATTTCATTGCCGCCACTGACGATCAACAGGCCAGTGGTGCTTTCGCCTTCATCCAGCGTTCCGGCAAGCGTATCACCCGCGCAATCAAAGTCGATCATTTGCCGCATGACGCGCTCCAGCGATCAAGTTCGGCGGCAAGTGCAGCAGACATTGCGGCGTCATCCTGCGGCTCGGCCCGAAGCCACAGCGCAGAGCCGGTAATCATATCAGGGCCATCACCCACATTAACGGTGTGAACACGCGGCAAAGCTGCTGGTTCGGCTGTGGTCAATTGATCGACCATTTTCAGGTTCAGCAGATTGCCCGATAACTCGACGCGTGAAATCTGCGCCTCGGCCAACAGGTCATCCATGCTGGTGGACATGCCAGCCTCTTTATCGCCAGCAATCCGCGTGCGCATCATAGTTTTGATAAGCGACGCACCCTTGACCGGGGCCAATCGCCAATGCGGCACATTGGGCAGGCCGTCATCGACCAGAGCACCGCCCCGGATCGCGGCAATATGCGTCGCGCCCAGTTGCTCCGCCGCTAATATCATCGCCGTGCGCCACATCTCCAAGTCCTGCTCAGGCATCAATGCCAAGCTCTCATTTGTCCCCGGCAAGTCAGGCAAAAATGTCGCCACGCCCCGCGCTGCCAAATCGCGCATCGCACAGACAAGCATTCGCCGGACGCGGTTCATTTCATCGAACAAAGGCGGGATGATAAGGGCTTTGCGCGTGCTATTCATATCGCCAAACCCAAGGATCTTCTCCTCGCGCCCGCCAATGTCATAAGTCAGGTGAAGGGCGCTCACCCCGCGACCTTGGCCTTAGCAAATTCGACCAGATTGCCGAAGGTTTCGAACAGCTCGCCGTCAACATCTTCATCGTAGATGATAATATCGAGCCTGTCTTCCATCTCGGTTAAGAGCCCGGCAACAGCCATTGAATCCAGCTCTGGAATAGATCCAAACAACTCGGTATCCGAATCCATTTCCATCACCTGCATCGGCGACAGGCCAAGCAGATCGGACAGGATCGAACGAATGATAGCTTCGGTACGGGCAGTAGTGTCGGTCATGAAAACTCTTTTTTAGGGGAAGATTTTGTTACGGATGATACGCGGCCAATTTAGCGGATGATTGGGCCAAAGCAACTCAATGGCGTAACGTGGGCGCATTTCTTCCATCCATTCGCGTTTATACGGATCGCTGCCGGTGCCAAAATCAATCTCTTCCACCTTGTCGATATCGATCACATGCTGGAAAAGTGCGGCGGATAGCAATGTGCCAGGGGACGACGCGATATGCCGTTCGTCATGCGCGAGTTTGTGAATGAGCGCGACGCCGTTTTCCACTGTCCAGAATTGCGCTGCGACCGGCTGCCCGTCAATATAGGCAAGGCCCAGGCGTAAGCATCCAGCGACGCTTTCCTGTTCGGCAAGTTTGCGCAGGAATTCAGGGCTGCCTTCATGTGGTTTCCAGCTGCGGGCATAAATGCGTTCGTAATCGGCCCAGCTTTGTTCAACAAAGGCGGTTTCGATGCGGATGGATACGATGCCTTTCTTGCCTTTACGCTTTACCGTGCCGCGCAATTTGCCGGGGCGACCTTCCCAATATTCGTCAAAACTGCGTCCGCGCAAGCGCAGATAATGGTTCTCGTCACACTGTTTTTTGAAAACGATCCAGCCGGATTGTTCAAATGCTGTGGCGAGCAGGGTAGCTGACCCGTCTTCATCGGGAACCGGCGACAATATGATCCGCCGGGCGTGTTCGGGGGCTTGTAAGGCGATCTGACGGAGCAGTGCCAGCCGGGTTACCTCATCATGGGCATGCCCAAATATCGGACGCCAAGTAAAATTATACCAGTTGGCAAGGGCTGCATATGTGCCATTGCCAGTCTGCATCAACGGCATCCAAAGGTCGCTATTGCTGTCGCTCGCCCGCAAGAGCAAAGGCGGACGGTCGCGCAATGCCATCCGGTGTAGGCTGTCGAGCCAGTCGAGCCGGTCAAACAGACTTTTTTGGACGTCACGGTCCAATATCCCGCGTGCCGAGGCTTGCGCGGTCAGGAAATTATCGTGATATTCACCTTTTACTGGCAATACAAAAGCCCCTGACACGTCACTAACCCTTTATAGAATATGCCCTAATGTCGATTGATACGCCAGCCTTTCCCCTCGATCACCTTGCACTTTGCGAGGATGAGGATGTAGCTGCGCTTATCATTCGTGAGGATGTGTATAGTTATAAGGAGTTAAATCTCCGTATCGCCGCCCTCGCTTTTTATTTGCAGGCAAGTGGGCTTGTGGCTGGCGACCGCGTGGCAAGCTGGGTGGCAAAAGGAGAGATTGCCTGCCTGATGCCCTTGGCAGCGGTGCGAGCGGGCTTGGTGTATGTGCCGGTCAACCCGCTGTTGAAACCGGCACAGGTGGTGCATATCATGGCCGACAGCGGGGCGCGGGCATTGATTACGGGGGCTAGTAGAGCTGCGAGTTTAGTTGATGCTGGCAAGCCCAGCCAAAACCGTTATCCTGAACTAATTTCACGGTTTATACCGCCTAAAAATCCTTCGGTCGAGGTGGAAGAATGGATGCTGAAACAAGTTCAGCATGACGAAGATAATTACGACATTGTCGATGAGAAATATCTGCAATCCATCCTCAACGATAAATCCGCCCCCCAACTCCCTCCGCTCCCCGATAACTACGACCTGCAGACCCTCGCCGCGATCCTCTACACCAGCGGCAGCACGGGTCGTCCCAAGGGCGTGATGCTGTCCCACGCCAATATGGTGCTGGGTGCCATTAGCGTGGCTGAATATCTTAAGCTTAGTGCCGACGACATCACCCTCGCCGTGCTCCCCTTGAGCTTCGATTATGGCCAGAACCAGCTGTTCTCAACTTGGAAAGCAGGTGGCTGCGTTGTGCCGCTCGATTACCTGACTCCGCGCGATGTTATCAAGGCGTGCGCGAAGCACCACATCACCACGCTTGCCGCCGTACCGCCGCTTTGGGTGCAACTGGTCGAGCAGGACTGGCCAGCCGAGACGAGCACAAACATGCGACGCCTGACCAACAGCGGCGGCGCGCTGACGCCCAGCCTTGTGAAGGGGCTGCGCGGGATATTCGGCACAAAGACTGATATCTATGCGATGTACGGCCTGACCGAGGCGTTTCGCTCAACCTATCTCGACCCCGCCCTAATCGACGCCAACCCGACGAGCATGGGCAAGGGCATCCCCTTTGCCGAGATCATGGTTGTGGCAAAGGACGACAGCGAAGCGGCGGTGGGCGTACCCGGCGAACTCGTCCATGCCGGGCCGTTGGTGGCACAAGGATATTGGCAGGACCATGCGCGCACAGCAGAGCGCT
>JAYUPC010000020.1:0-6455 GCA_043760355.1 Sphingomonadales bacterium
ACTATTATGGCACCGATGCCGCCAAAAACAACAGCGCCGATGGGGCCAAGAAGTGCAGCGGCCACGCCAGACTGCATTTCACCCAGCTCGTTGGAGGCAGATATAGCAAGTCCTGATACCGCCGACACACGGCCCCGCATGGCATCGGGAGTGTTCAGCTGAACCAGTGAGGATCGTACATACACCGAAAGCATATCGGCAGCACCCAAGACTATGAGCGATGCAATGGATATCCAAAAGGTCACCGACAACCCGAAGCTAATCGTTGCAAGACCAAAAACGACCACCGCCCACAGCATTTTTGCGCCGACATTATGTTTGAGCGGACGCCAAACGAACCATGCTGCCACCACCACTGCGCCCAGAGCAGGTGCAGCGCGTAACCAACCAAGCCCGATAGGCCCGACATGCAGGATATCGCGCGCAAAAACGGGCAGCAACGCCGTTGCTCCGGCAAGCAACACCGCAAACAGATCAAGCGAGATTGCGCCGAGAAGAAACCGTTCACGCCATGTGTAGCTGAGGCCGTCAGCCATTTGGCTTAAGGGATGAACCGCCTGATCGGGCGGCGGCGGCAATATGCGGCGAATGGGTGCAATGCCCGTTATCGCAATCAGCAACAATGCCACGCTAAACATATAGGGGACTGCTGTACCAACCGCATACAGCATTCCGCCAAGCGCCGGACCGATCACCGAAGCGGCTTGCCAAGCGATCGAGCTGAGCGCAATCGCGCGTGGCAACATTTCGGGGGGCACCAGATTGGGGGCAATCGCGCTCATCGCTGGTCCGACAAAAACCCGCGCAACCCCGTGCCCGGCGGCAAGCGTGAATAATAAGGGCAGGGTCAGGGCATTGGTATAAGTAAACCATCCGAGCAATACCGCCACGCCTAGGTCAACGCCGTTCGCCAGTATCACAACGCCGCGCCGCTCATACCGGTCGGCCACCCAGCCCGCAACCGGCGTTAATATCGCCAGCGGGATAAACTGAAACAATCCGAGTAATCCAAGCTGAAACGATGCTTGCGGTATCGACATGCCGTAATCGGCGCGCGCCACGTCATACGTCTGCCACCCGATCACCACCACCATCGCCATGGTCGCCATCACCGCACAGAAACGCGATATCCAATACAGGCGAAAATCGCGAATGGCGAAGGGATGGGTCGCGGTCATGTGATCGCTGCCTAACCATTGCGACGCGATGCTGCAATGCAAGCCTTGCTTTTGTCCCCACAAATTTTGTTTGCGGCGATTGCCGTTGGTCGAAAAGGGACTCGCCAAGCCGGGCCTTTAAGTGCAACAATTGGTCAATATTGAGATTAGGGAGAATGAGATGAAAATTGGAAAATGGATGCTGGCGGTATCGCTTGCTGCAATGACAATAACAGGCGGTTGCAAAAAGCTTGACGATAACAGCGCGATCACCGCCAATGACGGCAGCGTCTGGGGCAAATATGTCGATGGCTTTCTTGCCGGATATTTTCCGGTCAACCCCAGTTTTGCGGTTGGTCAGGGTAAACATGAATTTGACGGTAAGCTTCCTGATTGGAGCCCCGAAGGGCTGAAGGCGCAGATTGATTATCGTAAGAAAGCAATTGCCGATGCCAAAGCTATCGACGCCTCAAAACTGACCGCACCGCAGAAATTTGAACGCGATTACCTGATCCATGTGATGACCAGCGAATTGTTCTGGCTGGAGGATGCCGATCAACCGCATTTGAACCCGGCTTATTATGTCGGACAACTTGACCCCAATGTCTACATCGCCCGGCCGTATGCCGATGCGACCACGCGGATGAAGGCGTTTATTGCCTATGCCAACAATGTCCCTGCTGCTGCTGCACAGATTAAGGCGAACCTGAAACTGCCGCTTCCGGCAAGCTATGTTAAATATGGCCAAGCCGGTTTTAGCGGGTTTGCCGATTATTATACCGGCGACGCCAAAGCCGCGTTTGCCAGTGTAAAAGACGCCAAGTTACAGACCGATTTTGACGTTGCCACCGCTAAAGCGGGTGCCGCGATGAAGGATTTGGCCGGATATGTCGGATCAAAGCCGGGCACAGTGGGCGGTTATGCCCTTGGTGCGGCCAAATTTGCGGCGATGGTAAATAAGACCGAAGGCGTGAACGTCCCGCTTGATGAACTGGAGAAGATTGGCCGCGCTGATTTGAAGGCCAATCAGGATGCCTTGAAGACGGCGTGTGCAACTTATGCTCCGGGCGCTACGATGATCAATTGCATGGGCAAAATGTCGGCAAACAAAGCCGCTGATGGCCCTGTTGCCGAAGCACGGCGGCAATTGCCGGGTCTTCGCAAGTTCATTATTGATAAGGATCTGGTATCGATCCCTGGTACCGAGGAAGCCAAGGTAGAAGAATCGCCACCCTATAATCGCCAGAATTCGGCCTATATCGATATTCCCGGACCGTATGAAAAAGGGCTGCCTTCGGTCTATTATATTTCGCCCCCAGACCCGACATGGGATCAAGCGACGCAGGACAGTTTTGTGCCCGGAAAGTCTGATCTTATGGGCACCAGCGTGCATGAAGTATGGCCGGGGCACTTCCTCAATTTCCTCCACGCCAACAGGTCTAAATCCATATTAGGCAAGCTGTTCGTCGGCTATGCCTTTGCCGAGGGTTGGGCACATTATAGCGAGGAAATGATGCTAGACGCGGGGCTAAATGCCAAGGACGGGGTGCAGGACGCAGAAACCAAGATTGGCCAGCTATCGAACGCGCTGCTGCGTAACTGCCGTTATCTCTCCGCCATTGGCCTGCATGCAAAAGGTATGACACAGGCGCAGTCTGAAGCGATGTTCCTGAATGAATGCTATCAGGATGCAGGTAATTCCAAACAGCAAGCGGCGCGGGGAACATATGATCCGGCGTATCTGAATTACACCATGGGTAAGCTAATGATCCGCAAGCTGCGTGAGGATTGGACAAAGGGAGATCGCAAAAAGTGGAAGGCGTTTCACGATGAATTCTTGGGTTATGGCGGTCCACCCATCCCGATGGTGCGTCAGGCGATGATGAAGGAGGATGCTGCGAAGGCAGTGTTTTAATCGTTGAGTAATATGTAATCCCCGGATCAACCGGGGATGACATTGTGCATATTACTCTTTCAGTGGCGCGTCATTTAACGGGCTGCTTCGCGCAAACCATGTTCGCGCACCACGCAGCATTGGCGACCGCCAGATCAGCACAATCGCTCCGCCAAGCAATGCCCATGGCGCAATCGCACCGATCAGCAAAAGTACAAAGCTAATCATAGTGGCAAAGCTGTTTGCGCTAACGCTTGCTGCATTGCTGAGCGGATTTTCCTTGCCAAAGCCGGGCAGTCCGCCGTCGCTGGTATAGGTGAAGACCACCGGCGTCATCGCAAGTTTCACCTCACCCTGACGACGTCCTTCACCTTCGCTATCAAGTTCCTTGCGCAGTTCCTCGGCACGCTCCTGAAGAGATGCACGTTCCTTGGTCGGCAAGCCTTTAATAGCCAGCCGTTTTTCCAGCCGCTCCAGTTGCGCGGTTAGCAAGGCGCTGCGTCCCTGTGAGTCTTCAATCTCGCCGCCAACATTGGTTCCCGTCACATTGCCATCGGCCAGCACCCCTTCGGCTTTTTCCACACTTGCAATCGCATCGCGCCCGAATTTGCGTGCGATGGCAGGGTCAAGCTTGAACGCCAGCATTGCTTCGGCATTGGTTTCATCAGACTGCTGGTATTTCATATCGACCACCTGACACCGCGCCGACCCCAGAGTCTCGCATGCTTCGGCATGTTCTTCTTGCACCGCGCTGATTTTGTCATCGGGGAGCTTAAAGGCATAGCGATATTCGAACGCCAGATTGGGTGCGACGCTCGCGGGGATACCGGGAGCCGCCATTCCGGAAGCATCGGCTGCCTCAGTTGCCACCTCTGTTTTTGCGGCCAACGGGCGAGCTTCACTTACATCGATGCTTTCAGTTGCGCTGTTCTGTTCATCTCGCTCTTTCGAACATCCAGCTAGGATAAGAGTTGATACTAAAAGGAAAAATAACTGCCGCTTCATGACTATTCTCCATAACCGCGACTCTATGGCCGCCGAGGAGATATTTATCACTACTAATTTAGTTGACAATAGGCTATTGCATCTAAAGTGCATTTTATCGCAAAATATTGACGGCACTACTCATACGCTCATTTACTCAAGCCGCCAGCAACCGCCGGTCCACCTTAATATCATCCTGACGCTCGCGTGCTTTTGCCAAATCATAGGCAACCTGCATACGGCACAAGGTATCGGCTTTGATCCCGAATAGTTTTTCAAAACGGATTGCCATATCAGCCGAGAGCGATGCCCGACTGTTTAGTAAAGCGCTCAATGCCTGACGACTTACGCCAAAGGCCTTGGCGAGTGAACCGATGGCAACACCATTGGCTTCGATAACTTCGGTTTTTAACCAGTCGCCGGGGTGAACCGCAAGCGAGGAGTGCATAATGAGGGACATCAGTGGTAATCCTCCAAATCAAGGTCGGCGAGGGTTTGTTCGTCGATTTTACGAAACGTCAATCGCCAGTTTCTAGTAACGGTCATAGCCCAAATGCCGGCTCGGTTAGCAGTTAGCGGATGCAAGCCATAATTGGGCGGCATATTTAATTCATTAAAGCTGTTCGCGTTGACTATATAGTTCAACATCTTACGTAACCGATCAACTTGCTTACCGTCGAGACCTTTCGCATTACCAGCAGTGAAAAAGCGCAATAATGCTTTATGCTGGATACTTTCAATCTCCATAAATGTAATCTATGACTTTACACAATTTATGTCAAGTATGACTTTACCTCACCCCAACGTCACAAAACTATCGATTACCCGTTTCCGTCCACTCGCTTCGAAATCGATCTCCAGCTTGTTGCCCTCAATCTCGGCAATTATGCCGTAGCCGAACTTTTCATGAAACACCCGCATTCCGGCGGTCAAGTCACTGCGCCCCTTATTACCCAAGCTTACCGCAGAGCGGCTGGCTTCGGTTGTCCGGGTGCCGGGGGAGGGGTTGTACGCAGCTGCACTCGCGGCGCGTTGCCAGCCTGGGCCGCGTGCGTTGCTGCGTCCTTGATTGGCGGCGGCAAGATGCGCGAACGGGTCTTCGCGTTCGGACCAGTTGGCGCGCCACATGCTGGCACCACCGGTCATCGATTGTTCGGCCTCGATATGGTCGGCGGGCAATTCCGTAATGAAGCGGCTGGGGATGCTCGATGTCCACTGGCCATATATCCGGCGGTTGGCTGCGTGTAATATAAAACAGCGCAGACGTGCCCGTGTGATCGCCACGTATGCCAGGCGCCTTTCCTCCTCAAGACTGGCAAGACCGCCTTCATCGAGCGAACGTTGCGAAGGAAACACGCCTTCCTCCCAACCCACCAAGAAAACATTGTCAAACTCTAGCCCCTTTGCCGCGTGGATCGTCATTACCGTGATGCTGGGTAGGTCATTGCTTCGTTCATTGTCCATGACCAAGCTGACATGCTCCAAAAAGTCGCCAAGCGTTTCATATTCCTCCATCGCACGCGCAAGTTCGCTGAGGTTTTCGAGGCGACCGGCTGCCTCGACACTGCGTTCAGCCTGCAATACGTCGGTATAGCCGCTTTCATCGAGGATGAGGCGGGTGAGATCGGCAGGCGTGAGTGCTTTTGCACTGTCCCGCCAACGCGCCATATCGATCACCAAGTCGGCTAGGGATTTGCGCGCCTTGCCACTCAGTTCATCTGTGCCCACCAGCCGCGATGCAGCGACCGATAACGGAACACCTTCTGCGCGCGCAACAATGTGGATTTTTTCCACAGCCTTATCCCCAATGCCGCGTTTGGGAACGTTGACGATACGTTCAAAGGCAAGATCGTCGGAGGTTTGATTGACGATACGCAAATAGGCAATGGCATCGCGGATCTCGGCACGTTCATAAAAACGAAAACCACCCACAATCTTATAGTTAAGGCCGATAGATATAAACCGGTCTTCAAATTCGCGTGTCTGATGCTGCGCGCGCACAAGGATGGCAATAGTATTGAGTAATGCACCCCTATGCTGCAAAGCCTCAATCTCGTCACCCACCCGCCGCGCTTCTTCGGGGCCATCCCATACACCGATGATGCGAACCTTGTCGCCGTCATTCAGTTCGGTCCACAGCGTCTTACCCAGCCGTTCGGCATTGGCATTGATAAGCCCCGATGCCGCTGCCAGAATATGGGGTGTACTTCGGTAATTCTGTTCCAGCTTGATGATCTTCGCGCCTGGAAAATCTTTTTCAAACCGCAGGATATTGGCGACTTCTGCGCCGCGCCATGAATAGATGCTCTGGTCATCATCACCCACGCAGGCGATGTTTTTGCGTTTTTGCGCTAGAAGCCGGAGCCAGAGATATTGGACGGCGTTGGTATCCTGATATTCGTCGACCATGATATATTTGA
>JAYUPC010000021.1:0-19636 GCA_043760355.1 Sphingomonadales bacterium
TCGACAATGCTGGAGGGGCGTCAGACGGGCCTGAAATATGATGCGACCTCGCTGTCGGCAGTGAACTTTAACACCACAATCGCAGGAATCGAAAACGCCGATGTCATCCTGATTGTGGGCAGCAATGTTCGCTGGGAAGCACCTTTGGTCAATACGCGTATCCAGAAAGCGGTGCGCAAGCGCGGTGCCAAAGTGTTTGGTATCGGCGCGCCAACTGACCTGACGTACAAGGTTGAGTGGCTGGGCAATGATGCCGGGCTGGTGGCTAAACTGCCCAAGTCGGCGGCGGATGCTTTGAAAGCTGCAAAGCGTCCGGCGGTGATCTTGGGCGGAGGCGGATTGGCTGCGGACGGGTTGCACGGCGCGGCACTAGCACTGGCGAAGAAATATGAACTGGTCCGCACGCTGGAGGATGGGACGTCGTGGAACGGCTTTAACGCGCTCCATATGGCGGCATCGCGTATGGGCGGGTTGATGCTGGGCTATGCGCAAGTTGGCGGGATTGCTGATATTGTGACGGCCAAGCCAAAACTGGCGTTCTTTCTTGGCGCGGACGAGGTTGACTTTTCGCAGTTTGCCAAGACGTTTAAGGTCTTTATCGGTCATCACGGCGATAAGGGTGCAACAGCAGCCGATGTGATCCTGCCAGCGGCGGCCTATAGCGAAAAAGACGGAACGTATGTGAACTTGGAGGGGCGTGTGCAGCGTTCAAGCCGCGCCGTATTTCCGCCGGGTGATGCGCGGGAAGATTGGGCGATATTACGCGCGCTGTCCGATGTGCTGGGAAATAATTTGCCGTTTGATAGCCTCGATGCCCTGCGCGCCGCGATGTATGCCGAAGTTCCGGCGCTCGGGTTTGAGGGACTGGCTGATTATGGTTGGGCTATGCCTAAATTGGCAGGAACAACATCCGGGCCAATTGGCTATCCGATTAAGGATTTCTACCTGACCAATGCCATCTGCAGGGCAAGCGAGACGATGAACCGGTGTTCAACGGAGCTGGTGCACGGCGAACAGTTTTTGGAGGCGGCGGAATGAAATCGGCTAACTTCAATAACAAAAACTTCGTCACCCTGAACTTGTTTCAGGGTCCATCCATCCTTCGAAGGTCCGCCGTGGCTGCGCGATGGATGCTGAAACAAGTTCAGCATGACGAAGTGGGAGAAATAGTATGACTAAATTTTTCCATTCCCTCGGCATGTCTTACGAAGGTGCGTGGTTTACCTCCACGATTCTTGCGATCCTCCTCATCGCGCTTCCCCTCATGCTGGCCGTAGCGATGATAATCTATGCCGACCGCAAGATTTGGGCAGCGATGGCGCTGCGTCGTGGGCCGAATGTTGTGGGGCCGTTTGGTTTGCTGCAAAGCTTTGCTGATGGGCTTAAGGTTTTCTTGCAGGAAACGATTATCCCATCCGCATCAAACCGCGGGCTGTTCCTGATTGCGCCGATTATCACCTTTACCGTCGCGTTGATGGCATGGGCAGTGATCCCGTTTAACTCGGGCGCCGTGCTCGCGGATATCAATGTCGGCTTGCTGTATATCCTGGCGATCAGCAGCCTCGGCGTTTACGGCGTGGTGATATCGGGTTGGGCGTCGAATTCGAAATACCCGTTCTTCTCCGCGATGCGCGCCGCCGCGCAAATGATCTCTTATGAAATCTCTATCGGCTTCATTCTGATATCGGTCGTGTTATGGGCGGGCACCTATAATCTGGGCGGAATGGTTGAGGCGCAGCGGGGGCATATCTTTGGCTTTATCAACGCCTTTGGTTTGAACCCGTTACTGTTTCCGATTGCGGTGATTTTCCTCATCAGCTCGATGGCCGAAACCGCGCGCGCACCGTTCGATTTGACGGAAGCCGAAAGCGAGCTAGTCGCGGGGTATCAGACTGAATATTCATCTATGTCCTTCGCGCTGTTCTGGCTCGGCGAATATGCCAATGTGCTGCTGATGTGTGCGCTGAATGCGATCCTGTTCTGGGGCGGGTATCTGCCGCCCCTCGATTGGGCGCCGCTTTATTATGTGCCGGGGATTATCTGGTTCTTTGGCAAGATACTCGTGTTCTTCTTCATCTTCAGCTGGGTAAAGGCGACCGTCCCGCGGTATCGCTATGACCAATTAATGCGTTTGGGGTGGAAGATATTCCTGCCGATCTCGCTGTTCTGGGTATTTTTGGTGAGCGGATATTTGATGCTGACGAGGTATTCGGCGTGAAAGCGACAACAATGATCTTCACTCTAACGCTGGCCATGCTGCTTTTAAGCGCCTGCGATGATCGAGATCTGGCTTCCCGTGACATGCAATCTGCTCAAGCCGATGCTGCGGTTGTAGCTGCGCAAAAAGGTCGATTTCAATTGATCCCCTCAAAAGATGACTATCCCGCTATTGTATTTGATACTGCCACAGGATGTGTCGAAGAGTTGTTGGTGCAAACGGTAGGTCCCAACACTGGCGACTTGATCAAGGCTGGATTGATAGCACCGCAGCCAGAATGTAGCAGTTTGCAGGTGGTGCCGCCGCGACTGAAAAATAGAAAGTCAGACGCGCCATGAACATCGCTCATCTCATCAAATCTCTCACATTCGCCGTCATTGCGAGGAACGTAGTGACGAAGCAATCCAGGGTGGCGCTGCTCAGCACTGGATTGCCGCGCTTCGCTCGCAATGACGAAATTGGAATTGCTTCATGAGTTACGTTACCCACCTCATCAAATCCTTCACCCTTTGGGAATTCGTCAAGGCACATTGGTTGACCTTGCAATATTTCTTTAAGCCCAAGGCGACAATCAACTATCCGTTTGAGAAGAACCCGCTGTCTCCGCGTTTTCGCGGGGAACATGCGCTGCGGCGGTATCCCAATGGCGAGGAGCGCTGCATTGCGTGCAAGCTGTGTGAGGCGGTGTGCCCGGCGCAGGCGATTACGATTGAGGCTGAGCCCCGGGATGACGGATCACGGCGCACCACGCGCTATGACATCGACATGACCAAGTGCATTTACTGTGGTTTCTGCCAAGAGGCTTGCCCGGTCGATGCGATTGTTGAGGGGCCGAATTTCGAATATGCCACCGAAACGCGTGAGGAGTTGCTATATGATAAAAACAAGCTCCTCGATAACGGCGATAAATGGGAACGCGCGATTGCGGCGAACCTTGCCGCCGATGCGCCGTACCGCTAAGGGCGCTGATAATGATTCAACAAGGCTTTACATACCACACTAATGTCACCCTGAACTTGTTTCACCTTGCGGTGACTTCGTTCCAGGGTCTATTTAGCCTTTCAAGCTCCGCCATAGCTGCGCGATGGATGCTGAAACAAGTTCAGCATGACGAAGTGTATAACGGGGAGGAGGGTATATGATCCAAGTCATATCCTTCTATCTCTTCGCCAGCCTGTTGATCGCGTCCGCCGCATTGGTGATTTTTGCACGCAATCCTGTGCACAGCGTGCTGTGGCTGATAGTTGCATTCTTCAATGCCGCCGGGCTGATGGTTCTCGTCGGGGCCGAGTTTATCGCAATGCTCTTGGTCATCGTTTATGTTGGTGCAGTGGCGGTGTTGTTTTTGTTTGTTGTTATGATGCTAGACATCGATTTTGCCGAGCTGCGCGCTGGGTTCGCACGTAATGTGCCTTTGGGATTATTGCTGGCGATTATTTTGGTCTGCGAATTGGTGATGGGCATTGGTGCCTATCGCGCTGGTGCGGTGAAGCTGGGGACTCCCGAGGCCGGCGTGGCAACCGTAGTGGATAAAGTGCCCAATATCGAGGCTATCGGCAACCTGCTCTATACAAAATATATCTTCTTGTTTGAAAGCGCCGGGTTGATCTTGCTGGTAGCGATGATCGGGGCGATTGTTCTGACCCACCGGCAACGCACAGGAACACGGGGGCAGAATATCTCGCGCCAGAACCAAAGGCGTCCGCAGGATGCGGTGCGTAATGTGAAGCAAGGCGTTGGTGTGGGGGTAGAGTTGTGATTACGATGTCTCCTGTAAACGCCGTCACCCTGAACTCGTTTCAGAGTCTATTTATCCTTTCAAGCCCTGCCTTGTCGGCACGATGGATGCTGAAACAAGTTCAGCATGACGAAACTCTGTTTAAGGGGCGCAGCGCATGATCGGCATCGAACATTATCTGGTCGTCAGTGCGATCCTTTTTGTGATGGGCGTGCTCGGGATATTCCTGAACCGGAAAAACATCATCATCATTTTAATGGCGATCGAACTCATCCTGCTGAGCGTCAACATCAACCTTGTTGCGTTCAGCGCGTTTCTCGGTGACCTGACGGGGCAGATTTTTGCGATGTTCGTCCTGACTGTTGCGGCGGGGGAGGCAGCGATTGGCCTCGCAATACTCGTGATATATTTCCGTGGTCGCGGCACAATTGCCGTTGATGATGTCAACCGGATGAAGGGATAGTCCAGACGTGACATCGATTTCCATCATCGTATTTCTGCCATTACTCGCGTCTATCATTGCGGGGCTGGGGCAGAATATACTTGGCAAGGTCGTCGCTAAGTCGTTGACTACCGGCGCGCTGTTTACGTCATGTGTCTTAAGTTGGCCGATATTCCTGTCGTTTATCGCTGGCACGCAAACGGCGTATGTCGAACCTGTTATGCAATGGGTGCATTCCGGCACGCTCAGCTTCAACTGGGAACTGCGCGTTGATGCGTTGACGGCGGTGATGCTCGTCGTGATTACGACCGTGTCCGCACTCGTCCATTTGTATAGTTGGGGTTATATGGAGGAGGATCCGGATCAACCGAGATTTTTTGCCTATCTGTCGCTTTTCACCTTTGCGATGTTGATGCTGGTGACGGCGAACAACTTGGTGCAGATGTTCTTTGGTTGGGAAGGCGTTGGGCTCGCGTCCTATTTGCTCATCGGTTTCTGGTATAAAAAACCCAGCGCTAATGCTGCCGCGATCAAGGCGTTTGTTGTCAACCGCGTGGGTGACCTTGGCTTTATGCTTGGAATTTTTGGCGTGTATCTGGTGTTTGGTACGGTTTCGATCCCTGAAATCATTGCCGCTGCACCGCAATATGTAGGGGCGAGTATCGGTTTCCTTGGATACCGCGTTGATTTAATGAGTCTATTATGTGTGCTCTTGTTCATAGGTGCGATGGGCAAATCGGCGCAGTTAGGCCTACATATATGGTTGCCCGATGCGATGGAGGGCCCCACACCTGTCTCCGCGCTGATTCATGCAGCAACTATGGTGACCGCAGGCGTATTCATGGTGTGCCGCCTGTCGCCGCTGTTTGAGACAAGCCAGTTTGCGTTGAACGTCGTTACTATTGTAGGCGCAACTACGGCGATATTTGCCGCGACCGTTGGTCTTGTGCAAACCGATATCAAGCGCGTGATTGCGTATTCGACGTGTAGCCAACTCGGCTATATGTTCTTCGCTGCTGGCTGCGGCGCTTACAATGCCGCGATGTTTCACCTGTTTACACATGCATTTTTTAAGGCGTTGTTGTTCCTTGGCGCGGGGTCGGTGATACATGCTATGCACCATGAACAGGATATGCGTTTTTATGGTGGCCTGCGTAAGCAGATACCATTGACCTTCTATGCCATGCTTGCCGGGACGCTTGCGATTACCGGAGTTGGAATAGTCGGCATCGGTGGTTTTGCGGGCTTCTATTCCAAGGATGCGATCATCGAAGCGGCGTTTGCGAGTGGTTCAACCTATCATATTTACGGCTTTGGCATTGGTGTGCTGGCCGCACTCTTGACGAGTTTTTACAGCTGGCGGCTGATGTTCTTGACCTTTTTTGGCAAACCGCGCTGGTCGGAAAGCAAACATATCCAACATGCGGTTCATGACGTCAGCCATAATGACCATAGCGCCCATGCCCATGATGACGGCACCGCAGGATATCACCCGCATGAAAGCCCGTTATCGATGCTGATTCCGCTGTGTGTATTAGCAATTGGAGCAGTGTTTGCAGGATTTCTTTTCCACGGTGCTTTTCTAGAAGCAGAAACGGGCAAGGCATTCTGGGCGAACAGCACTTTGGCATTTAACGAACATCTGATGCACGCGATGCACAAGGTTCCGATGTGGGTGAAGCTGTCCTCGACCGCCGCAATGCTAACGGGCCTGTTCACCGCCTATATGATGTATATCCGGTCGGATAACGCACCGCAGAAACTTGCTACAACTTTCCGTCCGCTCTATAATTTTTTCCTCAACAAATGGTATTTTGACGAATTGTATGACTTCATTTTCGTGAAGCCTGCGTTCTGGCTTGGACGTTTGTTTTGGAAGGGCGGCGATGTCGGGATTATCGATCGTTTTGGCCCCAATGGTTCAGCGGCGGTAGTTGCGCTGACCAGCCGCATGGCGGTGCGGATGCAATCAGGTTATTTATATACATATGCTCTGGTAATGCTGCTTGGTCTTGTCGCGGCGGTTAGCTGGATGATGGTGCAAGCAACATGAATGCAAACGACTTACCGATCCTATCGATTATGATATTGGTGCCCGTTGTGGCATCGATCCTGTGCCTGTTCGCACGAGCAGAAGTGGCGCGGGGGATCGCATTGACGGCAACGTTATTTGATCTGATCCTCGGCATTTGGTTGTGGGCGAGTTACGATCCAAGCGGATCGCAATGGCAGTTTCGCGAAAGCGCCAGCCTGTTTGGACCAATAGGATGGAAGCTTGGCATTGATGGCATTTCTTTGATGCTTATCATGCTGTCGGTGTTCCTGATGCCAATTTGCATCGGCGCAAGCTGGCGTGCGATTACGAACCGTGTCGGCGAATATATGGCGGCGTTCCTGCTTATGGAGGCGCTGATGATCGGCGTTTTCGCGGCGCAGGATTTGATGTTGTTTTATATTTTCTTCGAAGCCGGCTTGATTCCGATGTACTTGATTATCGGCATATGGGGCGGCGCTGACCGGATATATGCGTCGTATAAGTTCTTCCTTTATACGCTGCTCGGATCGGTTCTCATGCTGATTGCGATGTTGTGGATGATCCAGTTTGCCGGAACCGCAGACATTCCGACATTACTCAAAACAGATTTCCCAGTTGCGGCGCAGAACTGGCTATGGCTGGCTTTTTTTGCAAGCTTTGCAGTCAAGATGCCGATGTGGCCGGTGCATACGTGGCTCCCTGATGCGCACGTTCAGGCGCCAACGGCAGGGTCGGTGATATTGGCGGGTGTTCTGCTGAAAATGGGTGGTTACGGTTTCTTGCGTTTTTCGCTTCCAATGTTCCCGGAGGCCTCTGCGCATTTCATCTGGATCATTTTCGGACTGTCGATGGTGGCTGTGGTTTATACGTCGCTGGTTGCTTTGGTGCAGCAGGATATGAAGAAGCTGATCGCCTATTCCTCCGTCGCGCACATGGCGATTGTGACCACCGGGTTGTTTGCGTTTAACCAGCAGGGAATTGAAGGCTCGATCATCGTGATGCTCAGCCATGGTCTTGTATCGGGCGCGCTGTTCCTCTGCGTCGGCGTCATCTATGACCGGCTGCATACCCGCGAAATTAGCCGTTATGGGGGCCTCGCCATTAACATGCCCAATTATGCGCTGTTCTTTATGCTGTTCAGCATGGCGAGTGTTGGCTTGCCCGGAACTAGCGGTTTTGTAGGGGAATTCCTGTCGCTTGCCGGACTGTATCAGGTATCAACCTGGGCAACTTTGATTGCAACAACAGGCATCATATTGGGTGCCGCTTACACGCTCTATCTTTACCGCCGTGTTGTTTTCGGGGATCAGGTCAATGCCGATGCCGCAGCCATGCCCGATCTTGATGGCCGTGAACTCTGGCTGCTTGCGCCAATTGCAGCAGTTGTATTGTGGATGGGTGTTTACCCCGAAAGCTTTTTGCAACCGATCCGCCGTGACGTAGCAACAATCGTTGCCCGCATTGACCGCGCTAAGCCAGCTGGCGATGCGGCGATTAAGGCGAAAGACAAAACGACGGCGAAATTCCGCGTTGTGGCACATGAAAAAACAGCGGCTGACGGGAGCCAACACTGATGGATTTGGGCCTTTCCCTTTACTACACACGTCCAGAACTGATCCTGAGCTTTGCCGGATTGCTCCTGCTCCTCGTTGCCGCTTGGCGAAGTGATTCCGGGCGAATGCTAAGTATATTATCAGTTACCGCTCTAGTGGCTGCCGGTGCTCATGCGATCGATTTTATGGGTCGCCCGACTGGGAGTGCTTTTTCCGGCCTATACCGTATGGATGCCTTTGGCAGTTTTACAAAAATTCTCGTTTATATCGCAGCTGCTATTTCGCTGATGATTGCACCGCGATATCTTGAAAAAGCCGGAGCGATGCGTGCCGAATATCCGATCCTTATCCTGTTTGCCTGTGTTGGTATGGGGATCATGGTATCTGCGACCGATTTGGTTACCCTTTATATCGGCCTCGAACTCAACAGCTTGGCTGCATATGTCCTTGCTAGCTTTGCCCGCAATGACGGGCGTTCAGCCGAAGCGGGTCTTAAATATTTTGTCCTTGGTGCACTCGCTAGTGGCATCCTGCTTTACGGTATGTCGTTGCTCTATGGCTTTACCGGATCGACCAGCTTTGATGCCATTGGTGTGGCTCTCACTGGCAAAATCGGCATGGGCGCGCTGTTCGGGATTATCTTCGTGCTCTCTGGCCTCGCATTCAAAATCAGTGCTGCACCTTTTCATATGTGGACGCCCGATGTGTATGAAGGCGCGCCAACCCCGGTAAGCGCATTTTTTGCCAGCGCGCCTAAGGTTGCGGCAACCGCCTTGCTGGTCCGTATCGTGATCGAAGCATTTGGTAATCAAGCGGGTGCGTGGCAGCAGATTATTATCGTTGTCGCCCTGATGTCGATCATAATTGGTGCGGTGGGGGCGATTGGACAGCAGAACCTTAAACGCTTGCTCGCATACAGCTCGATCAACAATGTCGGTTTCATTCTAATCGGATTGGCCGCAGGAACAGAGCAGGGCGTAGCAGCTATGCTCGTATATCTCTCGATTTATGTTGCAATGACACTGGGTGGGTTCATTTGTTTGATGCAATTGCATAACCGCGACGGCGTGTTGCTAGAAGGATTGAATGACATAGCTGGCCTGTCAAAAACGCGACCCGGTTTGGCGGCCGCAATGGCAGTATTCATGTTTTCGCTTGCCGGTATTCCGCCGCTCTTTGGTTTCTGGGGCAAGTTGGCGGTGTTTAACGCCGCAGTTGCCGCGCATCTCTTGCCACTTGCCATTATCGGGATTGCTGCATCAGTGATCGGTGCATTCTATTATCTCAAAATCGTAAAACTGATGTATTTTGACGACGCGAATGACATCATCGTTTCGGACGGCGACAGCACGTTACCGATCATCGGCGGTGCGCTTGCCCTTGCAGTATCGCCGCTCGGTTATCTTGCCATTCCGTTGCTTGCGTCAGTTACATCGCAGGCGGCAAAGGCGCTATTCTGACCCCAGTTTTTGAATACGTCCCGCTTACCGGTTCCACAAATGCCGATCTGCTCGAACGCGCTGCCCTTGGTGCGCCCGAAGGGTTGTGGCTGCGTGCCGACATACAAGCACGTGGCCGCGGACGTTTGGGGCGGGACTGGATCAGCCCGATTGGCAATTTGTATGCGAGCACTATTGTGCACTTGCTGCCCGCTGATCCGCCAGCAGCAACTCTGGCTTTTGTCGCAGCGGTTGCGACCTATGAAGCGATAAAAATTAGTACACCGATGATAGGCCTACAAATTAAATGGCCCAATGACCTGCTCTCGCTTGGTGGTGAGAAACTCTGCGGAATTCTGTTGGAACGCAAGGATGATGCTATTGTTGTCGGTATCGGCGCCAACCTCGCGCATGCACCAGACGGAACGGGCAGGTCGGTTACTAGCATCGCTGGGCTGGGTGCAACACCTATGTTGCCACAGCCCTTTGTCGAACTGCTAGCAAAGATATTCGCGGACCAGTTGGAGATTTGGCGAACTTACGGTGCGGAGGCTATCTTCAATGCGTGGAAGGATCGCGCACACCCCGTCGGCACTGCAATCACCGTGCAAATGCCCGACGGTGAACAGCTTGTCGGCAACTATGACGGCCTGACGTCAGAGGGCGCGCTCATGCTGCGCTTGGCGGATTGTGAAATTCGTGCCATTCATGCCGCCGATGTTTTTCTGGTTTGATAGGGGACAAGGAACATGCTGCTCGCGATTGAAGCTGGCAATACCAATATCAAATTTGCGCTGATTGATGGGTTAGATATCAAGACCCGTTGGCGGATTGCAACCAATGCTCGTAAAACGGCGGATGAATATGCCGTATGGTTGGTGCAGTTACTGGCGCTTGAAGGGTATCAAAAAAGCGACGTTACTGCCGTTATTATCTCGACAGTTGTGCCAGCCGCACTGCATAATTTGCGCCAACTTGCATCAAAGTATTTCGGGGTCGAGGCACTTGTTGCAGGACGCGCACCGATTGAATTCGGGATCGCTCTTAAAGTTGATGAACCCCAAGCTGTTGGTGCAGACCGGGTTATCAACGCGATCGCGGCGCAGTCATTTGAGGCTGGCGAAAAGATAGTTATCAGTTTTGGCACCGCCACAACCTTTGACCATATCGGCAGCGACGGTGCCTATCACGGTGGCAGCATTGCCCCGGGCGTAAACCTATCCATCGATGCTTTATATGGTGCCGCAGCCATGTTGCCGCGCATCGCCATTGAACGGCCAGCTGGAGACAGTGTCATTGGTAAAACAACCGTTGGCCAAATGCAAATTGGCATCTATTGGGGCTATGTAGCAATGGTCGAAGGGATGCTCGCCCGCATGAAAGCGGAAATAGACGCGCCCGTTAAGGTTATCGCTACCGGCGGCCTCGCCATCCTGTTTCAGGAGCCCACCCTGTTTCAAGAGCATAGCCACTTATTTGACCGGGTAGAACCGGACCTGACACTGCGCGGTCTTGCAATATTATATGAGAATAGAGAACAATAAATGACTACCCCTGGTAAAGAACTCCTCTTCCTCGCTCTTGGCGGGTCAGACGAGATTGGCATGAACGTCAACCTCTATGGATGCGATGGTAAATGGGTGATGGTCGATCTGGGATTAACTTTTGCTGGTGCAGATTACCCCGGCGTTGAACTGGTCTTGCCCGATCTTGAGTTTATTGAAGCGCGTAAGAAGGACTTGCTCGGCATCGTACTGACACACGGGCATGAGGATCATATCGGCGCGGTTCCTTATTTGGCAGCTGAGCTTGGCGTTCCGCTTTACGCAACACCGTTTACTGCGACTCTAATCCGCAACAAGCTGCAAGAAGAAGGCTTGGCCGACGAAGTCGAGCTAAACGTCATCCCGATGGGCGGCAGTTTCTCTATGGGCGCGTTTGATTTTCGGCTTGTTACCCTTGCGCACTCGATACTCGAAATGAGCGCGGTGCTGATCGATACGCCATATGGCAAAGTGTTTCACACAGGCGATTGGAAGCTTGATGAAGCCCCTGTCATCGGCACTCCCGCGACCCCGTCAGACCTCACCAAGATCGGTGACGAAGGCATTCTTGCTATGGTGTGCGATTCGACAAATGTGTTCAACGCCGGAGACAGCGGCAGCGAGGGGAGTGTAAAGGTTGACCTGCTCAAATCGGTGAAGGCCGCAAAGGGCAGGGTGCTCTTGACCACTTTTGCCTCCAATGCCGCCCGCCTCGAAACCCTGGGTCAGGTGGCGAAGGAAAGTGGACGAAAGCTCTGCTTTGCCGGGCGGTCGCTGCACCGGATAATCGATGCGGCAAAGGCCAATGGTTATTTGAAGAATATGCCCGACACGATGGATATGGAAAGCGTCGATGGCTATGCGCGCAACCAAGTGATGATCGTTGCAACCGGAGGGCAGGGTGAGGCACGGGCTGCTCTGGCACGGATTGCTGATGGCAGCCATCCGGTGAAGCTGGAGGCGGGTGATACCGTTATTTTCTCGTCCAAACAGATACCGGGAAATGAAATCGCTATTGGCGTGATTATGAACAAGCTTGCGCGCAATAATATCCTTACTGTTACGGAAAAACAGGCGCATGTGCATGTGTCAGGACATCCCGGCCAGCCTGAATTGGCTGCTTTATATGACTGGATCCGGCCTGAAATTCTTATTCCCGTTCACGGCGAACGGCGGCATATGGCTGAACAGGCGCGATTTGGATTGGCGCACGGCGTTCCCAAGGCATTGGTGCAATCCAACGGCGATGTCGTGCGGCTCGCGCCGGGAGGACCGCAGACAATTGGTAAGGAACGCACAGGACGCTTGATCCTTGATGGCGAAACGATCATTGCTGCGGACGGCAATACGATTAATGAACGGCGACGCTTGTCTTGGTATGGCCTGATCACAGTGGCAGTGGCACTTGGCAGCAATAATAAACTCTCAGGCGAACCCGAATTGCGATTACACGGCGTACCTATTGAGCAGGATATCGACGAATTTCTCGACGAAGCTATTGAAGGTGCCAAAAAAGCTGTTCGCGAATGGAAGAGCGGTGATATGGACAAGCTGAAAGAAAGCCTGCGCCTTGCCGTCCGCCGGATCGCAACCAGTTGGACGGGTAAAAAACCAATCGTTGATGTAGTAATTGTGGAGACAGCATGAACTGGGTTTCGATCTTTGCGATTTATATGTTGTTCTGGGTGATGACAGCATTTGTTGTCCTGCCGCTTGGTGTGCGCAATAATAATGAACTGGGAATGGAAACAACGGTTGGTCACGACACAGGAGCACCAGGGAATTTCAACCCCAAGAAGATATTATTGCGGACGACAGCCTTATCGGCTTTGCTGTTCGGGATATATTATTTGAACTATATCTATGGCTGGATTGACCGGCACAGTTTCGATTTTCTGATCGATCCGCCGATATAAGCTTTACTAATTCCGCAACCGCTCAATCGCCTGTGCCAGCGCTACATACAGCTTGCCAACATCAGATGACAGTAAGGTCACTCCGATGGCATTGCCGTCACGTGTACTGAGAAGCACCCGCATCATAGCTTCAAAATCATGGATATAGCGGTTCACATGTTCGCGGAATTCATTATCATCACCGTAATGGTTTGCAATCGCACGTGCTTCTCCGGCATCCAGCAACCGCACGGCACGGCGGGTAAAGACACCGCGATCCCCCTTAAGATAGGCCGCCCATGATGTATCGGTGACTTCGTTGGAAAGGATCTTGGCCACATCAATGGCCGTTGAATTTAGCGATTCGGTCAATAACACCATTTGTCGCGCAAAGCTGTCATGATCCATTCCATCGAAACTGTTACGTGCGTCACCCAGCCGCTTTTCAAGATTGCCTGTCATCTCGTCAATCTGCGCGAGCTGTGCTGCGATTTTCTGCGTTGAAGTTTGCGAAAGTGACATGGAACGATCAACAGAATTCTGGATCATATCGTTTAAGGCCGCAACTTGGGTATCAACTGCCCCGGCGAGTACCGTTTTGTTCTGTTCAGCCAAACGCTTGGCAACCGAACTGATCTCTTCGTCGAGTATCTTTCTGCTGCTTTCAGCCGCTTGCTTGGTTGTTTCACGCACTCGTAACAGTGAGGACACAAGACCGTCATTGGTGCTCTGCGTAATTTCCTCCAGCAAGCTGCGTGTCTGGATCAATGCGGAGGCGAGCGCATCTGCTTGCTCATGCCGCGCCGTGAAATGCGTATCGCTTGATGTCATCAAGCCATCGACTGCCTGTTGCTGGGTTTCGATAATATCTTGAATAGCCTGAATTTTTGTCAGCATCGCATCGCTATGGCCATCAACCAATGCTGCCTTTGCAATAACCTTATCAAGTTGCGTCAGGCTAGCAGCCAAACGCTCATCAATCCGCTCCATCGCAGCAGGCAAAGTTTCGTCCACTTCACGGCTCGCAGTGTCAAGGGCGAGTAGCAAACGTTCAGCATCATTGATCAGCACTTCGGTATTTATGTGGTTTTCCGTCATGCTATCGCTCAGCTGCGTGCTTGCCGCAGCAATTGTTTCGACCGCAAAAGCAAGTTTGACTGTGCGTTCGGTCGCCGCATTATCGATTTCCTCAACGCGGGTGGAGCTTAATTCAATGTGCGTTGTCAGGCGATTAATGATCTCATTGATTTTTGTATCTTCATGTATTGATTGCCTGGACAGCGTTTCGATCGCAGCGTGCAGTTCGCTTACCTGCACGACCAAACGATCCCCGCTTTCGGTGACAAGTTGATCGATGTTCGCTGTTGTTTTGTCAAAATTTGCTGTGGCTTTATTCGAAGCTTCATCAAGCATTGCGGCAATCGCCGTGCTCTGCGCGCCGGCGGTCGTTATACTATTGGTCAAAGTCTGAGCCGATAGGTCAACACATGCGGCGATATCGGACGCCGCAGCGGCCGCACTTTCGCTCATCTCGCTGATACGATTATGTGCAGTATCGCTCGCCTCGGCTACACGTTGCAAACCGGCGATTAAGGATTTGACTTGAACTTGCGCGCTGTTTCCTGCGCTACCGATTTGATTGGTCACATCCTTGGCGGCGCTGGTGACCACGGGCAAATGTTTGCGCAATTGTTCAAGATTGGTTGTCGCTGCATTGCTTGCGTCTTCAAGCGTTTTGGCTTTTATATCACTATCGGCAAGTGCAGCACTCAATTGTTCAGCGGATTCGACCAAGCGGCGCGCCGATTGCCGTCCAATACTTTCCAATTCACGGGCATTTTGGGCAAGAAATTCGCGGGCAGTGGCAATTTCTTCATTCACAGTGCGCATCCGCACTTGCAACGCATCGCTTTCATTGCGGAGCAAACGGGCGGCATCACCAAAACGGCGGCTCTCTGAACGGCTACTGCGCAGAACCAATAGCCAAGCTATACCGATCAAGCACGCAGGCAGCGACCACATGCTAATAAGCGCAATGATACGGTCACTATTCAGGCCTAAGTTAATATCGTTGGAATAGGTCCAGCCAAAAAAGCCAGTCCACGCGGCTAAGGTTGTTGCCAAGAACAGAGGAAGGACCAACTCTTTCCATTGTTCACGCGGTGCTTCTTCATACCCATCATCAGAATAATCTGCTGGTGCATATGGAGCTTCGACGAGGACGTCTGCGGAAGCATCATGATGATCTAGCGACAAGGCGCTGACATCACCATCGCTGGTAAAATCGTCACTGTCGGGCTTTAGTCGGGTGATCCCGACAATTCTGGAACGCGAGGTCATAAAACTTGTTTACCATAAATTTGAACATGCGAAACGCAAAGTTAACCCAAATGCGCTTAAAGATACATTATGTCTGCAGATTATGGCGCATTTGACACAGCTTTGAAAGCCGCAGCCGGCGAGGATGCCGCGCTTGCGCTTGAATTGCGTGCATCGTTCGTTGACAGCGCAAAGCGGCAGTTAAGCTTGCTTTCGCGGTCACGCTGTGATGCCAATTGGCAGTATACGAGCTGGCGTTTGAAGGGATTGGCAGCTAGTTTTGGTGCTATGCTGCTGATGGAGCTCGCCGATGAAGCCGGAAACGGTGCGCCGGGCGATCCGGTGGTCGTACGCAAGCTTGAAAAGGCAGTTGCCGAAATTGAGCAACATCCAATTCCGTAATCACAATATTTCCCTTGGCAAATACCTGTCATCGCTCATATCTGCGTTATGGCATTACCTTCTGCACCAGCTTCACCCAATAAAATCGCGCTTTTATCAGCCATCAGTGCATCGGGCGTAACCGATAAAGCAGCACCGTTGCTTTTTGGCGAGCCATTGTTAGCATTTCAAATCAATCATTTACGTAAGCTTGGAATAAATCGTTTCTGGGTGGAAGTAGATACATTGCCCGGTGTGATCGTTGCGATTGCAGACCGTTTGCGTGGGCAGGGGGTAACGGTTGATTTTGTAAGATCACCGCAAGAACTGTCAGGAAAATTGACTGAAGGCGAGATTCTGCTGGTGCAATCCGAGGGTATATTAGCCGATGATGCCCTGCTCATTGAAATTGCACAGCAGCAATCACCCTTGGTTGCTACGGTTGATGGTCGCGATGAAAATGAACGGTTTGAGCGGATTGATCTCAACACACGTTGGACCGGGCTGGCGCTGTTTGACAAACGTACGATTGACGGGATTGCGGCCTTGCCAGATGGATGGAGCATCGCTTCGTCACTTTTACGTCAGGCATTGCAGGACAACATTCCCCACAAACCAGTCAAGCAGTCGGTCATTCAATCGGGCCAGTTGCGACGGATAAGTGATAATAATGATGTTGAGGTGTATACCAAAACGCTTTTGAAGACGCGGGCATCGGGCGTGTTCGGCTTAATTGAAAAGCATATATTCGGACCTGTTGCTGCGAAAATAGTGCCATTTATCTGGCCGCTGAAATCGCGTGATATGATTGTCGATGGATCGGCCTTATTTGCAGGATTCGCAAGTTTCGGATCTGCCTTGGCAGGGTTTGGAGCTGCATCTGCGTCGTTGGGAATAGTGACAACGCTTTTTCTTACTATCCGATATTGCCTGCAATATACTGATAAAGAAGATATTAAGTCTAAGGCAATGGATGGGTTAATCTGGACGACATTGGCTGCTGCTTTTTTTACTACACTTTGGAAATCAGCATCCGATCCGTTGGCTAACCTTTTTCCAGCAGCAGTCGTAATCGCATTGCTGATCTTGTCACGTAGCCAGAATTTGACAGGTACGCGCTTGGCGATTGCGCCGTCTCCTGCCATGGTTGCGGGGCTGATGCTTATTTGTATTATTCTTGGTTATCCAGTCGCTGGAGCAATGCTGATTGCGCTGTTTCAACTGATGCTGATTTTATTTAACCAGATCAAGCCAAACACGTAATAGGCTTAAAACGGTATTAACCTGAATTTGCTAAGGTTTCGGTGGATTAATCATGGAACCCGATTTGGAAAAACCCATCAACCCAGAAGTC
Source organism: Sphingomonadales bacterium (assembly GCA_043760355.1). GTDB lineage: Bacteria > Pseudomonadota > Alphaproteobacteria > Sphingomonadales > Sphingomonadaceae > Sphingorhabdus_B. The sequence goes on from JAYUPC010000021.1 coordinate 16,919, forward strand.
GAGTTGTTAGCGACCGCATCCTATCACGCCCGCGATGCACAATCGCGGTGCGTTGACGTGGCAGCTATGTTGTTTCCAACCGGGCATAATATTCCTTCAGATGCTTTGATATCCTCGGTTTCGAGTGGATTTCATGGTCTGGTTTCAGCGATACAAAAAGCTGTAATGCCGTCTTTGGCGGATGATGCGGAAACGATGACATCTTGTTGGCAATTGCTGTCCAGATCCGGTTTCCTGCGCGAGCCGCCTTTGATCGATTTTATGCTGGCGCGTCATGCCGAGCAGCATTTGTCAGTCAATTTGGCTAAAGCAAGTTCGGTTGCAATTACAGAGCAGTTACCCGTATTATTGATCGATAACGTCAATCCATATATCGCAGAGTCGGCGCAAATCTTGTTGGCGGCGGGTGGTATGCGGGGCCTTTCAGGAGCACAGCTTCATCACGAACTTAGCCCTGAACTATTGCACCAGACAGTCTGGCGCGTGGTTGCTGCGTTACAAATATTGCGGGGAATGCGCGACGTTGATGTAATCGAGCACGCAAAGGAGATGCTGGCAACACATGAAGAGGGGCAAATTGCCCGTGTTGCGGCTCGCAAACTTGTGCATTTTTTGGGTGGGAATGACGCTCTGCTTCTTGGTTCCCCTGAAACCGCCGGACTTGATCTCTATATATCGGCGCTTGCCGCAGATGTTGGCATTGACCATGACCATGTCTTGCGGTTGATTGATGCGCATTCCTGCGCGCCATTTGTAACGGTATTGAAGGCGCGCGGCACCATGCGTGAAGATGCAATGGCAGTGCTTATTCTACTGAAAGGCTTTGATCTTACGCCTCGTGAAATCAGCGTGTTTGATGAAGGCTATAACAGACTATCTCCGGAAATGGCCCACGCGGAAGTTGAACGTTGGGTGATCGAACGCGCATCATATCTGGCGTTCTCAGGCCAGATGGCCGAGGGCGCTTGATGGTGATGGCGCCGATCCTGTCACAGCCCGTTACCGGAGAAGTTGGTCCCGAAGGACATCTGATCCGCGCTGATGAACCGCTGCACCGGTTGCATTTGCGTGCCGGCGGGATTGATGGCGGTACGCTTGCTATTCCCGGACTTTTGGCGATTGTCAGGCTAACTCAAAAGCTGAAGATGCGACTTGCCCGCAATGTCCGTGTTGCACAAAATGAGGATGATTTCGAGCTTTGGATCGAAACGGCGTATCACGAGGGGATAGTTTCACTATCGATCCAAGGGTGGCAAGCATTTGTAGAGAAAGGTTATCGGCAAGATCACGGTAATAGCTTCACATTTGCCGAAGGTGCGTTTTCACTACAATTTGACCAAGCGCTTCGGCTGATGGCATCAAGCGGCGCAGTGCCGGGTGATTTTGACCGCAAGAATTTCGGTCAGGAAATCCATCACATTTTTGCTCTGGATGACGATCAAGCCATAGCCTTGAAAGCTAATATGGCGAAGCGCGTGCTCTATCGTGATCCTTCTATAATGCTGTCGCGCGGTGGAAATGCGTTCAGCCTTGAAGCCGATCCTATATTTGCAGAGGATGGCGTCTTTACGGGTTATACTTGCGTACTTTCTCATAAAATTCCTGAATATGCCATTTCTGCGCCACCTGTCACACAGACTGTTTTGTTTGCTCAGCAATTGGCACCTGCATTGCGCCAGCCGCTTGGCCGCATCATTGCAAATGCCGAAACCATTGGAAGTAAATTGCAGGGACCAATCCGTGAAAATTACGCGGCCTATGCCAAGGATATTGCCGATGCAGCCCGACATCTGGTTGCCTTGGTTGATGATCTTGGCGATTTAGAGGCCGTGGAACGCCCCGATTTTTCGACGGCACGCGACAGCATCGAACTCGGCGATGTTGCAAGGCGTGTTGCCGGGTTGCTCGCGCTCAAGGCTGCTGATCACCAGATATCCATTGTTGCGCCGCCTTTGGATGGTAAGATTACGGCGAGCGCGGAATTCAGACGGGTGCTGCAGATATTGCTGAACCTTGTCACCAACGCGATCCGCTATTCACCCGATGGAACCGAAGTGCGTATACAGATTGCTGAGCGCACTGACATGTCCGAGATTAGCGTTCAGGATCAAGGCGGAGGCGTATCACGTGGGGATCAAGAAAAAATCTTCGCAAAATTCGAACGGCTTGGCCGTACTGGCGATGGCGGCAGTGGCCTTGGACTTTATATCTCACGCCGATTGGCGCGGTTCATGGGCGGAGATTTGACTGTAGAAACCTTGGAGCAAGGCGGCGCGAAATTCACGCTTACCTTGCCCAAAGATTAATCAATTAACGCGCAGTAACCGGTGTGTATTCCCGGAAATTAGGACCTGTATACAGTTGGCGTGGACGGCCAATTTTCTGGGCTGGATCCGAAATCATTTCATTCCACTGCGCCACCCAGCCAACGGTGCGGGCCAAAGCAAACAGCACGGTGAACATCTCGGTCGGGAAGCCGATTGCCGACAAGATGATGCCGGAATAGAAATCTACATTAGGGAACAGCTTCTTTTCTATGAAATACGGATCGTTGAGCGCCATTTCTTCGAGTTGTAGCGCAACATCAAATATAGGATCATTGACCTTTAATGCGGACAAGACCTCACGTACCGTTTTCTGCATGACTGTAGCGCGCGGATCATAGTTTTTATACACGCGGTGGCCAAAACCCATCAGGCGGAACGGATCGTTCTTGTC
>JAYUPC010000022.1:0-19438 GCA_043760355.1 Sphingomonadales bacterium
TTCAAGAGAAGTCAGCCGTCCATTGACATTGCCAAACCCCAGCTGGAGCGCGGAGATCGCCGAACCCTGGCTGGCCTGCGTGGTTTGCAGCGAGGCAATCGCAGGCCGGATCGTCATATCGCGGCCAACGGTGCCGTTAGCATCAACCGACATAATGTCCGTTGGGCCGACCTGTGCGGCGGTGGAGGCAGCGATATCGCCGACCGTCACCGAGCTGCCCGTGCCGCCCAGCTTCACCTGGTTGGCACGTGTCGTAATCGTGCCGGTGCCTAAAGCTACCGAACCGGCTTGAAGTGCCGAAGCTCCGTTGCCCAGTGCAACCGCACCGTCACCCTGCGCTCTGGTGAAATTGCCGATGGCAACCGCACCAGTTCCAACGGCGGTGTTATCCGCCCCGATGGCGACAGCACCCGTTCCGGCGGCCGTGTTGGGATCGCCGATGGCAACTGCACCGTTACCCGTGGCCGATTGCCCTTGGCCCAGCGCAACCGCGCCATTACCATTAGCAATGTTGCTGCCGTTCCTGAGCGAGTCGGTGCCCATACCTGCAAGGATCAGCCCGCCACCATTGATCACCATGCCTTCCAGCGTCGTGACCCGACTATCAAGGGCATTGCCCAGCGTCAGCGCGGCGGTGGCATTTGTTTGCGCAGCATCTGCGGTCGTTTGGGCCATTGTCGCCGTGCCGAGCGCCATATCGGCGGTTGTCTGCGCCGCTGCGGCACCGGTAACGCCGTGATTGGCGATAACAATGACGGCATCGAGCTGATCCTTGTTGACGGCATCCCCCGGTGCAACGCCTGCTGCAACATTCGACAATGTCGTCGCTGCCCCGCCCGGATTGAAGGTGATGGCATCAAGCGCCAGCGTGTCATAATGGATCGCCAGCGGATCAACGCCCGCGACGATCCCGGCAATTGCCGTACTCAGCTGGCCCAGATTGACCGCATCGGTGGCCGATGTGCCTGCGGCCACATTGATCAAGCGGCGCTCTTCGCCGACAATGCCGAATGATACGACCTTGCCTTGGCCGCCATCATTGCTTCCGCTGCCTAGCGCGAGCGAGCTTGCGCCGGTTGCAAGAGCACTGTGACCAAAGGCGATTGAGTCCAGTGACATGGCTTGTGCTTCAGACCCTACCGCAACGGAAAAGTCGCCCGTGGCCGCCCCCCCTAGTGCGTTGGCGTTGACCCCAGAAGCTTTGGTAAAGAAGCCAACGGCAGTGGAACCAAAGCCCGTTGCATTGGCTCCGTCACCAACTGCGACCGATTGAATGCCGCTGGCTTTGGAGACATTGCCCAGCGCGACTGAGGAATTTCCAGTACCCTGCGCGCCCGTGCCGATGGCAATGGCATCGATGCCCGCCGCGTTGGTGCCCGAAGTTGCGGCAAAGCTGTCGAGCGGGCTTGATCCGATGGCGATGGCTCGCAAGCCGGTCGCGTTCGAATACCAGCCATTGGCGATCGACTTGTCACCCCCGGCAAATGCAGCAGCACCAACGGCAATGGACTTTTCGCCAGTAGCGACCGCAGCATTGCCCAGCGCGGTGGTTTCAATATTGCCAGCTATCGATGAAGCGCCCAGCGCCGTAGCGCCCAATGCGACGCCACTTGCTCCCTTGCCAATGGCGGTCGAGAAATCGGCACTGGCAATTGACTGCTCACCAACGGCGGTCGCGGCAAAGGCTGACGCGAGCGCGCTTTCACCCAATGCAGTGGATCCATCTCCGGTCGACTGTGCGTTCTGGCCAAGCGCCGTGCTTTCGAAACCCGTTGCCTTCGCATCGTCGCCCACAGCGGTAGCTTTCGGACCGCTCGCGACCGACCCGACCCCGCATTCGGTTGTGTCAAATGCCGGCCCAACATTGCACGGCGCGGTGGCATCGGCCCAGGCAGTGGTAGTGGTGGAGAGGGCCAGGATGCTGGCTCCTGCGCCAATCAGCGTACGAACAGTTTTGCGTGAATAGATCATGATGGTATCCCCATAAAGAGCGAAATTGCTCCGGTGGGGACGGTTTGGCGCCCGACTATGTGCGCTTGATTTCGAGTTTGGTCGCCTTGTGTTACATTTGTTTCAGCGCCACGATTTCTGGTTCAACTCCAAATCCTGACGAACTCCGCCGTGAACGGCAGCGCGTTGACCGCGCCGTGAACCAAGGCGACGAGCAACAGGCTGCGGGTCCGCTGCCACATCACCCCAAACAGGATCGAGATCGGCGACAATGTCGCAATCGTGAAGGCTGCCACCTGCAGCGGGTCGGTCGAGAAACCGTCGGTCTCGGGCGTGCCTCGAAAATAGAGACCAGGCCAATGGCCAAGCGCGAAGACGAGCGACACTAGCAAAATCGCGACGACCGGCGACTTAAACCAGGCCACCAGTCGGGTTTGCAGAACGGCGCGGAACAGAAACTCTTCGCACAGTCCTGCTTCCAGCGACATCCACAGCCATGCGCCGAGCACCGATAGGATCGCATTGGGCAGCGCGAGGCCCAGCGCGCTGATTTGTGACAGCGCCGGGGTGACGACCGCGAGCAGACTGAACAGGATGATGCTCATGCCGACAAAGGCAATCCACCAACGGCGATCCCTGACGCCAGAGGTTAGCAAGGGGCGAACGGCTCCGCCAAGGGATATTAGGATCAGCGCGGGTAGGCCGACATGGATTACCAGCTTGAAGGCGAGCATCGCCATCTCCTGCATTTGCCCAGGCGCGATTGTCTGTTTCACCGCGCCAATCCCCCAGCCGAGAAACAGGACGGCATAGATCGCAACAAAGCCGAGCAGGCCAAGTGATTCCTTGCGCGGGTTTGCGACAGCAATGGCGGGCGGATCGATCTTGCGCGTCAACCCCCACGTGATCACGGACAATGTCAGCCCAAAGATCAGCATCGCGATGATCGGGAAGGACCAGTCCGCGCCTTTGAACGCCAGATAGCCCGTCGCTGCGCCCCAGATCAGCAGGTAGAGACCAATAGCCCTAAGGCTTGTGCCCGTCTTGAGGTCATTCCATGTCATTGTCTGCATCCTGTTGATAGCGGTAAGGCATCACGCGCCATCGGGAACCAGCATATAGCCTTTGCCCCGTATCGTTTTGAGCACGCTGGGTTTTGCCGGATCATGCTCGATCTTCTTGCGCAGCCGCGCGATGCGCACGTCGATCGACCGATCAAACGGTTCAGAACGCGCGTGATGCGCCATGTCGAGCAGCTGATCGCGCGACAATGCTCGCCGTGCATGGGTGATGAAGGTATGGAGCAGGTCAAACTCCATCGATGTGAGCGCAACCTTCTCGCCCGCTTCGTCAAACAGACTGCGCTCTTCAATATCGATCACGCAGCGACCGAGCTTCATTCGGTTGTTAGGGCGCCCATCTACCAGCGCCGCCGACATCGTCCGCCGCAAAATTGCCTTGATGCGGGACCTGAGTTCCGCCGGATCAAATGGCTTGGGCAGATAATCGTCCGCGCCCATCTCCAGCCCGACGACCTTGTCCATCACACTGCCCATTCCAGTGAGTAGGAGCACCGCCGCATGGCTTTCGGCGCGCAGCCAGCGGGTGAGCGACAGGCCGTCCTCACCGGGCATTTTCAGGTCGCAGATCACCAGATCGGGACGGACCAGCGGCACCATTTGACGCAGCTCCGCGCCGTCCTTGGCGACCGATACGGTGTAGCCTTCGTCGGTCAGAAACTCATCGAGCATCTCGCGCATCGGGGCCTCATCATCGCACACGATGATACGGGCTTTTTCAGTCATTGTTTGTCTCCGGTGGCGAGCAGCCGAAGCGCAACGTCTCGGACTTGGCCTGGGTCAAAAGGCTTATCAATCACGAGTCGGTCGCCAAAGATTTCGGCGCGGGCGGCGTCGTTATGGAGCAGGTCGCCTGAAACAAACGCCAGCCGAGCGGCGAGCGCGGGATGTTCAGCTTGCAGGCGTGCATAGAGCGTGACTCCGTCCATACCTGGCATACGTACATCAGTAATGATGGCATCATAGGATGCAGCAGCGATCCGCTGGAGCGCTTCAACGCCGTCTGAGGCGACATCGCAGTTTACGCCGAGCGGCGCCAGGCACTCTACGAGCAATGCGGTCAGTTCGGCCTCATCATCGACGATCAGGATGCGCCCTTGGGTTCTGGGCTGAGCCGTCGGCAGAGCGGCGATGTCCTGCGAGCCAGTGTCGAGCAGGATCGGCAAAGTAACCCGGAAGGTCGCGCCGTCCGCGCCGTTGCGCACAAGCGTCAGCGCGCCGCCATGCGCCTCAATCATCCCCCGGCTGACCGACAGACCCATGCCAGTGCCCGCGCCGACGTGCTTGGTGGTGAAGAAAGGATCGAATACACGCGCCGCGATATCTTCTGGAATGCCGGTGCCGTTGTCTTCGACTTCGATGACGAGCGCGTCCACTTCTCCTTCATGCCACGTTCGGATCGTCAACTGGTGTGCGCCCTCTTTCCCGTCCATCGCATGCTGCGCGTTGATGATCAGGTTGATTAGCACTTGAATCAGTTGGTCTTCGTCCGCTGATGTTGTCGGCAGGCCAGCCGCCAGTTCCTGACGCACATCCACCCCGCAGGTGCGCAGGCCATAAATCGCCATGTCGACCGCGCCTTCGATCAGAGCATTGAGCTGAACAATACCACGACTCGGCCCAGATTGGCGCGCCATAGCGAGGAAAGTCTTGACGATCCGGCTGCACCGATCCGCCGCCGCGCGCAATTTCTGGATCGGCGCGAGATGGGGCGAACCGGCTAGCTTTTCCTCCAGAATCGCCGCGCGGCCCACCACGATGGCTAGCGGATTATTCAGCTCGTGCGCAACGCCCGCAAGCAGCGAGCCGAGTGCGGTCAACTTTTCAGACTGATGCAACGATTCCCGCGTTGACAACAATTCGGCTTGTGTCTGGTGCTGCTGGGTTAGGTCGCGAATATAGCCAATGAAAACGCGGATACCGCCAACGCGCGCCTCAGCAATCGCAAGTTCCATCGGGAAAACACTATCATCCTTACGCAGCCCCTGAAGCTCCACCTTGCGCCCGATAACGCTGGCTTTGCCGTGTTCTAAATAGCGCACCAAGCCGTTGCGATGACGGTTTCTGAACGCCGGTGGCACGATCGTTTCTTCCATGGAACGTCCAACGATGTCATCGTGCGACCAGCCAAAGATCGTTTCGGCGGCCGGGTTGAAATCAGTGATGATACCAGCTTCGTTTGATGTGATGATGCCATCTATGGCAGCACTAAGGATCGCTGTGCGCAATTCGGCCTGCTCTTTGAGCGCTGCGATCTGCTCTTCCGCGTGAGCGCGGCCAACGTTAAGGGCCTCTGCCCACGGGTACCACATACTGTTGGGATCATACGCCAACGAGCCGCTATCGGGCCGCATCAAACTTTCGATCAAAGAAATTGCGGGTCGAAAATATTTGTAGTGTAACGTTAAAGCGGCAGCGACGCAAAAGAGTACCAGAACGAACATCAGAGACGAAAAAATGATTAGTATCGGCCCAAAATATATCGGGCCAGACGTTTCTTCGATTGTTCCAAAAAACACTGCCGTGCCGACCATTGCGGTGAGAGACAGCAGAGCTGCAAAGGCACTAAACATAGTGGCGAGCTGCATTCGCCGAAATCTGGCAACCACTTCGATCTGCTTGCTGTTTGCATCTATTTTTTGATTCTGCATCGCTTGACCTGCTGCTTTCTTTCTCGAACGGCGCAAGGAACAATTCATCGCCGCACTGCTGAACTGCCGCACTGCTCACTTGGGTTATGCGATCCGTATTTCAGCACGATGCCGAAATTGCGCGTTTATGTTTCAATTGTTTCAGGAAGGGGGTCGGACCGCATTCTGGCGCATTCCTGAAGTGGGCACTTTCTATAGGCGCTTGCGGGCTGAGTGGCAATTGTCTGGCATTTACAATTGAAACCAAATCAGACGTCAAACGACATATGCGACACATTAGCGGCGTTCAGAAGAACCTTGTCAGCCTGTGAACTTCCGGCGACAGAACCAGAAAGGACGCCGATAATGAGCACTTTTGCCCGCAAAGTAGGCTTCGCGTTGGGCAATTTCAGTCGTGACACTGACGTTAAAAAACCTACTGACGCTACAATATGGTGGCAGCCATGACCATCACCGAATGGGCCAGCGAAATTAATGCGGCGCTCGGGGTATTGAACCCTGACCGGAGGGCGCCTGCCAACAAACCGCTGCTGTCACTGGCTCAGGATCAAAAAACAAACAACCCCAAAGAGACAATTTCGGAGCTTAGCGGAATGGAACATAGGGACTCTGGTGGAAAATGAATATCAGGGTATGCCTCTCAAAACGTGCCAATGGCGCGATGCGGGCTTGTCGAAGAATCAGTGCATAGGCACTCCACCGCGCAGTCGTCGAGGAGCGTCCGCTTTTAGGCAGCCTCGCAAGGAATGTTTTTAATCGGAAAGTTAGCGAAATTGGCCGCTTTCTGACGCGGCCTGCCTTGGCGGCTCTCGACAAGTTTGTGGTCGTTGCACCGTCAAACAACAAGGCCTGAAAGCGGTCATTGCCCTTCGGGTTCCCCCTCGTCTACACTGATAAAGCCGCCTGATAGGCTTTGAACGCCCGAGTAAACTCTACCACCGCGCTGGTGTTGGAAAACTGATATTCTTCCTCGATGCCGCCAGCCGTCAAGAAAAGCAGCCGCCCGTAGACTGCGAGCGGTATCTGATAATTGCCATTGAAGCGCCGATCCGGCGAGCCGTCCTTATTGACCTTCGCCCATGTGTAACCGGCAATTTGCGTGTCGGGCGGTACGGGGTCTTCCTCAACGAATTGTAGATCGTGGGATATCAGTTCGACTTCGCGCAGATCGACCAAAGCGAATGCACCGTCGTCGCGGGGCATCACCACGACGCCGGGGTAAATCAAAATATCCTCGCCGTTGACGTTGCCAAAGCGCATCGCGCGACCGTCGAAGCGCACAAGATCGGAACCCGCATAGTCGAGTGTCGTTGGCGTACGCAAAATCTGGCGCGACGCATAAGACCGTTCTACAACTCGGTTGCCATGCCGATCTGATGTAATGTCCCAAATCTTCGCGCTACCGCGCAGCGCATCGAACGCGCGGACAAACGACGCATAGGCTTTTTGCGCCTCTATGCTCGTATCAAAGGTGAGGTCAATGTGCGTCGATTCCCGCCATTCGGTAAGCCGTTCAACCTCGCTCGCCGTCTCGGGGACGGAATCCTCCAATGCCGCAATGCGTTTTTTATACATGAAGCGGAAAATGCTGCGCTGGCGTCGCTCCAAATCGCGGGAGTCCCGAGCGTGCATCGCGGTCGCTTCATTCAGGTCGGCGTCAATCTCGCCGCGCTGCGCTCGGGCTCGGGCAATTAGGTCGCGAAGTTCGACCAAGCTGAGACTTGTAAGGTTTTCAACCGAGGCACTGTTGATCTCGCGCGTCTGGAATGCCTGAGTCTGCGCATATAGCGGTTGCGGCGGCTCATAGGCGAATGGCGACGGGTTGGCGCTTCGTGGCGCTTGCGGCGGCGACGATCCACTCCCGTGCAATTGAGAAAAAGAAATGCCCGCACCCGGTATCCCGACAGTGCTGCGAACACCTCGATTGCCGACGTTGATCGTCGCCCCGGGCACGCCGAAACTGGCGCTCACGCCGCCACCTGAAAGGTTTAACCGAACACCGGGGAATAGCTGAAATGATTGTCGAAATCGAAGTCCCATACCCGCTCCCTGATTTATCGGAGCACATTACCAAGTAATGCTCATAAGACAATTGACTGAATTATTGCGATGCTGACCGACTCTGATCGCACATCTTGCAATTTAGTAACTACACACGAACGGCAACTTTGCCTATTTGTGTTCCAAAAGCCGCCTGTCCGGTCTCCCCAACTTTCCCGTCGGCCCCATCCAGACTGAATAAATGACTGCTTCTGTTAGCGTTCTAGGGGGTCGCAAACGGCAGCAATGTTAGCGGTTGCCGACTGTCTGCTTTTCGAATGTGAACAAATCTATGTTCTAAGATTGTTCTTTCTTAGCGTTGTTTAGCGCGCCTTCCACGCTATGCCCTTAGTTTGCAGTTTGTAAGATATGCATTTGCGATATTTGTGTACTGGCGTTAGGCTAGCATTCTATGGACAATAATGGTCTTGAAGCGGTCTTCATGGCCAATCGTCCGGCACTTGAGCGTTTTTTGCGCGCCCGTTGTGGCGATGCAACAGGGGCAGAGGATTTGATACAGGATTTGTGGTTAAAGCTTCCGTCTGCTAATAGTACCATCTCCGAACCGCTTGCCTATCTCTACCGTATGGCAAATAATCTTGTGCTTGACCGTAGGCGTTCAGCAGGACGTCGCGAGCACCGAGATGACGCCTGGAGTAATCTTTCGGGCAGCGGCAATGGCGCCATAATGGATTTGCCGTCGGTCGAACACACACTTATCGCAAGGGAAAGACTGGCCATTGTCGAAACTGCGCTTGCGGGATTAGGGGAGCGCACCTTTTCTATTTTCAGGCTTTACCGTGTTGATGGCATGGGACAGCGCGATATTGCGAACGAACACGGCATCAGTTTGAGCGCTGTCGAAAAACATCTACAAAAAGCGTATCAAGTCATATTACGGTTGCGTGACAATATGGATGCGGATTTGGAGCAGCCAGAACGTCTTGATGGTGAAGAGGGAAATAGTCAGCCTGATGCTTGATCTGGATGCCACAAAAGAAGCGATTGACTGGGTTATCCGGTTGCGCGACCCCGCGACTGCCGACTGGATAGGTTTTACCGATTGGCTCGAAAAATCATCGGATAATGCCGCAGCCTATGACGCGGTAGCTTTGGCGGATGCAGATATGGCGGTGGCTGCGGACAATATGGCGCAGCCTGAAAATATGCGCGCGGCAAATGATAATATTGGACGTTATCGGCGCTATGCGGGGATTGCTGCTGTGCTGTTTTTCGCGATTATCGCGTACCCGCTATATAATGTTTTTACCCCGGCATATTCAATTGAAACGGCGCTAGGGGAACAGCGTGATGTCGCCTTGGATGATGGTAGCCTCGTTGAACTTAACGGCGGAACACGCCTTACTTTGGATAAGCGGAACTCCCGCCTCGTTTCGCTGGATTACGGTGAAGCGCAGTTTACGGTAAAGCATGACGGCACAAAGCCTTTTACCGTAAGAACCGGCGGATCGGTTATTCAGGATATAGGTACGGTGTTTAATGTACGACGCGAAGATACAGAAACCGAACTCGCGGTGTCCGAAGGTAGTGTGTTGTTTAATCCTGGAAACCAAGCAGTGCTTTTGAACAAAGGGCAGAAGTTGTTTGCGAATGATGGCAATGTCAAACCGTCCCTGAGTAATGTCGATCCAGCTATCATCGGCGGATGGAAAAGCGGACGATTGTCCTATGAAGCAGCGCCACTTGCTAAGGTTGCATCCGATCTGTCCCGCTTTATTGGCAAGCGTGTCACTGTCGCTACGAACATTGCGGACCGAAATTTTACCGGAACTATTTTCATTGGTGGGAAGGATGCTGTTGCATTAGACCGGATTTCAACCTTGATGGGTGTGCGCGCTACGCCTACCGCCAGTGGATGGCAATTAACGGCTCTTTAATGACGAGAGGCACTCTGGTCGTAAGCGCGCTGATAAGCAGCGTCATGCTCTGCTCTTCGGCATATGCAGGCAACCAAGCACCTCTTAATATCCTGTCAGGTCGGCTTGATCGTGCAATTTTGACACTCGGCGCACAAGCAGGTGTTAGTATTGCGCTTTCCGATACGTCACTCGGATCGATACGGGTTCACGGGGTGCGCGGGAACATGGACGGGGCATCGGCACTGCGTATCATGCTAAAAGATACAGGGCTGGGTTTTACAATTATTGATGCGCGGACATTCCGGATTAGCAAGCTGCCGCCACCGCCACGAAAGTCCGTGAAGCCGCAACCACGCAAAATCATTCCCGCCCCTTCGCGGCCTATTATAAATGTCGTTGCAAATGATCCTCCAGCGCCTTCGCTCGATATCATCGTTACCGGTAGTAAGCGGGATACCAATCTTGAAGATTTTCCAGGGTCGGTTTCCGTTTTAATTCTTGACGGCCGATTAGGTGGTGGTTTGGGACAACGTGGAACCGAAGAAATCGTCAACCGTCTGCCAGATGTGAGCACGACAAGCCTTGGTTCAGGTCGCAATAAGCTGTTTATCCGCGGCGTTGCCGATAGCAGTTTTACTGGGCCAACACAGGCAACCGTCGGTCAATATTTCGGCGATGCGCGGGTTAGTTATAATGCGCCAGACCCCGATATTGGCCTTTATGATATTAAACGTGTCGAGGTGCTCGAAGGGCCGCAAGGTACGCTTTACGGCGCGGGATCGCTTGGTGGAATTATCCGGCTGACACCAAACGTACCCGATATGAATAATAACGCAGCAACATTTGCATTAGGCGGCGCACTTACCGAACAGGGCGCGCCAAGTTATGATGCAAGTGCAATGCTTAACCTGTCGGTACTTGCTGACCGCATCGCTCTGCGCGTTGTTGGCTATCGATCACAAAATGGCGGCTACATTGATGATACAAAGCGGGGCCTGCGCGATATCAACCGCACGGTGACCAATGGCGGTCGTATAATGTTACGTATCAACCCCGGCGATAATTGGATAATCGATTTCAATTCGATCCGGCAAGATATCTACAGTCGTGATGGGCAGTATAGTGAAAGAGGCCAGCCCGAATTGACAAGGGCCAGCAACCTGGCGCAGCCGTTCGATAATGATTACCAGTTGGGTGAAATTGCGATCCGCAAAAAATGGGGTAGCTTGTCTTTGGTGTCCTCCACAGCTACTGTCAAACATGTCCTAGGAACAAAATTTGATGCAACGTCAAAAGGTTCCGACACCCCCATATTGTTTACACAACAAAATGATATCGTTATGGTTGCTCACGAGACACGACTTGCCCGTAAGCGGGAAAATGGCAAAGGATGGCTGCTCGGTATAAGCGCTTTGTATAATGACGAGGAACTGACGCGCACTTTGGGTCCGCCCGAAGCCGTCAAGCTGCTAGCCGGTGTTGAAAATCAATTTCTGGATTTAGCCGTTTTCGGAGAGTGGACGTTAGGGATTGCCCCGAACTTGAATGTCAGTATTGGCGGCAGGCTAGCTTATAATATCGTCGCCAGCCAATTACTTGAATTGGCAGGAACAGAGGAATTTTCGCAAAAAAAAGCAGCTATGCCTTTTTTGCCACATATAGCGCTGTCATGGAAACCGCGTGATGATTTACTTGTCTTTGCGCGGTATCATGAAGGGTTTCGTGCGGGCGGCCTCTCGATTGCAAGTACGGGTTCCAAAGAGGCGGTTAAGGAATTTGCGTCAGACACGATTGGTGCCTACGAATTAGGAGTACGATACGGCAATCAAGAGCAAGACAGGTTTAGTAGCACTTTAACAGTTTCACGCGCGCGGTGGGAGAATATTCAAGCTGATCTTGTCGATAGCCTTGGCTTTCCCTATTCCGCCAATGTCGGCAATGGCAGTATATTCGGGGTCAGTACATCGGTCAATTGGCGCCCAGTGCCAGGGCTGAACCTGCAAGCATCGGCATTTCTGAACAGCAGCGGCCTGATAACGCAATTTGCCCCGTCATTTGCAGGTTCGCCAGAAATAGACTTGCCCAACATTGCCGACTTCGGTGGACGGCTGGCGGCAACATATAATACAAATATTGCCACCGATACTAATCTGACGATTAATGTATCGGCGCGTTATGTGGGTAGGTCGACTTTGGGCGTCGGGCAAATGCTCGATATCCCGCAGGGCAAATATATCGATACTGCATTCGACATGCGCGTAACCTATAAGAATTACGGATTTGTGCTTGGTGTGACCAACCTCTTCAATGTAAAAGGCAATCGCTTTTCTCTTGGAAATCCGTTTGGTGTAACCGATCGACTTCAGGAAACACCACTCCGTCCGCGCACAATAAGGATTGGTTTAGATGCCGCTTTTTGAGAGCATCGGGCGCGCTTACAAACAGACGTGGTTCAGTTTTTTTATTACGCCGCCCCGCCCATACCAGAAAGCGGTACATAAGAAACATGCAGGAACATTGTGACATGACGATAGCTCCCTTAGTATCCAAGAAATTGCTGGCGTCGATCCATGACGTCAGCCCGAAATTTGTCGTCGAGATTGATACGCTGCTTGACCAGCTGTCGCGGCATTTGAATGGTCCCAATCTTGCGATGCTGGTGGTCCCCGATCACTGGGGCAGTGCGCCGATTGCACAGGATCGTGCCTTTCAGGATCGTTTGCGTAGGTGGGCGGATGCTGGTGTTGAAATGTTTGTTCACGGTTGGGAACACCGCGACACCAGCGCGCATGATACTGCTATGGCGGGGTTTAAGGCCAAGCATATGACGGCGGGTGAGGGCGAGTTTCTGGGGCTGGATTATACGGCTGCCTTGGCGCGTATGGTCGATGGCAAGAAACTGGTCGAGGATATCATTGGTCGCGGCGCAACCGGATTTATTGCGCCAGCCTGGCTGTACGGAAACGGCGCCTTGACTGCGCTGAACGCAGCCGGATTTACGATTGCCGAGGATCATATGAAGGTGTGGAATCCGGCAACTGGCAAAGTGCTGACGCGCGGGCCGGTGATTACATGGGCCAGTCGTAGCAAAATGCGTATCGTCAGCTCGCTGAGCTTTGCCGCCCTTGCCCGGCATGCCCTGAAACCAATGGCCAATGTCCGTGTCGCTGTTCATCCCGGCGATGCGCATGTGCCGCGTTTGCGCCATAGCATCAATGCCACGATTGCCACTTTGCTCATAGGACGCAGCGTCGGGCGCTATGCGGATCTGATTTAGGATCATGCCGCTTGCGCCAGTTGTGAACCAATCAGGCGTTCATAATGCACGATCAGTTCACGGATATGGTCGTGATCTGACCGGACTGTCGTTGCCGCCTGCTTCGCGGCAAAACGCACTTCGCCTGCATCCCGCGCACAAAAAGCAAGAATTGCATCCTTTGCTGAAGCAGCATCATTCGACACATAGCTCTCCGAAAATGTGGGTAGAGCAATTTCCGAACATCCCCCTTCATTGGGGACAATGAGCGGCGATCCTGCTGCCAGCGCTTCGGATGCGACAAGCCCGAATGTCTCGCCCTCACATCCGTGAATAAGGGCGTCGCTGCTGGCGAGCAACTGAGCCAGTTGTGGACGGTCATACACCGGGCTGAACATGCGGATATGGGGATTGGCACCAATCTGTTTTTCAAGCGTCGCACTGTCCATCCCCTGACCAATCAGGATCAGGCCAATGGGTTGCTGCGCTCCAGCCGCCTGTACCGCGTCAATCACCAGCGACCAACGTTTTTCAGGATGATGCCGCCCGACGCCGATCAGCAGATGGGCGGTCACAGGTAGATCACACTGTGCTAGCAGTTCGGCACGCAACATATCGTCACGCAGATTGGGTGAAAACGCGGACCGGTCAATGCCAAGCGATACACAGGTAACAGGCTTGATGTTGCGCTCGCTCAGGCGTTTGCCAAGTGACTGGCCACAGACCACCACACTGTCAAATAGAGGTGTAGCACGGCGAAGATACCGGTTGAACCATTCAAAAGCCGCATCAATACGCTCCCGTGAGGCAACCTTGCCGAACCAGCGATACGGATAGGAAACCACGGGGTCACTGTGCAGGAAAAATACCTTCACAGCATTCCCCGACCATTTACCGACAATCCATAAAGGTCGCCAGGGCGAAGATGCTTCGACTACATCCGGGTTCAATCTATCGAGCCATGCATGGACGGGGGCAGCGTCCCAAAACATCCGGTAATTGGCATCAAACGGCATCGCCGGGGCCTTGATCCAGATAATCTTGCCGCCGGTTTCTCGTTCTTCGATGCTGTCCTGTGCGGCTGGAGCAAGGACGATCAGTTCATGCCCCATTTCGGCTAGCAGCCGCATCTTGCGGTCTACATAGCTGCGCACACCGCCGCCATTTGGCGAATAAAACTCACAGACATCTACAATGCGCATGGTCTATTTCCCCACCGGTGAAAAGCCTAGGCCACTAAAATAGCGCATTCTAACCCGCAATACGGTTACGCCATTGCCGATATTGACCATTGCTTTGGCTGCCTTAGGCTTGCTCCAACCCAATTTGGGGTTGCCCGGAAAACCGGCACCATCGACGGAAAAGCTGAACTTGCGGAGATTATCGCGATCATGGATCATCGCCATAGTATACCGCCCCGATTTGGGTGCGCGTAGGCACAGGGCAACCACCCCGGATTGCGGTGTATTCAGTTCGATCCGGCGGAATGTCTTGCCAGCTTTGGTCAGGACAAAATCATCGGCCAAAAAATCGGTGTCGTTGTCAGGAAAGAGTTCAAGCCGCAATTTGCCTTTGCGATCCTTCAGGCCATCATAATAGACGAGCACCGATGGCGCAGTGCTGCCAATGGCACAAGATGCGGCGTCGCCATAAACTTGGGCCGCAACCGGCTGCGCGAAAAAACCGGCGACTAACAATACGGGCAAGCAAGACTTCATATAGTGGTCCTTTTAAGATTGGGAAGCCAGGTCAGGGCCAATATAATGCCGTGACATAAAAGGGTCAGGGCAACGGTTATAGCGATCAACTTGGCCACTTCCCCGTCGCTACCCACCATCAGCAGCGCGAGATTGGCGAATACAATATCCTTGTTGGGAACCAGTGGTAGGCGCGAAACCAGATTACGACTGGTAACTAATATCATCCAGATACTCAGCGGAACTGCCGGAAGTGCCAGATGCCAGCACAAAGAAAGCAGGCCGGTGTAGATTAAGGTACGCAGCAAATGAACACCAAAGACCCAGATCAATTCGTGCCGTTCAAGCGAGAACAGCCGCCCTCTAAACGCCATAATACCAAGCGACATGAGTATGATAACAACCGCCGACCAGATAATCGGGCGGACTAAATCAGCTGGTAACATTTGATAGGCAAAGGGCGTGGCAATCGCCAATAACAGCAATGTAACGATATTACCGACAACAGCGGACAGGATGCTTACGTCTTTGATTGCTGCAAAAGGCGTAGTTACCATTTTAAGCTTGGTGCGTGCCCAAGCGTAAAAATACGCCTCGCCCGAATATCCCAGCAACACCTCATTTGCGACAAGTTTACGCAAAATGGGGACAATTCCTGAAAGGGGCATTTGCCATAATTTTCGGAATATGATGAAATCAGCGATCGGTTGTACGCTGTAAAGTAACGCAAAAGTGAAATAGAAAAAGGGACTGGAGGGTAACGCGGTTTTCAAGCCGCTCAGGCCACCGCCGGCCAGTGCATGGAACAGGCCGCCTAGCAGCAACATGCTGATGATGCCGCTTAAATATATTGGCCAGCGACTTCCGATTGCGCGCAATGGCTCTAGCGCAGCAGCAGGATTGATGTCTGGTGCTGCGGGCTTATTTATCAAAGCTGCGCCGTTCATTTTTTACGTACCATTTTGTATTTGGAAATGGCCAAGATCGCACCTTGCTGTTGAACTCTACACGGACCAGACGACGCGGACGCCCATTTCCCGCATTAAAATTATGCGGTTTTTTGTCGCGATAACGTCATAACCATATGACTATTACTACCGAGCCAGTTACATTTTCGGGACAAGCTGCGTTTATGAGCGCAAATGCTCGTCACATTTTAATTATTTTTCATGATCTTGCCGCAGGCGGGACCGAGATGATTGCGCTTAAACTGGCGCAGCAATGGGCAAAGGCCGGGCGCCGCGTGACTTTGCTATGCGGGACACTTGATGGTCCTTTGCGGGCGCATATACCTGCGGAAATTGAAGTTGTGGCGCTTGATCCCGAAATAGGCCGCAGTCTGTTTTCTCGCCTCAATATGCGGCGGGTGCTGCCCGAATGGATAGACCGCATCAATCCCGATGTGGTTTTCTTACCTGGCAATTTTCACCTCATTCTCGGCGGTGCAGTTGCCAAGAGCAAAACAAAACCTAAGGTGATAGCAAAAATATCCAATCCTGTGGGCCCCGGATCATCCGCAATAATAAGGCACCTGTGCAATTTTGCATTTGGTCGTGCGGCAAAAAGCGTTGATTGGCTGGTCGCGATGTCATCGGGCCTTTTAATTGAAGCAAGGCTGGCGACGGGGTCCGACAATATCGGCGTCATTTTCGATCCCAATATTGATGGCAACGCAAATATTGCGGGCTGTCAAAAGCGGGTCGATCCAAACGCGCCAATCCGTATGCTGGCCGCCGGTCGTCTGGTTACGCAAAAAGATTTTGCTCTTGCCATTCGCGTCACAGCGGCGATGGCAGCTACACATGATGTACATTTGACGATCCTGGGTGATGGTCCTAAGCGTGAGGCTCTGTCTCGTCTCTCCAATCGCCTGGGTATCACTAACAGAGTGTCAATGCCCGGTCATGCGTCATCAATCATACCAGCGTTGCGCTCTGCGGATATTTTATTGGTTACTTCCCAATACGAAGGAGGCCCAGCCGTCGCCGTCGAAGCTTTAGAACAAGGTGTGCCGGTCGTCGCCACCGACTGCTCACACTTCTTACATGACTTGTTGCACGATCCCGCGTTTGGAACCATTGTACCATCACGCAGCGCAGCTGATATTGCAAATGCCGTGATCGCATTGCGCAAGACATCGGCGGAAACAGGTTTTATGCCGCACGATGCAACCCATGCTTATCGAACTGATGTTGCATCTGTTGCTTATCTGCGTTTGTTTGACCGGCTGATGCTACATTAATATCGGCAATATAAATAAACCGAAGCTACGTTATGTTTCATATGCAACTATAGCTAAATTTCAACTTCTAGACTGCACCGCGCTGATGCCCGACAATGATTCAGCTAGGGCGTTTCTCGCAATGGCGAAGAGATCAGCAGTGTGAACTTGAGCCAGAATGAACAGACTGATCACAATAAACGCAACCTCCTCGCGGACGCTAACTGTACGGATACTTTTTAGTGCGTTACGTTAAAAATAGGCAGTTATGCTTATGGCTAAGATCAGCCATGACCGTGCTTGAAATTTGTGGATGAATCTACGGCAGCTATCTAAGAGACGTTCGACCTGCCGAATGGCGGAAAAGTTAGAGGACCACGTCACATAAGCGATTTCGCCAACATCCAAACTGCCATTCCGACCATCATCAAATTTTCGGTCAGTGACACAAAGCCGAGCGGGACCCGGCTGTTGCCGCCGACGCAAGCGCATTTAATATCGCGTTTTTGAATGTAGACGGCATAGAATATCGACCAGGCGCTGATGCCGCCGATGATCAGCATGATCGGAATCGACAGCCAATCGAGCGCATGAGCAAGCATCAAGACGCCGGCAAGCCCTTCCGCAAACGGATAAATGGTGGCGTAGGGTGGCCAACGCCTGGCAAGCAAGTCGTAGCCGAGGAACATCGTAGCGAAAGCGTCGACATCCTGCAGTTTGGGACCGCAAGCAGGCACATCGCGATGGCAACAAACATTTCAATTGCAGACATGGTCAGGACATTGCCGGTCATCATCCAGCTGATGCTCAATGCCATCGCTGCTGCCATCGCGAAGACGGCGATCACCGGGACGTAGCTGACTGCGTTCGCGTCCTTAACTGGCTTGCCAAAATGTCGCAGCAAATCGTCAAAGCCGCCGATCCGCGTCCCAGCGATGAACGTCTGCGGCGTGGTCGTGACGCCATGTTCGGCTTTGAACGCGTCGGTCGCTTCGCGTGTCTTCAGGTGGCGGTCATCGACGGTGTAACCTTGTCGTTCGAGCAGATACTTCGCTTTGATGCCATAGGGACAGACATGCTTGTCCATCACCATGCGGTAAAGGATAGCAGTCTTGTCGGCGGTCACCGTTTGACCTTTTCAAACAGGTCAATGAGCTCGCTGAACTTGGCGCGCTGTTCACCGACGTCGCCTGAGGCAATGGCTTCGGAGACGCAGCAGGCAGCGTGATCGCGCAAGATTTCGCTTTCGGCCTTGGCAAGCGCTGCCTTCACCGCCTGCACTTGGTGGAGGATGTCGATGCAGTACCGATCGTCAGCAACCATCTGGCTGACGCCGCGCACCTGTCCCTCAATCCTCTTTAATCGGTTGAGGATCGCCGTTCGGTCTTTGGACATCGCTTGCTCCTTTTATTCTTGCATACCATACAGGGGTATAGTATATTCAACTTCTATTAAAGGCAAGGTCACAATGCACAGTCTCTCCCGCAGAACCCTTCTTGGCAGTTTGGGTGCCAGCGCAGCATTCGCAACGATGCCTGCCTGGGCGCAGGGGCATAGTGTGCATGGCGGCGGCAGCCACAGTCGCGGTGGCCCGCGCATCCCGGCTGGGTTCGGCGAACTGCGCGGCGAGATCATAAACCTTAGCATCGATAGCGGTCACCGCATCGTTGAAGGCCGGCGCGGACCCGGCATCGCCGTCAACGGCAGCGTTCCGGGGCCGCTGATTCGCTTGCGTGAAGGGCAGAATGTCCGGTTGAACGTCACCAATACGCTCGATACTGACACGTCGGTCCATTGGCACGGGCTGTTGGTGCCGTTCCAGATGGACGGCGTCCCGGGTATCAGTTTTCCCGGCATCCGTCCGCGCCAGACCTTTGTTTACGACTTCCCCGTGCGCCAGTCGGGCACCTACTGGTATCACAGCCATTCGGGCCTTCAGGAGCAATCGGGGCATTACGGGCCGCTGATCATTGATCCGGCGGGGCCAGAGCCAGTTGCTTACGACCGCGACTATATCTTATTGATCAGCGACTTCACGACGCTCGACCCCCATTTCATTATGAGCCGCCTCCGCACCGGCGAAGGGTATTTCAACCACCAGCAAAATACGTGGACCGACGATTATCCCATGTCAGGCGAAGAGCGGCGGATGTGGGCCAAGATGCGAATGATGCCGACCGACATCGCCGACATTGGCGCGCCGACCTATACCTTCCTTGCCAACGGACGCGGGCCGAATGAGGGGATGGAATATCTGTTCCACACCGGGGAACGCATCCGGCTGCGCATCATCAATGGATCGGCGCAGAGTTTTTTCAACGTCCGTATTCCCGGCCTGCCGATGACCGTCATTGCCGCCGATGGCCAGAATGTGCGTCCGGTCGAGGTTGACGAGTTCCAGATTGGCACGGCTGAGACCTATGATGTGATTGTGACACCGGGCCGTGATGATTCCTACGCAATCGTCGCTGAGCATATGGACCGGTCAGGCATGGCGTTGGCGATGCTGGCGAGCCGACCCGGAGCGCGCGCCACCGTCCCCGCGCTGCGCGATCCGCCGCTGCTAACCATGGGTGATATGGGGATGGACCATGGCGCGATGAACCATGCCGCTCCTGCCAATGGTGCTGCTGCCGGCAGCGCCACAGGTGCTCCCGCAGGTGC
>JAYUPC010000023.1:0-6338 GCA_043760355.1 Sphingomonadales bacterium
CAGGCGGTTCCCCAGGTCGAGGATACACCCTTCTATCCACGCAGCCCTTATGGTGTTGCAAAGCTCTACGCGCATTGGCTGACGGTCAACTACCGGGAAAGTTTCGGAATTTTCGGATCGAGTGGCATCCTGTTCAACCATGAATCGCCGTTGCGCGGTCGCGAATTCGTGACGCGAAAGATCACCGATACGGTCGCCAAAATCCACCTGGGCAAGGCGAAGATTCTTGAGCTCGGTAATCTGGATGCCAAGCGAGACTGGGGATTCGCCCGCGATTACGTCGAAGGGATGCGGCTCATGCTGCAGCATGACGAACCTGATACCTTTGTTCTGGCCACCGGTCGGACCGAAACAGTGCGTGATTTTGTCGATATGGCATTCGGTGCCGTGGACACGGAACTCGACTGGTCGGGCACTGGAGAAAACGAAGTCGGGCGATCGCGTCAGACCGGCGATATAGTCGTCCGCGTCAATCCTGCTTTTTATCGTCCTGCCGAAGTCGATCTGCTGATCGGTGACCCTGCGAAGGCAAAGGCGGACCTAGGCTGGGAGCCAGCTACAACGCTGGAGCAGCTCTGTGCGATGATGGTCGAGGCCGATCTGAGGCGGAACATGCTTGATCGGTCCTTCTGATGCGGATTGCCGTCACCGGTGCCGACGGGTTTACCGGGCGCTATCTTGCGCAGGCATTGGCGGCGCGGGGAAGCGAGATAGTTTCGTTGTCGGCAGATATTACCGATGTCGCTGCCATTAATGTTGAAGTTGCTGCGACTTCATTCGACGGACTGCTCCATCTTGCGGCCGTCGCCTTTGTCGGGGTGAGCGACTGGCGCAGCTTTTACAGCGTCAATCAGATCGGTACCTATAATCTTTTGGAGGCGGTTGCGCGTCACCATCGCGGCGTTCGCTGCGTGTTGGCCAGCAGCGCGCAGGTATATGGACCGCAAGCCAGCGGCATCGTGAACGAGGAGGCGCGGCCCGATCCATATAATCCCTATGCGGTGAGCAAATACGCAATGGAAATGGGCGCGGCGCATTGGGCCGACAAACTGGCTCTGTCGATCGTGCGCCCGTTCAACTACACGGGCGTTGGGCAGGAAGAACAATATCTTATCCCAAAGATTGTCAGCCATTTTCGCGCACGCAAGCCCGTCATCGAATTGGGCAATATCGAGGTCGCACGCGATTTCGGCGATGTACGCGCTGTTGCCGCCGCCTATGCGGGCCTTTTGCTCGACACATCCAGCGACGTGACTGTCAACGTCTGCTCGGGTACGGTCACGCGGTTAAGGGATGTGATTGCAATGGCATCTGAACTTACCGGACACAGCATCGAGATCCGCGTCAATCCGGCGTTCGTGCGGGCTGGCGATGTGCCGGTCCTCGGCGGTGATGCAACACGTCTGCGCCAGCTGCTTCCCGACTGGTCACCGATTCCCCTTTGCGAGACATTGGCTTGGATGCTGGCGGCACCAGTCGACTAAAAAGATTAACCACGCATCAGGCCACGTTCTGCCATTTCAATCAGCGACTTGCGATAATCGCTTGTTTCAGGATCCACGGGCAATGCCGATGGCACCCATTCGCAAAATGATTCGATACCGATTTGCAGCGCGATTGCTGGCTGGAAACCCAGCGCATCTGCTAGCGGTCCGTTGTTCGAAAAGTTATGGCGAATATCACCGGCGCGATAGCGGCCAGATATGGTGATCGGTCCGTCGTATCCATAATGGCAACCCAAGATACGAGTGATATCAATAACCGAAGTGCCGATGCCCGTCCCAACATTTAGCACTTGTTGCCCGCCAATGCGTGATTCCAACGCAAGGACATTTGCCATTGCCACATCCTGAACATGGACAAAATCCCGACTTTCGAGGCCATCCTCGAAAATCTCAATCGGACGGCCTGCGAGCATCTCGCGTGAAAAGATCGACAGGATGCCGGTATAGGGGTTCGTGAGAGACTGGCCTGCGCCATAAACGTTCTGATACCGGAAAGCGAAGACCTGGATGTCCTTGGCGGCCCCCACGTTCAATGCCATGTTTTCTTGCGCCAGCTTCGTCGTTGCGTAGACTGAAGCAGGGCGCAGCGGCGCGGTCTCGGTCGTGGCAACGGCAACCGAGGGCCGCCTACAGACTGGGCATACCGGCTCGAACTGGCCAGCACTTAAATCCTGCTCGGCACGCCGCTCGGGAAAAATCGGGCCGTGCTTGGTACACCAATAGGCACCCTCGCCATACACAGATCGAGATGAAGCCACGACCAGCGACTTCAACGGGCTGGAACGCGCCTGGATCGCTTCCAGTAACACAGCAGTCCCACCGACGTTGACATCCACGTAGCGCTTGATCGCATACATCGACTGACCTGTGCCGGTCTCGGCAGCCAGATGGAGAACAGCGTCGCAAGCGTTGACAGCAGCGTGAACAGCAGATTCGTCACGCATGTCGGCGCGCGCCAATTCGACTTTGCCGTCGACCAACTGCCATAAATAGGAGTTTGTATGGTCGACTCCGTGGATTTGTGGATGAAAATTGTCGAGCACGATCACCTCATGCCCGCGTTCGAGTAGCAATAGTGCAGTGGCAGTGCCGATGAAGCCTGCGCCACCCGTAATCAAAATTTTCATCGAATCTCGCATCGAAACCGTATCTCCTGTCGCCGTCGGGCAATAGGTCAGCTACGTGCCATCGCAAACCCTTCTTTCAGAGCCCGGTATCGCAAAAGCAGGTGGCGGGGGGTGTCGCCGTTGCGGGTCAGCCGCCATACACCCGCGCTCATCGCCATCACGGCGGTGTACAGCGCCCAGAGCGGGCCGTGAAACTTGTGCGTGTAGTAAATCTGGTTCCGAAATGTGTAGCGGATCGAGAAGTCGGACAATCGTCCCCCTGTTGAAATGCTGACCTTGTGCAAAAATACGATCTGCGGATCGACGACCAGCTTCATGCCTGCCATGTGGAAACGCCACATGAAATCGGTGTCATCCCAGTAAACGAAGTAACGTTCGTCCATTTCGCCAATCCGTTCGAACACGCTGCGGTCAAACATCACGCAGCATGTTGGCGCATAGTCGGTGGCGAAAGGTGTCAATCCGACGACGTCAAGCTGCTCCATTTCATGGTCATGTGTGCACATGACGCCGCGATACCTCCGGAATGAGCCACCACCATACCAGATTAGATCAGGTGCCGAAAAATAAGGAATGAGCGGCGATACAGCGTCCGCTTGGTTCGCATCCTGCGTCTCTATAAGCCGCAGCAGTAAATCGTAGCCGAACTCAGTATCGTTATTTAAAAGCGCGATCCGTTGCGATCCGTTGGCCATGCCGATCCTAATACCCTGATTGTTGGCAGCGGCGACGCCCAAATTGACGTCGTTCAGAACCAGAGTAACACGAGGGTCGTTTTTCAGCAGACGTAACAAGTCGATAGTACTGTCTTGACTGTTGTTATCGACAACTATTAGATGCCAATTGACTCCTTGCTGCGCCATCAAGCAGGCAGTGAATGATTTCCACACCGTCGCCGCGTTGTAGGTAACTGTAACAAGAGTGATATTCTGTCCAGTCATATGAGCTATCATGATTTAGACGCGATAACCTCAATACAGTCACCTCTTCCAAACCTATCGAGAATTTTCGACACATAGTGGACTGGCATGCGAAGTATCTTGTTACTCATAATATTTCCATCCGAGCGAAATATACCCTTTTCAGAATTTCTCTTTATCTGCCAGCTGCCCAAAAAACCAGAATAGTCAGAGCTATTTATTATTTTCTCCACTCTGAATCCGTTATGTTCGAGCAGTGTTTTTATGCCCTTTTGCGTGTAGTTCATTGTGTGGACAGGCAAGCCAAAATTCCACCAGTGTTTTGTAAATAGTTTTGCCCACGCACCATCAAAATTCGGAATGCCGATGAAAAGCTTACCATCATCCTTGAGGATGCGCCGCATCTCTTGGAGTACCGCGTCGGGGTTTGGCATATGTTCAAAAGAATGGTTCGAGCGAACAAAATCAAACATTTTCGGTTCGAAGGCAGCTTCCATAAGTTCACCACCCCGGATATCCAAGCCAGCCTTTCGACCAGCCTCAGCTGCCCCACGACTTAACTCTGCGCCATAGACGGTCCAACCGCGCTCGCGCATATTAAATAGATACTGCCCCGCACCGCAGCCCACATCTAGCATTACCCCCGGTGCATCGAAATGAGGTACGTGCGTCACTCGAGGATACCGCATGACATTTTCGAGAAACCAATGCACTGCGTTTTGCTTCTGCGGAGGTTGATAGGAATAATAGTCATCGGGATAGAGCGCAGCAAGATCTACTGGCGTTGGCATAGGATCCATGAAAACTGTGCAGCAGTCGCTACAGATTGACGTTTGGAAATTTCCTTCAATTTCGTAGTGAAAGTCTTGGCCTATCACATATGGCTTGAGCTTGTTGCTGCGACATGCAGGGCAGGAAATCATCGCTATTTCGTGCTCAAAATGTCGGATATTGATTGTCATTCGCCTATTCCTGTGTCTGTGGCATGACGCCTATAGAAAGTATGCGGGCCGGTACACCGGCAGCAGACGCTCCGTCAGGCACGTCCTGCGTCACAACCGAACCCGCACCAATCATACAGTTTCTGCCGATTCGGACATTCGGTAATATAGTTGCTCCAAAACCTAAAAAGGTGCCATCACCTATCTCTACAAAACTTCTGTCACCGTGGATTACATCGCCAGACTTCTTTCCCAACGCAGCATTTAGATGCGGATGAGTAACATCGACAATCGCGCAATGGCCCGTAACCGAAACATTATTTCCAATAATGATACGATCATGACAAACAATATGGACATTCTGTTCAATATTGACGTTATCACCGATCGAAATACTGGGTGACCAAGGTTGACCATGATCAACGACTTCAAGGCGAACGCCATAGCGTATGATCGTTGAATAGCCGATTTCAATCTTATCAAGTCCGGTAATAAAACTCGGCTTGTAAATTATTGAATTTTTTCCAACTTTTTTCAAGTATTTACGATAGTACGATTGTGTCAAAATACAACGCCATGCCGTGTGCCACAACACAATCTTGGTCGGTAGGGGCGCTAAGACAAAGGCTGACAGACGGTCAAGGATCGGCTTAAGCATGGTCAGTCTTCCGAGCTTGTCGATGCGGTTGTCACTCCCAACCTGAAACGTAGCTGCTGACTGAGGAGCGCTCGATCAATCGGCAACAAAACGAGGAACCAAGCCGACGTTATGCACAGTATAACGGTCAGTATCAGACTGGCCGGTGAGACGATGAATATTGGAAGCCACCAACCTACACCGATTAATACGATGATAACAGGGAGCCAACCTAATGAGGGCAATGCAACGCAATTCCAGAAGTAATTGGTTCGGGACGGATTAGATAACATGGCCTTGAGCGGGTGCTGAGCGAGAATCATCAAAACCCCAAAAGTACCGCTCATGACCTTAGCGCTTGCTACGCCTAACGCTCCAAGTTTACTCACAAGGATGATGCTGAAAATAATGCTGAGAAGTCCCTCAATAATTGGTGTAAATACCATGCCGCGCTGCATCGCAGTGCCGATCGCAATTGTTACATACGGCATCATCGCGCTTCGGACAACAGCACCTACCGTTAGCCATGCCAATATCGGTGCAGCTTTCGATGCATAATCGGCACCAAGCCAAAGATAAAGAATTGCGTATCCGTTGAATATCAACGGAGCGGCTCCCACTATTGTTGCCGCGAAAAATAGCCTGGATGCTCGGACTAGAAGATGGTCGGCAGTGTCGCCTGCTTGACGGTTCAAGCTTGCTGCTGCCGGTACCAGCGCATTGGATAGCGACGATAGAGTGCCAGTCAGGAGTGTAACAAGTGTCACACCGACGGCGAAAAACGCAGTTGATGTGTAGTCCCACCGACCAACGATTATGATGTCCAGTCCGCCGATCAACAGCATAGCAAAATTCCAGATCGTCAGGCTGAAACAGAACCCGGCGAGCTCGCGGCCGTGCTCCCTGCTGACATGCTGTTTTGCCATAGTCGGCGCAGGGGTACGGGTCCGCCAAGCGTACCATAGTGTTGCAACGGTCAGGATCGAAATGGCTGCATAGACCAGCCCCAGCACGGCAAGACTGCGCGTAAAGCCAGCTGCGATCAGGCCAAGTGTGAGCAGAATGCGGCCCGTTCCTTGGATCTTGGCCGGAACATCCGAGCGGTGCTGGCCGGTAAAGACGGCCGCAAAGATCGAAGCTGGCAGGTTGATCGCGAGGGCCAGGCCGACGAGGATCACGGCAGCGCGCGTTTCGATGGCAAGCGCTGT
>JAYUPC010000024.1:0-6307 GCA_043760355.1 Sphingomonadales bacterium
TTGCCCCAGATCGGCCTCCCAGCGCGCATAAAGTTTGGGCATTGCGATCAGGAAAACTTCTTCCATATAAGCGCGGGCATTTTCTATCTCGTCGGCAACGAACAGCCGCTCGCGCCGGACAGGGCGGGTTTGCCATAATAGGGCTATCTGGCGGTAAATCGCATCGTCAATCGTGTCCCCCGCATCGGTTACGGTGGTTCCGGTATCTTTCAATCGCATGAGTGCTGCGATACGGTTCTTGTGATCGATGATACTCTTGCGACGTACTTCGGTGGGGTGCGCGGTCAGCACGGGAACGATCAGGCTTTTCGATAATATTGCAGCTATATCGGCGGGGGTAATGCCATCGGCCTGTAACCGGGCAATCGCTTCGGCAAAAGTCGCGCCGTGTTCGGTGGTTGCGCCTGCCTGCCTATCCTCGGCCAGATTGGCGAGTAAGGAGAACAGCATGAAACCGCGGACGAATTCGATGGTATCATCCAGACTGAGCGCATCAAGCCCTGTATCGATGGTCTCTGCCCCGGCGACGCCGCGATGACGGTCAACACTTGCGCTGCGGATATATTCGGTCTGGCGAAACAGTTTTTCACCGCCATAGCTGCGGATAACATCGCCGAGCATTTTGCCAAGCAAGCGGATATCGGGGTTCTGGGCAATGGGCTGGGAGCTTTTCATGACCACACTTGTGCGCTGCAACATAATTTAGGTCAAGATCGTAAAATTTTCCGCGTGGATATGTAGGCTATTGTTCTTCCATACTGTCAACCTTCTCCAGTTTCCCGAAATCAAACCGTATCCGCACCCATGTGCCAAGCAGCACCTTGTTCCCCTCACGCGGCGGTTTTACAAGAAACTGCCAAGATGCCAACCTAAGTGCTTTAGCCAGGCCACTGCCTCTTGGCGATTCCCCGAGCGGCCGGCAGTTTTCGACGTGATATCGTTCGATCATGCGACAGGCGATTTCTGCCCATGCGCCCGGCGGTATGCGTTTGACCCCGGCGAGATAGGGGCTGAGTTCAGCGTCAGTGGGCTCGCGGTGCCATGCTACGGGATATAGCTGCATCCCGCCTGGCCCTTCACCTGGTCCCATCATGCCCGCACCATTTTTGCCGCCTCCGCTATTCCCGCCTCCGCCGCTACCCTCATTTTGGCGAGGCAATTTGGAGATATCCATCGCGTCAAAATCGGCTTTGCTAACCTTTATATAATCGCCGGGCGGTGGCGGAGGTTTTGCTTTGTTGGGGGAAGACAATAAAGGTGGCGGGATCGGTATTACGGGCGTGTCCGGGACGACGACATCTTGCGTAATAGCCTTAGCCTTTGCTGCATCGGCGGGCGCGGATTTGGATGCAGAGGCAACATCGAACGTCGACATCCGCGTTCCCGCCAGTTTCTGTGATACAGATTGCATGCTCAGGCTAAGTATTGCGATAATAAGCAACGCCTCAATCGCGAGCGCGATGATAAAGCTAATCGCGCGCCGCTTAAATTCCTCGCGGCTCCTGTCTGGAGAGTTTATGAATGCCATGCGTGATCACGCCTGTAACAGGCAGCGCATAGCGGTCAAACAGTCAAAGCGGCGAAATCGTTACTTTCAACCCGTCTTTGGGTTTCGGGATTGGCCAAGGCTGCCATTTTGGTTCGTAACCTTGTGCCACCTCGACCCGGGCTGTCGTTAGCAAATGGTGCATGAACAGCTTTACCTGCGCATAGGCAAAATGGAGGCCAAGGCACATATGTGCGCCACCGCCAAAAGGAGCCCAGGCATATTTGTGCCGCGCCTTCACAAGATCGGGCGTGAAGCGCATCGGATCAAATTTTTCCGGTTCTTCCCAATATTCAGGCATCATATGGACATAGGCCGGGCTGATACTGACCGCAGTTCCAGCGGGAATATGATAGCCCATAAAATCGAATGCCTTGACCGCGCGGCGGGGGATTGATGGCACCGGCGGAATCATCCGCAGCGATTCTTTCATCGCATATTCGGTCAGTTCAAATTTACCCAGATCATCGTGCGAAATGGCCGATCCTGCTGGCGCGATTGAAAGGCATTCGGCGCGCAATTTTTCCTGCCACTCTGGATTTTTCGCCAGCAACCAGATCATCGATGTGACCGACGATGTAATCGTGTCGTGCGCCGCCATCATCAGGAAGTTCATATGATCGATCAGCTCGCCATCGGTCATATATTCGCCGTCTTCTCGTTTCGCGCGGCAGAACTGGCTGAACATATCCTGCCGGTTTTCGTTGCGGCGACGTTCTTCAATCTGCGGCCCGAAATACTCGATCAGGTATTTGCGGCCGGCAACCCCGCGCCCCATGGCGGTAAAGGGCACGGGTGATCGCACTACACCGACCGATGCCTGTACCATGTCGACAAAGGCCTTGTTGATCTTGTCTGCCTCCGGCCCCAGCGGGATACCAAGGAAAGAGCTTGCCGCAACGTCAAGGGTCAGCTGCTTGATCGCTGGATAGAACAGCATATCGCCGCGCCATTTTTTAAGTTCGCTTGCAAAAATCCTGTTCATATCCTGGGTATAAGCACGCATGGGTTCGGGTTTGAATGCAACCCCCAAAGCACGCCTGTCCATTCGGTGATGGTCAAAATCCATCAGCATCAACCCGCGTGGAAACAACAGATTGAGAACCGGACCCCAGCCTTGCTCGGACGAAAAAAGCTTTTCGCGGTCAAACAGCATCAGCTCGTTTGCTTCCGCCCCCACCATCGAGATTGTCGGATTACCGAACGCATTGGTGCGGAACACTTTGCCATATGTTTTGACCATATGTTCGCCGTAACCCGGGGGATCGCGCAGCACACGCAATGTTGTGCCGATAATAGGCGGACCGTTTTCGCCTGGAATATGCGACAGGTCATGGATGCTTTTGCGCTGCACCCAATGCGGGTTTGCGGCTTCGCTGCTGGCTAGGGCCATATCATCACGTCCTATTTAAATGGTTGGCTGTTTTAAGCAGTCGGTTAAACGATTACTGACACGGGTGGCAGTAACGTGCAAGTATGTATTAAAGTGCAACGGTTGCAGAATTCTGAACGCCAGCCAACAACTGTGTTCACCCACAATTCAACCGCGTAAGCATAATCGCGGGGACAGGACAGGCCGTGCATATGAGTCGACGAACCGAATCGTACCCGTTACGGCCACAGCAAAGGGGAATGAGATGACAGTATTTGCAAAAAGCCGGGTCACCAAAATGGCGCTCCGCATTGCCGCTCTTGCCGGGATGACAGCAGGGCTATCGGCCTGCTACACCGATTTCGGCCTTGGTTACGCCAGCGACGGTTATGGCTATAATAATTACGACTGCGATCCTTATAGCCCTTTTGATAGCTATTACGGGTGTGACTATGGCGCCGGCTTTTCCAATATCGGCTACGGCGGTGGCTGGTATGATAATTTCTATTATCCAGGTTATGGTATTTTCGTATTTGATAATTACGGCAGCCGTTTCAACATGCGCGATAACCATCGCCGCTATTGGGGTGGCCAGCGTTTTAACTGGCAGCGCGAACATTATCGCGGCGGGCGTCAGCAATATGGCAATCAGGGTGGTGGCTATTATCCGCAGCCGCCCCGTCGGGACCGTGATGGCGATTACCGGGATGGACGACACGGCGATGGCCGTGATGGCCGTCATGACGACCGCCGTGAAGGACGCGGTGACGGACGGGGCAATCATGGCTGGCAAGGTAGGGGCAGCAATCCGGCTGGTGCGGTAAATGTTCCGCCCGTTGCCAATCCACAGCCTGGCCGGGACGAAGGTTTTGGCCCCGGCGATAGAGGCGAACGCGACAGGCGTGATGGCCCCGGCAATCAAGGCGTTGGTGCTGTTGGCGCCCCGCAAATCGACGGTGAATCGGGGATTCGTGATGGTGTTATGGGCAGAAGCCAGGACCGCAGGTTTGATGGCGGTGGGCGTCGTGAAAACTATACGCCGCCAGAAGTGCAACAGGTGACCCAGCCGCAAGAAGTTCCGCAATACGCTGCGCCGCCAGTCTTCATTCAGCCCGAACAAGTCGAGCAACCACAGCCCGAAAGACGAACGGCACGCCCCGAAGGTCGTGAACGCCCCGAACCCCGTGAGCCCCGCCCTCCGCAAGTAGAAGCGCTGCAACCTGAAGAATGATGTTTGAGGGTACACATAAAAGTGGCCGTGCCGGGGGCGGGCACGGCCACTAATACATAGCGGACCAGATAGTCGGCTGTGTATTTCTAAAGGTAGTTAAAATCTCTGCATATCAGCAGGCAATCTCTTACCAAGGCGTCGGGCCTCAATGGCATCATCGGCAACACGGGTCATGTAATCGAGTTGTTCAAATTTTGCTTGCCGTTTGGCCGAAGGGGTCATCCCCGAAATTCCGGCCATGATCTCGTTAGTATTTTGCCCTGACATGCCGATCACCAATGCCAAAAACACAGAAGCAAAGCCTAATGATGTAAATACGACCAAAGCGGAATCGGGCGACATAAATTTCTCCAACCTGTTGTTTTCTGCCGGACCAACATAGCTAATAAAGCCCTGTTGTGATCCGGTTAGGAAATAATCGCGGAGCGGGGTTAATATGGATAGTATCAATAGGGTTAAAACAAAATTCATGCTGATTATATTGTATTGATTGTCATGATAGGTGATTATCAGGCCCTGACCTTTGGCGTATCTGATTGCCGGTATGGAGCACAAAAATGACATTATATCTTGGCGTTGATGCAGGCGGCAGCCATAGCCGGTCGCGGCTGACTGATGAAGCGGGCAAGATACTGGGCACAGGGCAATCAGGCCCCGCCAATACCAGAATCGGCTTGGACGTGCTGCATGAAACCTTGCTCGATGTCTGCGCACAGGCGACCAAGGCCGCTGGATTGAGCGATGACAAAATTGCCGGCGTTAAAGCTGGCATGGGGATTGCCGGGATTAACCGCATGGGGATGAAGCCCAAAATACAGGCGCTGACTTTTCCCTTTGGCAGTGTGATGCTCTCAAGCGATTCCATGATCGCTAATCTTGGCGCGCATATGGGGAATGACGGCGCAATCCTGATCCTTGGTACGGGCAGCGTCGGTCTGGTCAAACGCGGTGAGGATAGTTTTAGCATTGGCGGCTATGGCTTTCCCATTTCGGATGAAGGCAGTGGAGCTGCTTTGGGCCTGAGCGCGATACGCCACGCCTTGCGCGCGCTTGACGGACGATCAAAAGCGTCTCCTTTGAGCCAGGCGATCACCCAGCAATTTGAACATGCCATACCCCGTGTGATTGACTGGATGGATGAAGCCGCACCCAAAGACTATGCAAGCTTTGCACCTTTGGTGATGGACTATGCCGAAAATGGCGACGAAATTGCCCGCTCAATCGTCAACGACGCCGCGTTGCATGTCGAGAAATTTGTTGAAACGATCTTTGCCCGCGGGGCAAGCCGGTGTGTGCTGATGGGCGGGTTGGCAGGGCGCATGAAGCCGTGGTTGCGTGCGCGGATAGTGGACCGTTTGGCCGAACCAATGGGTGATGCGCTTGACGGGGCGCTGATATTGGCGGGGCGGCCCATCTTGGCCAAGTGAGATTTATTGGCACTTCACTGGGTCTGCAACATCTCCCCCGTTATCGCATATCCCCCGTCAAGCCAATCGGCCACCTCGCGGGCAGCCGGGTGATTGATGGCGGCATATTTGGCGCGGAGATTTGGGATGCGCTCGCCCAAGCGGTCCAGGCCGCTATCCTGAAAGCTTAATAGGTCAGCGCGCAGCAGACCAGCGAGTTCGTGGCCCGCAATTTTGCACGCGGCATCGTAAAACGCCGCGCCGTATTGATAAGCATCGCCCTGCGCATAGCTGGCGGCCAGTGTCAGCGCGGGGATACAGCTGAGTGTTGGTTGTGATGCGGGGTTGATGGCGTGGTAGCTGACACATTGGTCAATGTTTGCGGGCCTTCCGGTAAAGCCGCGCAGGTGGAGATGGTTCGCCATGCGCGGGCCGTCATTGACCGGATAATTGTCCCATAGCGCCAGTTTGCGGCCAAGCTGTCCCGACACATCGGCCAAATGGCCGCGCTTATATTCCGCCGAACATACCTCTTCGCCGGTCCAGTAAATCGCCACATCGGGGTCGATCAATTTGCCCAGCGTTTCCAGATAGCGTGCCGGCCGCGTCCCGAAAACACGGTCAAGCACAGGGTCGTTTGAATAATAGCTTGGGCACATGAAGAAGCGTTGGGCCTTGCTATGATTGATGCAGAAGGCGGTAATCTCGGCTTGCCTCTGCGCAAGATCATCAAAGTCCCCGCGCATATCGTC
>JAYUPC010000025.1:0-49202 GCA_043760355.1 Sphingomonadales bacterium
CGAAGTCCAAATCGTCCCCGCAACCGCAAGTTTCGAAGACATCATGGTTCACGCACCCGATGGCCTGTTCCTATCCAACGGCCCCGGCGACCCCGCGGCAACCGGCGAATATGCCGTGCCGGTGATCCGTGAGTGGCTGGCAACGGGCAAGCCGTTATTCGGGATATGCTTGGGCCACCAGATGTTGGGTTTAGCCGTCGGCGCAAAGACGACTAAAATGCACCAAGGCCACCGCGGCGCAAACCACCCCGTGAAACGTCTAAGCGACGGCCCCGACTCTGGGCGAGTCGAAATCACCAGCATGAACCACGGCTTCGCAGTCGACGCCGCCACCTTACCCGCCAACGCAAGGGCAACGCATGTTAGCTTATTCGACGGGAGCAATTGCGGCTTTGAATTGACCGACAGCCCCGCGTTTAGCGTGCAATATCATCCCGAGGCTTCGCCGGGTCCGATGGATAGCCACTATCTGTTCGAGAAATTTGCGGGGATGATGCATGGTTAAACCAACATTAGAGGATGCTAAAAATATAGTTCTTTGTGCAGCTTATGATGCGCTATATCACACTGCGCAATTAGATGCCTTAAGTGCAAAAGAAATTCATAATCAAATTAGTAATATTTTTTCTATTGGATATACTTTAAGAATATTGAATAATTTATCCAAAGATCAACTTATTCAAATTATTACAGATGATGAGTTTGGCAGCAGTACGTCTTATTTTTTAACCGATGCCGGTCTAGAACTAGCTCAAGGTTTACCAGCCTTATCTGTACTAACTCTACAATTTCCACATTCTGTGATAGGCAATGTAAATATTCCAATTCCAGCATCTGATCGAATTGTTCAACTAAACCATAATCAGGTCACAGAGTTAGAAACTCCAATCGCAAAAGTGATTGATGCACTGCAGCAAGACAATGGTGATGCCGAACAGCCCGGCCTTCGTGAAAGACTACTTGGTCAGGTCAAAGCTGGACGTGAGCTTATTACATCAGGGGAGTTTCGAGCATATTTGCTTTATGAAACATTGATTCGCGCATTAGGCGAGCTAATTTCTAAATATAAAAATCCAACTATTTTAGCATTAGCGAATGCACTTGTCAGTGCACTTCTTAGTCAAATATTTCAAGATTAATATGATAAAACACTCTGTCATCCCCTCATACGTCATTGCGAGCGAAGCGCGGCAATCCAGAGTGTCGTTGCGCAACTCTGGATTGCCGCGTCGCTACGCTCCTCACAATACCGGAGTTCTCATTTCTGGTTACTCGATCAAACCATTGGCGGCAGCAATTCGTCGACAGTCACGTGCAGCGCATGAGCAATCCGTTGCAATGTCGCCACCGAGCCGGTTTTTTTGCCATTCTCGATCTCACAAAGCTGGGCCGCAGTCATTTTCACACTCTCAGCCAGTGCTTTTTGGGTGAGGCCGCGATGATCACGCCATACAGAAACTGGATGATCGCCGTGCCGCAGGCGTTTTGCCATCTCCCATGGCAGGAATTCAGTCTCGCCAGCGGCCTCGCGCGCTTCGAATTCCTTTGCGCTCGCGGTGTCGGTTGCGTCTTCAAGTTCTGCAATAAGCCGGTCATATTCACTGCGCGGCATAACCACCAGTTCGCTGGCACCATTGGTGCTGATCGTTTGAGTGCGTCCCATCATATTATTCCTTCAATCATAAGCCCCACCGCGCGGTGCGATTTTGATAATCAGCAGCGTATTTTCATCAATCCTAAAAATTACCCGCCAGTCGCCAACACGCAAACGGGATTCTTTAGTCCCGACAAGCCGCGTGATATTGTTTTTCAAACTGTCGGGATCGGTCGCCAGCTGATCAATTTTGCTTTCAATCAAATCGCCGATATTGGCAGGCAAGCGTGTCAGGCTTTTCAACGCAATTCGTTCGATTTCAACTTTCAACATATGATGAGTATTAGCTGTAAGCTAATTTACTGTCAAGCTGACATCCGAAAATCAGCATATGCTTGAAGGAACAAAAATATACTCATCCGTCACCCCGAGCGAAGCGAGGCAATCCAGAGTGTCGTTGCGCAACTCTGGATTGCCGCGTCGCTACGCTCCTCGCAATGACGGGCGGGGGTTGGGAAAGATCAGGGCTATCCCTCCCAAGGGTTCACCACCCGCACCCCCGTCCACTCAAAATCCTTCACATTGCGCGTTGCTACTATCGCGTCTCGCGCCATTGCCTGCGCTGCAAGTTGTATATCGATCACTTGCGGTTTGCGCGACTTTACCTCGGGCAATGCGGCAAGGCGGCCATATTGATGCGCGTCATCAACGCCAAACACCCAAGTCTGGCTGTAATATCGTGACTCCAGCCCATCCAGCCATCCTGCAATGTGTTTCCGTTTCTGCGCTGCCTCGATCAATTCAATTCCATACCGTATCTCTGCAATTACCAGCGTTGACAGGGCAAGGTCATCGTCATTGGCCTCCAACCAAGCCAGTACAGCAGGATCGCTGCGCGGCTTGGTCAGTTCGCTCCAGACATTGGTATCGACCAATATCAAAAGCTGGGCGCTTCCAGTTCAGTGTTCATGCGCGGCGGTGGGGTAAAGCCAACACCATTTGCAAGCCGTCGCAGTTCGGCCATCGCATCCTTCGCGGTCATAAAACGAATTTCGGCGTATTTACCCTTGTCGAACACGCCTTCACCAGCACCGTCCGCTACTTTGATCAATTCTCGCACGATATCTTCTCCCGATTTTTGATGCTTAAATGGTTGCGGTACTTCAGCCATATGATTGGTAGGCGTTTTCACGTCTACCAAGTCGGCGTTAATCACCATCTGCCGCAAATGTTCTTCCATCGATCGGCCATGCGCGGCCGCGATTTGACGAAAACGCAATTTCGCGTCTTCGGGAATATTTCGAACTGTAAAACTTGCCATAATCTGAATCCTTGATCTCAATGCAATCAATGTATGCAATGAAAGCACATTAGTCAATGCCCAAAAGAACCGACATCTCCTCAATCCTCATCATCGGCGCTGGCCCCATCATTATCGGGCAGGCGTGCGAATTCGATTATTCGGGGACGCAGGCAGTTAAGGCTCTTAAGGAAGAGGGCTACCGGATCATTCTAGTCAATTCCAATCCGGCGACGATCATGACCGATCCGGATTTGGCCGATGCAACCTATATCGAGCCGATTACCCCGGAGATCGTTGCCAAGATCATTGAAAAAGAACGCCCTGACGCGGTACTGCCGACAATGGGCGGGCAGACTGCGCTTAATACTGCGCTCGCTCTATTTAACGACGGAACGCTCGCCAAATACGGGGTCGAGATGATCGGCGCCGATGCCGAAGCGATCGACAAGGCTGAGGACCGCATCAAATTCCGCGATGCGATGACCAAGATCGGGCTGGAATCGGCGCGCTCTGGCATTGCGCATTCGATGGAGGAGGCGCTGGAGGTGCTCGAACGCACCGGATTGCCGTCGATCATCCGGCCTAGCTTCACTATGGGTGGCACTGGCGGCGGGATTGCTTACAACCGCGAAGAGTTCGTTCATATCGTCACCGGCGGGCTTGATGCTTCACCGACTACCGAGGTTTTGATCGAGGAATCGCTACTGGGGTGGAAAGAGTATGAGATGGAGGTTGTTCGCGACAAAAACGACAACTGCATCATCATTTGTTCGATCGAAAACATCGATCCAATGGGCGTGCATACCGGCGATTCGATTACGGTCGCGCCCGCGCTGACGCTGACCGACAAAGAATATCAGATCATGCGCAATGCGTCGATTGCATGCTTGCGTGAAATTGGTGTTGAAACAGGGGGATCGAATGTACAGTTCGCAGTCAATCCCGCCGATGGTCGCCTGATCGTGATAGAAATGAACCCCCGCGTGTCGCGGTCTTCGGCGCTGGCATCAAAGGCCACTGGTTTTCCAATTGCCAAGGTCGCGGCAAAGCTGGCGGTGGGATATACGCTTGACGAGATTACCAACGATATCACAGGCGCAACGCCGGCTTCGTTTGAACCGACAATTGACTATGTAGTCACCAAAATCCCGCGCTTTGCATTTGAAAAGTTCAAGGGAGCCGAGCCACTTCTTCACACCGCGATGAAATCGGTCGGTGAAGTGATGGCCATTGGCCGGAATATCCATGAAAGCTTACAAAAGGCGTTACGCGGGCTGGAAACCGGATTGTCGGGTTTCAACTACGTCGATAACCTGAAAGGCGCATCCAGAGACAATTTGGTTGCCGAGCTGTCACGCGCCACGCCCGACCGTTTGTTAGTCGCGGCACAGTGCCTGCGTGAAGGCATGTCAGTCGCCGAAATTCATGCCGTAGCCAAATACGACCCGTGGTTTCTTGAACGCATAGTTGAAATTATCGCAGCTGAACGTGAAGTAAGCGAGAACGGCCTGCCACAGGATGCTGCGGGTATGCGCCGTCTGAAGGCGATGGGCTTTTCTGACAAGCGGCTTGCCTTTCTAGCACTCGAATCTGCTCATTTACGCCCTGGAATGGCTACTGCCATGCGGCATGGATCGGGCCTGATTGCCGAAGCCGTGCGCGCGATGACCGGCGGCATTACCGAAGCTGACGTAAGGGCGCTGCGGCACAAATTGGGCGTGCGCCCCGTATTCAAACGTATCGATACCTGCGCTGCCGAATTTGAAGCCAAAACGCCGTATATGTATTCAACATATGAAGCGCCAAGTTTTGGAGAACCCGAATGCGAAAGCCAGCCGACTGACCGTGAGAAAATCGTCATTCTTGGCGGTGGACCGAACCGGATCGGGCAGGGGATCGAGTTCGATTATTGTTGCTGCCATGCTTGCTTTGCGCTGGGTGATGTTGAACAGGGTGGGCAGGGCTATGAAACGATCATGGTCAATTGTAACCCGGAAACCGTATCTACCGATTACGATACTTCTGACCGGCTCTATTTTGAGTCACTGACGGCAGAAGACGTGCTCGAAATCCTGCATGTCGAGCAACAGAACGGTAAGTTGAAAGGTGTGATCGTCCAGTTCGGTGGCCAAACGCCGCTTAATTTGGCGAAAGCGCTTGAGGATGCGGGTATTCCGATTCTTGGTACATCTCCCGACGCAATTGATCTGGCCGAAGATCGCGAACGGTTTGCGGCTCTTGTGCACAAACTTGGCCTCAAACAGCCAGAAAATGGTATTGCGCGCAGCCGTGAAGAAGCAATCAAAGTCGCCGAAACAATTGGTTATCCGGTACTGATGCGACCTTCTTACGTGCTTGGCGGCAGAGCAATGGAGATCGTCGACACACAGGCGCAGCTGGAAAACTATATCCAGACGGCAGTAATTGTTTCGGGCACATCGCCCGTTTTGATCGACAGTTATTTACGCGATGCTATCGAGGTGGATGTGGATGCGATTGCTGATGGTGATGATGTTGTCGTTGCAGGTATCCTTCAACATATCGAGGAAGCTGGTGTCCATAGCGGTGACAGCGCGTGTTCATTGCCACCCTATTCCTTGCCACAGGCGATTATCGACGAAATCCGCAGCCAAACGATCAGTCTTGCCCGTGCTCTGCGTGTAAAGGGCCTTATGAATATCCAGTTCGCAGTGAAGGACAGCGAAGTCTATCTTATCGAGGTAAATCCCCGAGCATCGCGCACAGTGCCCTTCGTTGCCAAAGCCATTGGTGCGCCGATTGCCAAGATCGCAGCACGCGTAATGGCGGGTGAAAAATTGAAGGATTTGCCTCCAATCAATCTCGATATTGATTACGTTGCGGTTAAAGAAGCGGTATTCCCGTTTGCGCGTTTTCCCGGCGTCGACCCTGTCTTATCACCTGAAATGAAGTCTACCGGTGAAGTTATGGGAATTGATAAGAATTTCGCAGTTGCTTTTGCCAAAGCCCAATTGGGAGCAGGAACAATATTGCCGCAATCGGGCACAGTTTTTGTATCAGTCAAAGACACTGACAAATCTGTTATCGCACCCGGCATACGCAAACTTACCGAAATGGGTTTCCATATCGTTGCTACTGGAGGCACAGCGCGCTATTTGGCCGACCAAGGCCTTGATATCGAAACAGTAAATAAGGTTGCGCAAGGGCGTCCGCATATCGTTGATCTGATCAAAGACGGAAAAATCGACCTTATTTTTAACACTACGGAAGGGTGGCAGAGCCTAAAAGACTCCGAAGATATTCGAAGATCCGCGCTTTTTGGCAAGGTTTCACAATTTACGACCGCCTCTGCAGGGCTTGCTGCTGTAGAAGCAATAGCGGCTATACGACACGAGCCGCTTGAAGTTCGGTCACTTCAAGACTATTATTAACAAGCAGTATCTTTCCCCATCAATTTGAAACTGCATCCGGTTGGCCTCGCCGCCCACCGGTAGGGGCATTTTTGTTACGAAGGACCAAGCTCATGGCGAGCCACGAAAAATATCCGATGTTGGCCGAAGGCTATGAAAAGCTAACGACTGATTTGAAGCGCTTACGCGAAGAACGCCCGGTAATCGTCGAGGCGATTGAAACCGCGCGCGCGCACGGCGATCTATCGGAAAATGCCGAATATCATGCAGCAAAGGAACGTCAGGGGCACGTAGAGGCAACAATTGGCGATATCGAGGACAAAATCGGCCGTGCGCAGATCATTGATCCAACAACGCTTTCAGGTGATAAAATCGTATTCGGCGCGACGGTGACGTTGCTCGACGAAAACGATAAGCCGATCCGCTATCAATTGGTAGGTGAGACAGAGGCCGATGCTAAGGCTGGCAGGATTTCCTATAACTCGCCGCTGGGCCGCGCGCTTATCAGCCGTCAGGTTGAGGACGAGGTCGAGGTGACCGTGCCTTCAGGTGACAAGTTTTATGTCGTCGAAAAAATAGAATTTATCTGAGCGCGTTTAGGCCAGAGGGAAATAATACGGTAAAGCATATGCGTATTCCGCCCGGACCTCTGACCAACCTACTGGTCGCGACCAATGTTGCGATCGGTCTTATGTTACTCTGGCCTCCTGCGTGGCGAGCCAGTGTAATGGCGGGAGCGCTGATACCAGCACGTTTTAGTGCAGGAGATGCGGCATATTCAAGTATTCCGTATTTACTTCCGGTGTGGTTGACGCCGTTTAGTTCTGCTTTTCTGCATGGCGGCATCCTACATCTAGTGCTCAACATGGCGATGCTGATGCTGATGGGGCGGATGACCGAACGGGTTCTGGGCTGGCAAGGCTTGGGCGTTCTCTATATTGCTGGAATTATTACAGCTGCCATTGCCGAGTTTCTCGCGCATCCATCCTCACAAACACCAGTGATCGGCGCGAGCGGAGCGATATCGGCAGTTTTCGCAGTCTATATGTTGTTATTCCCCAATAAGGAGCCTCAACCCTGGGGGCCGATACCTGTCGCGATTGCCCGGCCTTTGCAATTGCTGGCCATGTGGGTGCTTATCAATTTAATGATCGGTTTTGCTGGCCCTGGCATGGGATTGGGCATCGCAATCTGGCCGCACATTGGTGGATTTATAGCAGGTCTGTTATTGGCCAAACCATTATTACGTTGGCGATACCGCAATGCCTAAGCGTCAGGAGTCAGTAACCGGTGCAGATGCACTACCACATATTTCATTTCAGCATCGTCAACGGTCTTTTGCGCCGCACCGCGCCATGCTTCTTCAGCACTGGCATAATCCTCGAAAAAACCAACAACGTCAATTTTGGATAGATCGGTAAAATCAAGCGTCTGTGGATCAGACACGCGACCACCAAAGACGAGGTGCATTTTGGGATGTGTCACTATTGAAGCTCCTGAGGATTCACGGACGCATCTTTACGCTCATGTTATAACGGCTTTTAGCGGCGAAAGTTTAGATTTTCCAGAACGATTTCCAGTCAAATGCAATCGTCTGACTGGAAATCGCGGTGAATAAAAAACTAATCCCGTTTGCGCGCTGCATCACCAGCTGCTTGCCCGGCGGCTTTAACGGCTTCGCTAGCTTTGCTGACAAGATCGCGGAATTGATCGCGTATTGCATCACCGTTCAAGCCCAGGCTATCAACCTTTTCTTTGCCGGCTTCTTTGGCGGCTTCAGCCATTTTGCGCGCTTGCTTATTCAATTTCTTGCCGGTCTTGCCCAGCACTTTGGTTTCGCGTTTGGTCTTGGGCAGCAATGCACCAACAATAACTCCTAACGCCAAGCCACCAATAACGATAGCCAGCGGATTTTTGTCAATAGTATCGCTTGATTTGGCAACGGCTTTGCTAGCCAGATGTCTTGATGATTGCACTGCACTTGACGCCGCACCGACACTCTTGTCAACGGCGGCAGCTGCGGTTTTCCGAGCAGCAGCTGTTGTGCGTGCTGCGGTCGCCTTTGCAGTAGCTATGCTATCTTTTGCCGTGTCAGAAACTGACTGGATATTGTCGCTCAATTTGCTCATGTCGGATCCTGTTCTATTTTGCGTGCTTGTCGTAGCTTACTTGATAAAATTAAAATGGGTTTGCGGCCAATAAAAAGCAAGGCTCCAATGCCTACTGCGCCGATCAATAGTGCATTTTTCTTCACCAGATGCGTTGCATCATCGGTGGCCTGACGTGCCATTGCTTTTTGTTTTGCTGTCCAGCGGTTTGCGATCATCCGGGGATGGAGATTGGTTTTTGCTTGAGTAACATCTGTTTCTAACGTTTTACGCGCTTTCATCCGGCTGTCATGCAGGTTTAGGATGTCGCGTCTATCCATCCTGCTTGCCTTCACCAATTTCGGGAAAGCTGAAGTTTTTGCTGCTTTTCCGTGCAAGAACGGCAAACAGCGCCGTTAAGCCTGCAAATATCAATGTAACCAGTATTGTTGCCCAAATCGGCCCTATCGCAGCGGCCAATGACAGCAATATTCCTAAAATCAGTGCTACAATTGTTCCGAACAGAGCAAACAAAGCGACCGCCACATAAATACCCGTCCATTTGGCAACCGTGCGGCTATAGGCAAAGCGTGCGCGGTAATAATCAAACTCTGCTGCCGCTAATGAGCGAAAATCTGACACCAATTGTTTCACCTGATCACGCGGCGGCATTTCGGGATCAGTCCTATCAGGTTTGGCTTCTTCGTTCATAGATGCAGCCATTAGGCCGATTCCGGCTTTTTATAAAGCGGCTTCGGAGTTAGCGACTGCACCTAACGCACGAATTTACGCGTCGTCGCGCCCGGAACGGATTAACCGTGCCAGCACAAAACCTATGGCTGCCGCTGCGCCAATGGCGACCGCAGGACTTTTCTTGATGAAATCGCGCGCATCAGAAGCAATGTCATCCACATCCTTTGCATTCATCTTGCCGGCAAATCCGTCAACGGCATCAGCAGCGCTACGGGCATAATCACCGTAATTTTTACCTACATTATCATCAATCGTCGTCGCACTATCGCGCAAGAGTTTGCCAATACTGCTAACGGCTTCGGATGCTTTATCTTTGCCGCGCTCGGCAGCATTACGTGCGCCATCGGCAGCTTTGTCTTTGAAGTTTTGCATATCGTCCTTGACCTTGCTCTTGGTATCTTGCGTCTTGCCTTTGAGTGGCAAAGCTTTGCCAACTGTTTTTGCAGCAGGCGCTTTTGCATTAGCCTTAGGCGTAGTTTTTGCTTTGACAGCCGCCTTGGCGGAAGCCTTTGGTTTAGGGGTAGCAGCCATTATTTATCTCCTTATGGACGGGCAATAATATAATATTTGTATTATAGGTGCCTTAGTCAACTATAGCACTCACATTTATTTTTGCGACAGGTATGAATACGGGTGTCTCCTTAGCCTCACGGATTGCAAAATTATTGTTCTATCGATAGACGCGCAGAGATCCAAATTGTTCCAAGGAGTTCCTGATGACCGCTATTCTTGATATCCATGCCCGTGAAATCCTCGATAGCCGGGGTAATCCAACAGTGGAGGTGGATGTC
The DNA here is from genome assembly GCA_043760355.1 of Sphingomonadales bacterium. Classification (GTDB taxonomy): domain Bacteria; phylum Pseudomonadota; class Alphaproteobacteria; order Sphingomonadales; family Sphingomonadaceae; genus Sphingorhabdus_B. The sequence goes on from JAYUPC010000025.1 coordinate 9,918, forward strand.
CTACTCGAAGACGGCAGCTTTGGTCGGGCAGCGGTTCCTTCTGGAGCATCAACCGGCGCGTATGAAGCGGTCGAAAAGCGGGACGGGGACAAGGAGCGTTATTCAGGTAAGGGCGTATTGCAGGCTGTTGCTGCGGTAAACGGCCCGATTTCCGAAGCGTTGATTGATCTGGATGCCGAAGATCAGGAAGAAATTGACGCGGTCATGATCGCACTTGATGGAACAGAGAATAAAGCAAATCTGGGCGCCAATGCGATTTTGGGTGTTAGCCTTGCGGTTGCGAAAGCCGCTGCTGATGCCCGCGGACTTCCGCTTTATCGTTATGTTGGCGGGGTTAATGCCCATGTGTTGCCCGTGCCAATGATGAACATTATAAACGGTGGCGAACATGCTGATAACCCCATCGATTTTCAAGAGTTCATGGTGATGCCAATCGGAGCGTCCTCAATTGCCGAGGCTGTGCGCTGGGGATCCGAGATATTCCATGCACTTAAAAAAGGGCTTCATCAAAAAGGCTTGGCAACTGCGGTTGGTGATGAAGGTGGCTTTGCACCTAATCTAGCTTCATCCCGCGCTGCACTGGATTTCATTATGGCGTCGGTTGAAAAGGCTGGTTTTAAGATTGGCGATGAAGTTGTGCTGGCACTAGACCCCGCAGCCACCGAGTTTTTCAAGGACGGTAAATATGAAATTTCTGCTGAGGGGTTGTCACTGTCTCCGTTGGAGATGGTTGATTATTATGCCGCTCTCTGCGCCGATTACCCGATCAAATCCATTGAAGATGGCATGGCGGAGGATGATTTCGAAGGCTGGAAAGCAATTACAGAAAAGCTTGGCCACAAAGTACAACTTGTCGGTGACGACTTGTTTGTGACCAATCCAAAACGCTTGGCAATGGGTATTGAAAAAGGTTTAGCCAATTCTTTGCTCGTCAAAGTCAACCAGATCGGGACGCTTACAGAAACACTGGCTGCCGTCTCCATTGCGCAGCGTGCTTCTTACACAGCGGTAATGTCACACCGTTCGGGGGAAACCGAAGATGCGACAATCGCCGACCTCGCGGTTGCAACCAATTGCGGCCAGATCAAAACAGGCAGCCTTGCACGTTCGGACCGGTTGGCAAAATATAACCAGCTGATCCGTATCGAAGAAGAGCTTGGTTCATCGGCACATTATGCCGGGCGCAGCATTTTTCGTTGAGGTTATCCAAGCAAGTAGAATTGCAACCAAAGCTGTTTTGTGATGTATTGCAGTAATGGCACGTCGCAAAAACAAACCTGCATTGGTCAAATCGGTTATCGGTCCCGGGTTAGCGCTTATGGCATTACTCGCAATTGCGGCTTATGCGCTGCTTGGACCGACCGGGATTATTGCGTGGACCGATTACCGTTCAGCTCTGCATGAGCGTTCGGCTGAACTTGCTAAGTTGGAGAAGGAGCGCGATGCCTTGCGTAACCGCCAACGGCTTTTAACTCGCGATAATGTTGACCCTGATCTTGCAGGTGAATTGATGCGTAAAGAATTAAATGTTGTTGCACCTGACGAAGTTGTTGTCCCGATGAAGTGAATAGCTATGCACCGCCATGCCGTATCGTAAAATCACTTTGCACGAAGCTTATTTTTGATTAGGCGGATCAATAACAACGCGCTGATAATCGCACATAAAGGACTTCCCCCTTGGTTAAGACAACTGCCAAAAAAGCTGCTCCCAAAAAGGCATCGATTTCGACCGATGCCAGCAAGACCAATCGGGAGCGTCCAGTAGAACCACAATCTTATGTCGCGTCCAAGGAGGAAATGCTGCAATTTTATCGCGAGATGCTGCTTATCCGCCGATTTGAAGAAAAAGCAGGGCAGCTATATGGTTTGGGCTTGATCGGCGGGTTTTGTCACCTTTACATCGGGCAAGAAGCAGTCGCAATTGGGCTTCAATCGGCATTGACGGCAGGCAAAGACAGCGTGATCACTGGTTACCGTGACCACGGGCATATGCTCGCTTACGGCATCGATCCCAATATCATCATGGCAGAGCTAACGGGTCGGGCGGCAGGTATTTCACGCGGTAAAGGCGGATCGATGCATATGTTTTCGACAAGCCATAAGTTTTATGGCGGCCACGGGATCGTAGGAGCGCAGGTCTCGCTTGGCGCAGGTCTCGCTTTTGGCCACAAATATTCCAAAGACGGCGGTGTTTGCCTTGCCTATTTCGGCGATGGCGCATCCAACCAAGGCCAAGTTTATGAAGCTTTCAACATGGCTGAGTTATGGAAGCTGCCAATCATCTTTGTGATCGAGAATAACCAATACGCCATGGGCACCAGCGTCAACCGGGCATCATCCGAAGACCAATTGTACAGGCGTGGCGAAAGCTTTCGTATTCCAGGCATTCAGGTCGACGGCATGGATGTTCTGGCGGTGCGCGGTGCTGCCGAAGTTGCGCTTGAATGGGTGCGCGGCGGCAAGGGGCCGGTATTGCTGGAGATGAAAACATACCGGTACCGTGGCCATTCTATGTCCGATCCGGCGAAATATCGCAGCAGGGACGAAGTGCAATCTGTCCGCGATAACAGCGATCCGATTGACGGCGCAAAGGAAGTCTTGCTGGCCATGGGCGTCGGCGAAGACGAATTCAAAGCTATTGATAAAGAAATCCGCAACACCGTTAGCGCGGCGGCAGATTTTGCCGAAAGCTCTCCCGAACCCGAACTTTCCGAATTATATACTGACGTGCTGGTGGAGCAATATTGATGGCAATCGAACTCAAAATGCCCGCACTCTCGCCAACGATGGAAGAAGGTACGCTCGCCAAATGGCTGGTAAAGGTTGGCGATAAGGTATCGTCCGGCGATATCGTGGCCGAGATCGAAACCGATAAAGCCACTATGGAATTTGAGGCTGTGGATGAGGGCATTATAACCTCAATTCTGGTTGCCGAGGGTAGTGAGGGCGTGAAAGTAGGTACCGTTATTGCGCTGATACAGGATGAAGACGAGGAGGCTGCTCCTCCTCCTCCTAAACCGTTCGCATCGAGCGAAGTTGAGATGCCTGTTAGCAGCGCGCCAACGCCCAGTGTCTCTGCTCCGCTCGACACGAACGGTTCTGTTAATAAAGCTGCACTTTCAAAACCCAAATTTGATCCCGCTGCTCCAGTTGGCACCGCAATGGTCAGCACAACCGTTCGCGAAGCACTGCGTGACGCCATGGCGGAGGAAATGCGCCGTGATCCCAAGGTTTTCGTTATGGGTGAAGAAGTCGCAGAATATCAGGGTGCGTATAAAGTAACCCAAGGCTTGCTCGCTGAATTCGGGCCTGAGCGGGTGATTGATACACCGATCACTGAATACGGCTTTGCTGGCATCGGCACAGGTGCGGCGATGGGTGGCTTGCGTCCCGTTATCGAGTTCATGACCTTTAACTTTGCGATGCAAGCGATTGACCATATTATCAACTCAGCGGCGAAGACCAATTATATGTCGGGTGGCCAGATGCGTTGCCCGATTGTATTCCGTGGTCCGAATGGTGCGGCCGCGCGCGTTGGCGCTCAGCATAGCCAGAACTACGCCCCTTGGTATGCCAGTGTCCCTGGGCTTATTGTCATCTGTCCCTATGATGCGGCCGATGCAAAGGGTTTGTTAAAGGCCGCAATCCGTTGTGAAGACCCGGTTGTGTTCCTTGAAAACGAGCTACTTTATGGCCGCAATTTTGATGTGCCCGCACTCGACGACCATGTCCTGCCTATCGGCAAGGCGCGGATCATGCGGGAGGGCAGCGATGTGACCATCGTAAGCTATTCTATCGGCGTCGGCATGGCGTTAGAAGCCGCTGAAACGCTAGCAGGTGAGGGGATTGATGCCGAGGTTATCGACCTGCGCACGCTTCGTCCGCTTGATAAGGCAACCATTCTCACAAGCCTTAAGAAAACCAACCGCGTCGTCTTTGCCGAAGAAGGCTGGCCAACCTGCTCAATCGGCAGCGAAATCGCCGCGATATGTATGGAGGAGGGCTTTGACGACCTTGATGCACCTGTAATGCGGGTGACGAACGAAGACGTGCCGATGCCTTATGCTGCCAATCTTGAAAAGCTGGCGCTAATTAATGCTGGGAAAATCGCCGAAGCTGTCAGGAAAACTGTCGGCAGGTAATGAAATCTAGTCACCCTGAACTATAGTCCGTTATGTTACCTAACCGTCACCCTGAACTTGTTTCAGGGCCCATTTCTAATCTAGCCTCCGCCTTGGCTGCGCGATGGATACTGAAACACGTTCAGAATTAGAGCATTTTTGATTTAATGAGTTAGGATAGCCTGCATCACGCCCTCACCACACAAAAGGATGACGACGTGGTGCAACCTAATTCGAATTAAGTAGCATTAAACAGATTGCATTTTGCAGGTGTGACTGTTGGGCTTGGATTATACATCCCATTCAAGTCGCTAGTGCCGGAGATATCTCGGTCATCGCGCACATAAAAAGCGGCTTCCTTTTTGATAGTCTTTGGACCCAATAAGGAGCCAGAGACCATAGGCTGATACGTGTATTCCAATTCGACAAAGATAATCGCTGCTCCGGGAGGTGCGGTAACTTTACTTGCTGTTGGACCGGTACCCATTCCCTGGAAAGCTGTGCCTGTCTTGCCTGTACCTTCTACGCCGTAAGCCGATACGACATTCTTCAACCCCTTGCACCTTTGCCATGCGATCCACTGGCCACTTGATGCGTTTTGTTGCAAGCTGGAAACAATTATGCGGCCATTTTTTAATACATCCAAAGCACCACCTTGTTCTTTGGCGCCCACAAATGCATCAATTACATCATGCTCACGGAACTGAGGCAAGCCGAGGGGAACTGATTGTTTTGCGCGCGATAGATTATCGGCAACCGTCATGGTCAACTGACTTAGTTTCATAGTCACCGAAGCCATATTGCCAAGTTCGATGCCGGTTAGGCAAAGCCCCATAAATATAGGCAAGCAATATGCAAATTCGATTATAGTTGCGCCGTTTTGATCGGCCCGTAGACCAACCAACAATTTGCGAAAATTTAAATGCATATCTTTACCCCCACACGAGCTGCTTGTGCAGAAAACGGCTGGTTTCTTAGAACAGTTTTTCCAACAATATCTTGGGTATCGGGTTGACCTAATATACTCCAAAGCGGAAAAAGGCGCTGATAGGATAATGTTGCTTGATAGAGCACAACATCCTGCGCTCCGCCACGCCCTGAAACACCGACATCGGCATCCCAATTGCTATTGCCGTTACGGTCAATAAAACACTCCCCGGGATCACGCATGCCATTGGCATTTGAATCAGTAAAATCTTCGGGTATCAAAATATCGCTATACCGCTCATAATATTTGCGGGTTATCGTTAACGAAGTATCCGTGGTGTCATTTGCCGGATTGAGCACGGTGCTTTTATCAAGAGCTTTTACAGTCTGGAGCACTTTATTATCCAACACTGCCGATGTTGTGGTTTCAAGAGACGCACTTCGCCCTGCTTCTTCAAGAGCACCTTGTAATACGCCTTTTGCATATCCGGCATATCCGATGTCAAATACACCCATTAAGAGCAGCATAAATGTTGGCGCAATCAAGCCAAACTCGGTTGCAGCAATTCCGTCTTCACGGCGCGCATTTCTGGCCAGCTTCGAAAGTAATGTTTTCATCATTGGGTCAACCTCAAATCAGCAATACTTTTTGCAATTTCCTGAAACTGTAAAGTCAGTGCAGCGGTATTCGTGGCAACATATGCGCGACCTGGATCTGCGCAGGCAACAAGATTGGATGGGTTGTCTGTGCCGAATGCAATCGTCCATACGGCGATTCCTTGCGAACGCGCTGCATCACACAGTGCTTGGAAACGTCGTGCATGGCGAGTGATCAGATCCGGGGTATTGTTGCCACCAGATATCCTTTGATCGACGCGTTCATAACCATAAGACGAATATGTGCCACTATTTGGAAGCAAACTACCATCGGTCATAAAAATAATGTTACGGCTTATTTGGCCGCCATTGCTTGCAAGCCCATTGCGCGATGCAAACATGCCATTGGGAGAAATCAGGCGAAGGCCCCACGCCATACCAATATCATGATAGGTATTACCGCCGGGCGCGAGTGTGCTGATAAAGGTGTTAATGTCGGTAGAGCTAATTTCCAAAAGGTTACGCATTGTTGCCGCAGGACATGTGCCATTCACTTGGTTTACGTTGGTAGGAAATATGAGATTTCCATTAGTGTCCTTTAAGTTGCTGCTTAGCTGCTCCTGCTGGGCAGGTGCGTTTCTAATGTAACCCAACCCTCTTAATATTGGACGCCATTTGGTTGCATCATTTGTCCCGAGATTTAGGTAATCAAGGTCTTTAGCGCTGCTGGGTATAGGACTGAATGTGGCATCGGCAACAGTGCTGCGTTCTTCTAAGCAGCCATTCCACGTTGTCGAATCCTGTGTGAATTTTGACTGATCTGCCATCGCCCGCAATTGAACGGGCGTATATGTGCCCGAGATAGGGACAGTCGCGTTTTGATCAACATAGCGGACATAATTCAGGGCTGTTCCTGCTTTATAACTGCTGACATCGTATGTGACCGGCTTGTATATCCATTTGGTAAAACCAAATTCAGCTGCGCCACGTGTATAATCAGTTATCTTTTCGATGCGTGCGCACGTTTTGAAAGTGCTGGCATTGTCACCTACTGAAGTTGCACTAAAATCTGGCGATAAAGTCCAATTCCGGCTGAAATCAATCTGCTGGTAATTCCCGCTAGTAGGAATAGTGGTGCTCCACGCCGAAGACGAATTGGCTCGATATAAAGGGGTGCCTATCGGGTCAGGAGTGTAAACCCCTTGGCTTGGCCCTGCATCGACTTGGACCGCTATATTATCGCTGTACTGACCGCAGTCGTAATTGGAAATTGGTGTATTCGTGGTGGCGTTTGGAATTCCGCTTCGAAAATATACGTCTGTAGATGTTACGGTGCCTGCAACAGCTGTCCCGGAGCTAACAAGCGTTGTAAACTCGGCTACACGCGACTGATAGCTTGAACTATCCACTAACTGCGTCAGTGGCAATTGATGTACAAGCGGACTTTGAACGAACATATCCTTACCATTGGTTGTTTGGCTATAGGGCACAAAGCCATACCGCAACTGGGTAGATGGATTGGAAAGCCCGGCAGTCTCCAAAGTATCGTAAAAGGATCTAACTGCAGTTTTTAATCCGGCAATTTTCGATGAAGCGTTGCCGCCGCAACTGCTATCATCAGGGCAATCGGCCATCGATCCGGTAACATCAAGCACAAGCACGGTATCAATATTCGGCACCTGAAAATCGGCATTACACGTTGTGGAAAGCTCAAAATTCTGTTTTCCAAAAATCTTCATCAATGTAGTAGGTATCTTGGCAGTTGCCGTTCCCGATACTTTGCCTTTGCTATCTACACTCGTCGTAAACGTAACGTTGGTTGCATCATAATCGCTTGATTTAAAATTGAAGCCAAACATCTTGTCAGCTTTATCTTTTGCCGCTGTTGGATAAGTGAGATTTGTCATCGCACGACGTCCGGCCAATGACCCTGCATCGCATGCTGCCTGCAAGCGCGCTTTGGTCATATATGCCCGGCTCATATCAACGCCGCCGCCAACAATACCAACCAACGGAATGAGTGCCGCTGCCATAATGGCAATGACATTGCCGCTTTGGTCAGCAAGTAAGCGTCCGAGAACGCCGTGCGTCTCGTTTTTAATAATTGTGCTGCGCATTGTAATGTTTCCCCTATTACATGCAGATGAATTTCAATCTCGCTACTAGCCAATGATAGTGAGCGGGGTTCTAAGGTTGTTGGTTACTGGCTAGTTAACCTTGATTATCGTCAGAATTGCGTGTGCAGTAATAGTATGATTTTACCTGAACTTACCTTTTTACCTCCGAAGCGACTCGCATTGGCCTATGCACGGGCTGATTTGCAGCGTGGATTTGGGTTGCTGTTGGCATTGGATGACCGGATAGAACTGATTTTCCGGAAAGCGGGCGAACCACTTATTGCGCAAATGCGGCTTGCTTGGTGGAATGACGTCATTTCCAAACCAGCGCGTGAGCGCCCTGTTGGGGAACCATTGCTGGCTATCTTAGCAACTGTTGAAGAGGATAATCCGACACTTAACATTACAACCGCGATGTTGAAGCTGGTCAAGGCATGGGATTTTCTGCTTGCTCATTCCCAATGGTCAGCTGACGTCCTACATGAATATGCAGCGGCTCGGTCATCGGCTATTTTTGGTTGGTATGCGGTGGCAGCAGGATCAAGTGAGAATGATACTGCGCTGCTGCATAATATTGGTATAAAATGGGCCTTGTGTGATTTGCTTGGTCGCTGCCGGAATGAAGATGAATTTCAAAGCGTAAAAGCTGAGCAAGTACATTTTCCTCAAAAAAGACGCATTCCGAGGTCCTTGCGCCCTTTGAGCATAGTTGCAAACTCGGCAAAGCATCTGGTGACGTCAAGCCGCTGGTCAGGGCTTCGACTAAGCTGGCACGCCTTGACGGGGCGATAGCTGTAAGTCAAAACATAGTTCGAGAAACAGGGAGGCCGTATTAATGAAGCGTTTTTTGGCGGGTGGTGGTGCGGCCATATTGTTGCTGACTGGGGGGTTGTTATTCTGGCAAAGCCACGCGGCACAAGAAAATGTGATCCCCGCGCCTCCGCCGCCCGCTGCGCTTGCCGAAGGCTTACCTGAGCCCGGGGATGAAGCACCTGAATATGGGGATGCACCGCCGGCACCTCCTGCTGCGGGGAAGGCGAGCCGGGAAGAAATGCGGTTTAACCGGTATGACCGCAACCGGGATAGCACAATAACTCGGCTAGAAATGATGAGCAGCCGTACCAAGGCATTTAAGGAGCTGGATAAAGACCGCAATAACTTGCTTAGCTTTGAGGAATGGGCGACAGCGACAAGTGAACGCTTTGCCAAAGCTGACGGGAACAGCAATGGCCAGCTAAATCGTGTCGAATTTGCCGCAACGCGTCCTAAAAAAGCCGCTAAGCCGGGATGCAAATGTTAAGCTAAACCACATGTTCGGCGATCCAAGCCGCGAAATCAATCCGCGCCCGTGATGTCAGGGCCAGTTTGCGTTCTTTCTTATGCACCTTGCCCTCAAGCGGCGCGAACAGGCCAAAATTGACGTTCATTGGCTGATAGTCGTCAGAAACAGCCTCGCCAGTAATATGGCCCAATAGCGCGCCAAGCGCCGTTGTCGCCGGAGGCTGGGGCAGTGCGGTGTCAGCCAATTCCGCAGCTGTCATCATTCCCGCCATCATCCCGATCGCGGTACTCTCCACATAGCCTTCGCATCCGGTAATCTGACCGGCAAAGCGGATATAAGGCGCAGATTTCAACCGCAACTGGTGATCGAGTAATATGGGCGAACGGATAAAAGTGTTCCGATGCAACCCGCCAAGCCGAGCAAATTCGGCATTTTGCAGGCCGGGTATTTGACGAAGCAGATCGATCTGCGCGCCGTGTTTCATCTTGGTTTGGAAACCAACCATGTTCCACAGCGTGCCTTGCTTATTATCCTGACGCAGCTGGACAACGGCATAAGCGCGTTTTCCGGTTTTTGGATTTGTCAGGCCAACAGGCTTCATCGGCCCGAAGCGCAGGGTATCAAGACCACGTGACGCCATGACTTCGATGGGCATACAGGCTTCGAAATAAGGGGTATTTTTTTCCCATTCCTTGAAATCGGCCTTCTCACTGTCAATTAATCCCTGATGAAAGGCGCGGTATTGCTCTTCGTCCATCGGGCAATTGATATAATCCTTTCCATCTCCCTTATCCCAACGGGATTGGAACCAGGCAGTTTCCATATCGATACTGTTAAAATGGATAATCGGGGCAATTGCATCAAAAAATGCGAGGCGGTCCTGGCCGGTTTTGGCGATGATGCTCTCGGCGAGCGACATTGCTGTCAGTGGGCCAGTCGCAATGATGACATGGCCATCATCAGGTATCGCGTCGATTTGCTCGCGGATAATTTCAATATTATCATTATTTTGCAGTGCTTTTTCGACGGATTCTGAGAAGACATCCCTATCCACGGCAAGTGCAGACCCCGCCGGAACCTTTGCGATCTCGGCAGCCTCCATAATCAACGAACCGAGCGTACGCATTTCCTGATGGATTAGGCCCACCGCATTCATGTCTGCATCATCGCTGCGGAAGCTGTTGGAACAGACCAGTTCCGCCAACCCCGTACCCTGATGCGCAGGTGTCATACTGCCGCCGCCACGCATTTCGGACAGACGGACCTTTATGCCGCGCTTGGCTAACTGCCATGCAGCCTCGCACCCTGCGAGACCGCCGCCGATAATGTGAACCTGATATGGATGTGTCATGAGAGGTCCGCTAACAAAGAAACTTGCATTACAACAGGTAAAAGCGGCAATTGGGGCATGACTTTTTCTGTAAAGCTTGATGCCGGGCATACTGTCCAGCGCCCCTTACTAAAGCCGCCCGCAACCGATACGCACAAATATCTGCGCGGCCATTCCGTGATTGTAAGTGGAGCTAGGTTTCATACCGGGGCTGCACGCTTATCTGCAAGCGCCGCTTTAGCTGTGGGTGCGGGGCTGGTTACGCTTATAGGCGATGAGGCAGCACTTTGTGAACACGCGGCTCATGTGACGGCTATCATGTTGCGCGAACGCGATGATATATGGTCGGCAATCGACAATCGGGTGCGCGCTATTGCCATTGGTCCCGGGCTGGACGCATCGGCAGCTACACGCGATGCCGTTCTACAATTGTTGGCGAAAGGCATATCTATGATCCTTGATGCCGGTGCGCTGACTGCGTTTGAAGGGCTAGGCGGTCAGCTGTTTGAAGCCGTTTGCGGCCAAGTCGTGCTAACGCCGCATGAAGGCGAGTTTAGCAGGTTGTTTCCTGGAATATCCCTGGATGATCGCATCGAAGCCGCGCGGGCAGCGGCTTTAGTTAGCGGTGCGGTGATTATCTTCAAAGGATCACACAGCATCATCGCCTCCCCATCCGGCAACTACGCCATCAATACCCATTCCAGCCCGTGGCTTGCAACAGCAGGATCAGGCGACGTTCTTACCGGGCTTGTTTGCGGGTGCTTGGCTCAGGGAATGGATGGCTTTGACGCGGCGTGCGCGGCGACATGGCTGCACGGTGACATCGGGGTTCAGGGCGGGGCAGGTCTGACCGCGGATTCGATGATCGATATTATTCCACTTGTTCTTAAAGGATGTTTGCAGCAAAGTTAAACGCATGGGGCAAGATTTAGCACATAAAAGACCGTTTTTGCTTGCCAGCCTGGCGTTTGGTATCAGCTATCCTTTGGCTGCTTATTTACCGGTTCCGGGCTTTCTCGTGGTTCTTTGGAAAATGGCCGGTCTGGCTTTGCTCGTGCCATATGCTCTTCGGCGGCATCATCAGGCCGAGTTTATGATGCTCGCCGCTATATTGGGGCTGTGTTCGCTGGGGGATGGGCTGGTTGAAGAAAGCCTGCAACTTGGCGGTGTCGCCTTTGCTCTGGCGCATGCCGCTTCGATATGGCTGTATAGCCGACACCGGCGCGTTAAGCCCGCATTTAGCCAAAGCTTGCTGGCGTTGACACTTCTGGTCGGCGTGCCGGTCATCGCATATCTGCTCCCCACCGACCGCGCTCTTGCAGTATCAGCAGCGGTTTACAGCCTTTTCTTGTCCGCGATGGCAGCGATGGCGTGGAGCAGCAACTTCCCCAGATACCGCGTCGGCATGGGTGTGGTGTTGTTCGTTATTTCCGACCTGTTGATCTTTGCCGAACAGGGGCCACTTGCTGGATGGCCGCCAATTGGTCTCCTGATTTGGTACCTCTATTATTTTGGCATGCTCCTAATCGCGGTTGGCGTGGTGCAAACTTTGGTCAAACGAGGGTATTATACGCAGGGTGAAGAAGCCGAATAAGTCTAAGCCGCGCCAATCAGCTCCAGCTTTGTCTTTAACAAAGCTTGTGTGAACGGCTTGGTGACATATTCGTCGGCCCCAGCGTTGATTCCTTTGAAGATATCCTGCGTCTGGCTTCTGCTTGTACAGAACACCACTTTGGGACGATGCTGCGCATTGAGTGCATGCAATTGTGTAATAAACTCGATTCCGGTCATAACCGGCATGTCCCAATCCAACATCACAAGGCCCGGCATTTCCGCCTTGCAGCGGGCGAGTGCTTCTTCACCGTTCTCTGCCTCGATTACTGTATAGCCAAGGCTTTCGATCATCGGGCGCGAAACCTTTCGGACGACACGCGAATCGTCGACGATAAGGCAGGTGCGTGGACGCGGTGCTTGGGCAAGCTGGCGGGTCGTAACCGGCGCAGGCACTGAAGCCTCCTCTGGTGGAATGGCCACACGGTTGCTGCCGCCGATACCAAGCGGCGCGCCAATACGTTTAATCAGGTTGCGAATGACACGGCCTCCTCATGATTATAAGCGGTGGATGTGCCTGCATCTTCGACAGTCTTGCGGACATGCAAAAATGGTGTCCACACATCGCCATATTCCGCTTTTTGGTACCAGACGTCGAGGACATCAAATGATGCCCAGAAGCCACCGGGTTCAAGCAAGCGAATACCCTCCCCAATACGCGGCACAGCAGCAAAGCGCAGCTTGTCCTGCGTTTGGTAGGTCTCGTTCTGGACTTCGATCTCAATCACTTCAGCGCTCTCCACGGTGATTTAGTCAACTTAACGGCAAATCGTTGACGATTTACCAATTTGTGAAAAGGGAGGGAATTCCAGCGTTAAAGCGACAAAAGCAACGGACAGTGACGGTATTACTGTCTCCTTTGTCGCTTTAACGGACATGTGCAGCCGCGCAGATTTAAGGCAATACCGAAATTGAGAAAGAACCGAGTCAGCCATTGCGGGACAGCCCCGATAACACTCTCAATTCAAATCCTACATTGCAAGTGGGAAAGGGCGCAAATCTTAATCTCCCCTCTCGCCCTTTGCGGGAGAGAAAGACTTGGCTTGGCAATTCATTGCCTAGTTAGTCTTGTGAGGGGGCTGTGCCATTTGCGTATGTGCATCCTGCGAAATCACCCTCTCCAATTTCAACTAGGCGCTAAAGCGCCAAATCTACATATTCTCTCCCGTCAAGGGAGAGGGGAAGGTTGTGCACGACAGTGGCATTCGGGAATCGAGGCTGAATTAAGTGCAGCGCTGCCGGAATTCCCATCTTATTGCGAAATCCCAGCGCGGTGATAACTTCCTATGAATGTTACGTTCATACCATATTCGTCAACCCAGTTTTGTTCGTCCACCTCCAGTGAACCATCATTTCCGAATTGTAGATCAGTCATTACATTATCGCGCCCGTTGTTTCGAACATATCTCATTGTCCCCTTATCATCGACTTCGCCAACAAATTCTAAAACTCCCATATTTGGGCCGAATTCCCTGCGCACGCCCCACAAAGCGAAACCCGAAATGAAGTAGCGTTTTTCGCCTTCGATTGAGTCTGGCAATGGGGTCAACGAAATTTCTGCGCTGTGAGGTGATGCTATCGTATTCGTCGTGATGATCAAAACACAGAAAAGCGAGATTAGGCTCTGCGCCATTCGCGCTGTTTTTATCAAGGTGCGCTATTTGTCCAGATTTTAATAAAGTGTCGCGGTTGAGGCCAAAACAAATGCAACACCTTCGGCGAGAGTTAACAAGTACTCTCGTTAGAATATCCTGAGTGATCTGCTTTCGCATCAATTTATTAGGCCTCAATCACTTCGGTTGCGATAAATCAATCTGCGGATAAGCTTGGTTCAGGCGAAGCGTCATCGGAAATGTCGTCAGGTGCAGTTAGGCTAATCTCAGCGTCCTCCTCCCCCTCATCACTCTCCTCAATCTTCGCTGCACTCACGACATGTTCGTCAACCCCAACATTGAACAACCGCACACCTGACGTCCCACGGCTCAAGACCCTTAAGCTATCGAGCGGCATACGGATCAGTTTGGCCTGATCGGTAACCAGCATTAGCTGATCGCCTTTGGTTGCCGGGAAACTGGCCACAACAGGGCCGTTGCGTTCGACATTGTCGATGTTGGTGATGCCCTGACCACCGCGATTGGAGCGGCGATAGCCATAAGCGGACGATAGCTTGCCATAGCCATTGGCGCACACGGTCAAGATAAACTGTTCGCGTTCTGCCATTTCCGTGATGCGTTCTGCGCTCAGCGTGGGTTCGCCCTCCTTTTCCGGTTTCCACGGGGCAAAGCGCAGATATTCTTCGCGTTCGTCGGGTGTTGTGCCAACGCGTTTCAATATTGACAGCGACATCACCTGATCGCGTTCTCCGTCTTTATTGGCCAGCAGCTTCATCGCGCGCACGCCGGTGGAATTGCGGCTCTGGAATTCGCGGATATCGTCAGCGGCAAAGCGGATGGCCTTACCGTTGCGGCTTGCAAGCAGGATATCATCGTCGGCACTAAGCAACTCTACCCCGATCAAGCGGTCGTCAGCATCGTCGCCCTCAAACTTCATCGCGATCTTGCCGTTGCTCGGCACGTTGGCGAACGCATCCATGCTGTTGCGGCGGGCATAGCCCTTGGCCGTGGCGAAAACGACGGAAAGTCCGCCCCATTCGGCCTCGTCCTCTGGCAGGGTCAGGACATTCGAAATCGCTTCGCCTTCACCAAGCGGTAGCAGGTTGACCATTGGCCGCCCTTTGGTTTGCGGCCCACCTTCGGGGAGTTTCCACACTTTCATGCGGTATACTTTGCCGATGTTGGAGAAAAACAGCACCGGCGTATGCGTTGACGTCACGAACAGTTCGGTGATCGCATCCTCATCCTTGGTCGCCATACCTGCGCGACCCTTGCCACCGCGTGCCTGCGCCCGAAACGTGGCGAGCGGGGTGCGTTTGATATAGCCGCCGTGTGTGACGGTGACGACCATTTCCTCACGCTCCATAAGGTCTTCGTCGTCCACACCGTCCCAGCTGGCGGTGATTTCACATAAGCGCGGAGTGGCGAATTCGAGCATGATGGCTTCAAGCTCACCGCGCATCACCGCATAAAGTTTGACGCGGTCGCCAAGTATTGAGAGATATTCTTCGATCTTGACCGCAAGACCCGATAATTCTGCACCAATTTCTTCACGACCTAGTGCGGTCAGGCGGTTGAGGCGCAGTTCGAGGATTGCCCGCACCTGAATATCGCTCAGCTGATACGTATCGCCTTCAATATCCGCCTCTATTGCCTCGACCAGTTTGATATAGGGCGCGATTTCGGCGATGGGCCATTCGCGTGCAAGCAGAGAGGCACGTGCATCAGCTGGACTGGCCGAACCACGAATGATCCGCACAACCTCATCCATATTGGTGACCGCAACCACAAGGCCAAGCAAGATATGGGCGCGTTCACGGGCTTTGTTGAGTTCAAACTTGGTACGCCTAGTAATAACTTCTTCACGGAAAGTTATGAAGGCAGAGATAAATTCGCGCAGGTTTAGCACTTCGGGGCGTCCACCCCGGATCGCGAGCATATTGGCAGGGAAGCTCGATTGTGCAGGCGTGTGACGCCATAACTGGTTGAGAACCACATCAGGCGTCGCATCGCGTTTCAGGTCGATAACCACGCGGACACCCTTGCGGCTTGATTCGTCACGGATATCGGATACGCCTTCGATCCGCTTGTCTTTGGCTGCTTCGGCAATCTTTTCGACCAAACCGGATTTACCAACCTGATACGGAATGCTGGTGAGTATGATTGATCGACGATCGCCTTTGCCTTCCTCAATCTCATGCCGGGCGCGCATGATGATCGATCCTTTGCCGTCACGATAGGCATTACGCGCACCGGTCCGACCCAGGATGAGCGGACCTGTAGGGAAATCGGGGGCAGGGATGATCTCGATCAGTTCATCAACCGTAATCCCGGGATTTTCGATATAGGCAAGTGCGGCAAGGATCACCTCGCCCATATTATGCGGCGGAATATTGGTCGCCATACCAACCGCAATACCGCCGGCACCATTGACCAGCAGATTGGGGTAACGGGCAGGGAGAACCTGTGGCTCTTCGCGTGAGCCGTCATAGTTCGGCTGAAAATCAACAGTATCCTTGTCGAGATCATCCAGGAGGCTGTTTGCAACTTTCGCCAAGCGCGCCTCGGTATAGCGCATAGAGGCTGGCGGATCGGGGTCCATCGAACCAAAGTTACCCTGACCATCAATCAGGGGAACACGCATCGCCCAGTCCTGCGTCATCCGTGCCAAAGCATCATAAATCGCGCTGTCGCCGTGCGGGTGATAATTGCCCATCACATCGCCGACGATCTTGGCCGATTTGCGGTAAGGCCGTCCTGCGACAAAACCACCTTCTTGGCTGGCAAACAAGATACGGCGATGCACAGGTTTCAGGCCGTCGCGCACATCAGGCAACGCACGTGAGACAATCACCGACATCGCATAATCGAGATAGCTTGCCTTCATTTCATCGACGATATTGACCGGTGAAATGTCAGAAGCTTCGGGTGTGGGTGTTTCGTCGCTCACGCGCAGTATTTCCTTATGTTTTTCTCAAGGATTAATCCTAGCGCACAGGATAAAAATAAGCCACCCAGATGACCCCAAAAATGCCGGTTTTCGTCAAGTTATCCACAGATTCAGCCCCCAGGCACATCCGATTAGCGACACGTTTTTATTCAACTTCAATTCACCAGTTGCGCGGTATCACGATTGCACATTAGTCAGGCTGTGATTAAGGTAGGAAATTAAGGGATAATTCTAAGTTTTTTTGTTTTTGGAGAATAAAAATGAAGGTGTTGTCAAAATTTGCACTGGCTTTAATGCTGGGTTCTATTGTGGTTACTCCTGCGGCTTATGCCAAAAAGGAGAAAGAAGCCAAGCCAGCTGAGCCAGCGAACAATGCTCCCAAACTCAAACCATCTAAAGCGTTTATTGCGGCTTATGCCCCGGCGATTGATGCTCTTGATAAGAAAAAAGATTTGGTATTGGCCAAAAGCCTTTATCCTGCACTCAAAGCAGCAGCAACTACCGATGATGATCGTTATGCAGCTGGCAGCTTTGCACTTAACCTGGGATCACAGTCAAAAGATCTTGCAATACAAAAAGAAGGTATTGATTTTCTCCTTGCTTCGACCCTGACACCTGCTGCGAACCGTTCGTTGCTTATCTTTCAAAAAGGAGCATTTGCTTATGATGCCAAGGATTATGTCAACGCCGAAGCTTTTATGAAACAAGCGTTTGATGCGGGTTATAAGCCAGCAAATACAGCGATTTTAATATCAAATGCTTTGTCACAACAGAAGAAATATCCGGATGCAATGACGTGGCTTCGCCGCGGGGTTGATGCGACGATAGCTGCAGGAGAAAAGCCTGAAGCGACATGGTATGCCCAAGGTGCAAGTTACGCCATCAAGGCAAAGGATAACGCGGCCAGCAACATGTGGCTAAAAGATTTGGTTCGCGCAGATCCGCAACCAAAATATTGGCACGATGCGTTATCCATTTTTGCGCGTAGCACCAATTTGGACTTACAGGAAAACCTCGATTTGATGCGGTTGATGCGGTCATCGAATGCTATGATCTATGAACAGGATTATGGCCTGTATATCGAAAGTGCAGATGCCCGGCGCTATCCTGCCGAGGTATTGGTTGTCCTTGAAGAAGGTTTTGCCAAAGGTACGATCGCCCGGAAAAATGTTACATTCTCCGAAGCCTATAATATTGCTCAGGGTCTTGCCGCTGAAGATAAGCGCACTCTAGGCGCAACAGAGGCACCGGCGCGTTCCAGTGCAAATGGCTATCAGGCTGTTTTGGCAGGCGACGCATATTTGTCACATGGCGATTATGCCAAAGCAAAAGAGCTTTACGAATTGGCAGTCAGTAAAGGCAAGCTTGTTGATAAAGCCGGAGCAGATCAATCCGGGCGCGTTCTAACGCGTTTGGGTATTGCTAAGGTTGCTCTTAATGACCTAGCCGGAGCCAAAACCGATTTCGCCAAGATACAAAGCGGCAACCGCAAGGGTATTGCTGAATATTGGATTATTTACATCAACAATAAGATGCAGCCCGCAGTGGTTCTTGCGCCAGCAGCTAAGTAATCCAAAACCGGCGTGCCGGTCACGACTAGCCTTATTTCATTTTGGTTGAACCGAAATGCGGGGCTAGTTTTTGTCCGCGATTTCTTAACCATCAGATGATTTCATATGATTAGAAATTGCTTTAAAGCGTGATCGGTACGCCGGGTTCGTCCTTTGTTGTTCGGATAGTAAGCGACGTTTTTACACTGCTGACATTGGGAGCTGCGGTTAATTGCGATGTTAGCAGTTCCTGAAATGATTGAAGGTCTTTAGCTACAATCTTTAAAATAAAATCAATTTCACCGTTCAGCATGTGACATTCACGAACATCGGGGAGCGAATGCACATGCTGTTCAAACGCACGCAAATCATCTTCGGCCTGGCTTTTTAAGCTGACCATTGCAAATACGGTAATTGTATATCCCAAAGAAGCTGCATCCACATCGGCGTGATAGGATGTGATGATACCTGCTTGTTCCAACGCCCGCATCCGGCGGAGGCAGGGCGGCGCGGTTAATCCAACTTTGGCTGCTAAATCAACATTGGTGATCCGGCCATCGGCTTGCAATTCCTGCAAAAGCTTCAAATCTATCGCATCTAGGTTCAAATTAGGCATTGTTTTGTTATATCCAATTTCAATTGAGCATCATTCTTATAATTATATTATAGTTTAATGCAAATGTCCCATAGTGTGACGTGCCAAATTAGCATCTTCCTACAGTCAACCAATGCGGTTATCGAAATTAGGAAATTAACGCTTAACCGACATGGGACACATCATTATATTGCGCTTCGATGATCGCCTTGAAACAGCCTTGCGCCAAGCGACAAGTAGCCAAAGAGAAGTTACGAGTAATTGGCGACAGTTAATTGATATATTGTCACAAAATCCTCAGAACTTTCCATTCGATCTCGTCGCAGCAGGTCTCATGCAAGCAAGACGGTTGCTACCAGACACCAATGTTGCAGAGCGCCTTGCCGCTGTGCAATCCTTAACGGGAAGAATACAATCGCCACCTTTGGTGCAACTTTTGGCTGCCGATGTAGCACCTGTTGCGTCTGCGACTATCATGGCGGCGCAGCTTAGCGACCTGCAATGGTCTGAATTGATACCGCAGCTCCCTGTTCGTGCGCGTGGTTTTCTGCGTAATCGCAACGATCTAGGGCCGCTTACTCTTCGTTCTCTCGCAATTTGGTCATCGGCTGACTTTGTTTTGCCCGATAATAGTGTGCAAGCTGTCTTACCTGAGCCATCTCCCGAAGATGGCCGTCAGCCTGCCATGCGGATTAGCGATATTGTTGAACGGATTGAGCGACTCCGTCGCGACCGCGAAAATGCTGAAGCTCCAGTATTGCCGCTGGAGGGTGGTAAAGGCGTTGCATTTGACGCGCCTATTTCCGAAATCCGTTTTGAAACCGATGATATGGGAACCGTCAGCTGGGTTGAGGGTGCACCGCGCGGTGCGTTGGTTGGCGTCGGCATATCCGAACCTGCTTTTGCCGATGGGCCTGGCCCCGATGCTTTTGGTGCTGCCGCTTTTCGTCAGCGAATGCCGCTTGAAAATGTGCGGATGCGTTTATGCGGCGCGCTAATTATAGAGGGCGATTGGCGGATCAATGCAGCACCCTTCTTTGATGCGTTCAGCGGGCGTTTCCGGGGTTATCGTGGTATTTTCAGGCGGCCCAATGCTGCTGAAAGTGCCCGCATTGATCCGGCAACAACCGAAAATGGTGAACATTTGCAGCAACTTGTTCACGAACTTCGGACACCACTTGGTGCGATCCTCGGTTTCTCCGAAATCATTGAACAACAGCTTTTTGGTCCGGTTTCTTCCGATTACCGCGTGCTGGCGCGCAACATAATGAATGATGCCGAACGGTTGCTTGCCGGTTTTGACGATCTGTCAATGGCGGCAAGAATTGAAACTGGACGCTTTAATGTTGGGCATGGGACCACCGATTGCAGCTGGTTGGCAACTCGCTTGGCAGAGCGTTTACAAGGTCTAAGTGATTCTTTGTCCGTAACCCTTAATCTTGCCAAAGCAGATCCGGTGAGGCCCTTTGCCATTGATAATGAGCTGACCGAACGATTATTTTCCAGGTTATTATCTGCAGTAATTATAGGATGTGAGCCGGGCGAAGAATTGGCTGGCCGTTTCCGTACCGAGCTTGGCGCGATGCCTGTAAATCGCTTTGTATTGTCACTTCCCAATAAACTACAGGTACTTAGTGAAGAAGAACTCCTGGGTTCTGTACCTTTAATCTCAGACGTACCAGATCAGGCTCCATTGCTGGGCCTCGGCTTCTCCCTGCGTCTCGTCCGCAGCCTTGCGAATAATGTTAAGGGGGATTTACGCTTTTACAACGAAACGCTGATACTTTCTTTACCAGCTATTCAAGATGGCGAAATGCACTACCGGGGCGAAGAAAGGGAATGACGTGTTTATTGGGGGATGCGACAAAGTATGAACCGGTTACTTGCCCCGAATGCGAAACCGGTATTTGCCGATCTTTCCAAGCTTGATGGTCCGCGCTTTTTAATTACGGTCGATACCGAAGAGGAATTTGACTGGGCGGGATCTTTTACGCGTGGTGAACATGGAACAAGCCATGTGCCCGCCATTTCGAAGTTCCAGAAGCTTTGTGACAGTCACGGTGTACAGCCAGTCTATCTTGTTGACTATCCGATCGCGGTCGATCCGGTTGCAATCAAGCTTTTAAGTGGCTTTGCAAAAACAGGGCGCGCGGCAATCGGTGTGCAATTACACCCTTGGGTCAATCCACCATTTTTTGAAGATGTAACCGTTCAAAATAGCTTTGCCTGCAATTTACCGCCAGAACTTGAACGCGAAAAGTTGACCCAATTATACGACACAATTGTCACCAATATGGGCGTTCGGCCAGAAATCTACCGGGCGGGACGTTATGGCGCAGGGGCATCTACGCTCGCGATCTTGCGTGATCTAGGCATTAAAATTGACAGCTCGGCACGTGCGCGATTTGACTATTCCCCGCAAGGTGGACCCAATTTTACCGACTGTCCGCTTAATCCTTTCTGGCTGTCACCTGGCACGCTTTTGGAATTGCCGGTGACCACGGTTTTTGGCGGAGCACTGCGTACATCGGGCGAGATGCTCTATGGCCGTGCGTTCAGTTCGGATGCCGCACGCTCAATGATGTCGAGAACGGGATTGCTGGAACGCATCGCCCTTACGCCCGAAGGCATCCCAATGGAAAAGGCCATTGAAGGCATTCATTTGGCGCTTGCCGAAGGTGTCGGTATTCTCAACTTTTCCTTCCATTCGCCTTCGCTCGAAATAGGCCATACGCCTTATGTTCGCAGCAAAGCTGATCTAAATGCATTTTACGCATGGTGGGACGGTGTCTTTGCCTATCTTGAACAACGCGGCGTGCGCCCTTGCACAGTGGAAGAAATCGCCGGATTAAATACGCTTGATAGCCATAAACATAATTTACCCCTTGCCAGTGCCCTTTAGCATCCGCTATCGGCGCGCTCACAAGGGCCTGTAGCTCAGCTGGTTAGAGCTGTCCGCTCATAACGGATAGGTCGGGGGTTCGAGTCCCTCCGGGCCCACCATTATCCTCTTCGCCACTTGCCTAAAGCGGATTACTTTGCGATCACCGACGCAATTGAATCGAAGGGGTCAGAATGGCATTTGCGAAGAAATTGGCATTAAGCGGTGGCGCTATTATTGCAATTGCTGCGGCTGTAATTACCTATCGGACTGTCACGTTCGCGCCCGCTGATGTTGCCAGCGGCGACGATATCAAATTGGCCGCTATTCCCGGCTTCGATATTGGTTCTGCGGCAAATCATTTGGGTGAAGCTATCCGTTTCCAGACTGTGTCACACCAAAATATTGAAGATAATGACCTGACGCAATGGACGCAGTTGCATGATTGGTTTCAGAAGACCTATCCTGCGACGCATCAAAGTATGGCTCGCGAACTGGTTGCAGGGAATACTCTCGTTTATAGATGGAAGGGTTCAGATCCCGCTCTCGCTCCGATAGTTTTAATGGCGCATCATGACGTCGTGCCAGTTACCGAAGGAACGGAAAAAGATTGGGAGCATCCTGCTTTTTCGGGCGAGGTTTCAGGAGACACTGTGTGGGGCAGGGGGGCGGTTGATGACAAAGGTTCACTTATTGCCTTGTTTGAGGCTGTTGAAACTTTGGTAAAGTCAGGCTTCAAACCAAAACGTACGATTTACTTGGTTTCCGGCCATGATGAGGAAGCGGGTGGCACCGGAGCTAAGGCTGCAGCTGATATGCTTGGCGCGCGCGGGGTGAAGGCATTGTTCACGATTGACGAAGGTAGTGCTACTGTGTTGGACGCGCCGGTCGTAAATGGTCCGGCAGCATTGATCGGCATTGCTGAAAAAGGCTATGCCACGCTTAAGGTAACTGCCAACACAGCCGGCGGACATAGTTCAATGCCGCCCAAAGAAACCGGTGTTATCAATCTGGCAAAGGCCATCATTGCGATAAACGACAATAGCTTTCCATTGGAAGTTAAGGGGCCGGGCGCGCAGATGCTGGGATCGCTTGCCGCAAAAAAGGGTGGTGTCGCAAAAATCGCTATGGCCAATCTATGGGCCTTTGCACCATTGATGAAGAAACAAGCGGGCAGTACACCTGCGGGGGCGGCGATGTTGCACACAACGATTGCGCCGACGATGTTGGAGGGTAGTCCAAAAGAAAATGTCCTATCGCAATCGGCAACCGCGCTGATCAACTACCGAATCGCTCCGTGGAACAGCTCGGCCGATGTCATGGCACGTGCAAAATCTGCTGTAGGATCAATGCCGGTGACACTGTCGTGGGTAAAACCCCCAAGAGAACCTTCAAAAGTATCTTCTACCAATTCGCAAGGATGGAAATTTGTCACTGCTGCGGCCCAAGCCGATTTGCCACAAGCTGCCCTCGCACCCTATTTGGTAGTCGCAGGTACAGACAGCCGCAGTTTTCAGGATATTTCAAAGGATGTATACCGGTATCAGCCGTTACATTTCAAACTTTCCGAAACAAAAATGATCCACGGCACAAACGAGCATATGACGTTTGATAATCTGAAACGTTCAATTAATTTCTATATGCGGCTGATCGCGACATCTGCGGGGTAGACATCCAGCAAAACTACGCCTAATGCCGCGATGACTCGGGGAGTGGCGCAGCCTGGTAGCGCATCTGGTTTGGGACCAGAGGGTCGCAGGTTCGAATCCTGTCTCCCCGACCAATTTTTTTTATTGTTGATTTTGAAATGATTGCACGGCCCCTTGGGGCTATTGTATCAACTGTGTGTCACTGCGTGCATCTTCTTCGATAAGCTTGGCTGCTTCGTCTGCTGCTTGTTCGATAGATTTTGCGTTTTTCTCGATTTGCTTTTCTGTTCCTTTGCTGGCAACCGGCTGCATGTCATCTGCAGGCTGCTTTGAACAGGCCACCAATAAGCTTAAGGCGATCAAAGGGCGGAACCTCTTCATGGCTTTGCTAGCTCGGCAGGCAACGTAAATTCGCTATCATCATTGGCGAGCACATTCAACACCGCTGTCCACGCGGCGACATTTTGCCGCAATTGCGCCTTGTCAATCTTATCGAGGGTATCATCGGGCGTGTGGTGCAGATCGAAATAGCGCGTACCATCCTGATTAAGGTCAACAGCAGCGATGTTTTGCGCCTTCATAATCGGACCGACATCGGAGCCGTCACCAGCTTTTTCTTTACCGCGCGCAACGCCAATTGTTGCCAGCTTACTTGCTATTTTGTCGGCCAGTCCCTTTGCGCTTTCAGGCAGGTTAAAATTGACCTGCCACACACGGTCGGCACCGAAATCTGATTCCATTACGAGACCGTGTTTTTCGTTCTTATGCGCCTCAGCATAGGCCTTTCCGCCCCATACACCTACTTCCTCGGCTCCTGCCCATAATAGGCGAATGCTGCGTACGGGTTTGTTTCTGTCGGCCACTTGCTTTGCAGCGGCTGTAATAATACCGCATCCTGCAGCATCGTCGATCGCGCCCGTTCCCAAATCCCAACTATCAAGATGGCACGCGATCAGGATTGGCGGAAGGTTTTTGTTCGTCCCTATTATTTCAGCAATAACGTTACCTGATTGCTGCTGCCCCAAATTACGCGGGGTAAGCGTCAGTTTCATTCGTACTATTTGCGTTCTGGTAAGCATACGTTCGAGATTCTCTGCATCAGGAATCGATAAGGCACCGGCAGGAATGGGAGCTACACCCTCGGCAAAATTGGTATTCCCGGTATGCGGGTTACGGTGATAGTCGGTGCCAGCAGAACGGATCACAATGGCTGCGGCACCCTTTTGCGCGGCGATATTAGGTCCGATAAAGCGCGCAGGGCCAAATGCGCCATAGCTGCTGCCGTCTTGTGTGGGCTTCATTGCGTGGCTTACAAACGCGATCTTACCTTTCAAACTACCGTCGGGGACCGCCTGCAACGCCGCTAGTGTCGGGAAGTACGCAATTTCGGCATCTATACCTGCAACGCTTGTGCTCGCGCTGTTGCCGAGTGCGGTTACCCGCATTTTTTGAGGGAAAGGCGATAATATCTCGGCGTGTTCTTCACCGCGCACCCATGTTGGCATCATGAAGGGTTCAATACGAACATTTTGGAAACCGAGAGATTTAAGCCTTGCCACACTCCAGTCCCGCGCCCGCGCTTCGGCCTCGGTACCTGCTTGGCGGGGACCAATCTCGGTGGTCAGATCTTCGATAATGCTATACGCAACAGTGTCATTCTCAAGCGCATCATTTATCGCATCATACGGGGCAGGCGGATTGGGAGCGGCATAAGCTGGCGAAACGGCAAATGTGGCGAGCGCAGTGGCTGCGGCGAAGCGGGTTTTGAATTTGGTCATAACCTTACCCTAATAAGAAGAAATACAAATGCAATCCCGCCTTGCTCCAAAAACACGGGGAGGCTAGGGGCAAAGCATATTCCAGCTTTACATCTAAGGACCGGCCATGGCAGCACAATATAGCTTCGTGATGAAGAACATGACGAAGACATTCCCCGGCGCAAACAAACCAGTGCTGAGCAACATTAATCTGCAATTTTATCCCGATGCCAAGATTGGCATTGTTGGCCCCAATGGCACGGGTAAGTCGACGCTGATGAAGATCATGGCGGGTATGGACACAGAGTTTACCGGCGAAGCATGGCCCGGCGAACACATTACCGTGGGTTATCTGGCGCAGGAACCTGAGCTCGACCCTACCAAAACCGTGCGTGAAAATGTTATGGACGGTGTGCGGCCTGTTGCTGATCTGGTTGACCGCTTCAACGAAATATCGATGTTGATGGGTGACCCGCCAGCGGACGCTGATTTTGATGCGTTGATGGAGGAAATGGGCACGTTGCAGGAACGCATTGATGCGGTCGATGGTTGGAGCCTTGATAGCCAGTTGGAACTGGCCATGGATGCGCTTCGTTGTCCTCCTGGTGATGCATCTGTGGTCAACCTTTCAGGCGGAGAGAAGCGCCGCATTGCGCTCACACGTTTGCTCTTGGAAAAACCCGACATCTTGCTTCTCGATGAACCTACCAACCATTTGGACGCAGAATCGGTGGCTTGGCTCGAAAAGCATCTGGTGGATTATAAAGGCAATGTGATCCTTGTTACCCATGACCGCTATTTCCTTGATAACGTAGTTAGCTGGATACTCGAACTCGATCGCGGGCGGTATTTTGTTTATGAGGGCAATTATTCGACCTATCTGGAAAAGAAAGGCAAGCGTCTGGAGCAGGAATCTCGCGAAGATAGCGGCCGCCAGAAAGCGATAAAGGACGAGCTTGAATGGATCCGGCAAAGCCCCAAGGCGCGACAGACAAAGTCCAAAGCGCGTATTAAAAGCTTTGACCAATTGGTCGAGGCGCAGGAGAATCGTACTCCGGGCAAGGCGCAGATCGTTATCCAGACCCCGGAGCGCCTTGGCAGCAAGGTGATCGAGGTTAAGAATGTATCTAAAGCGTATGGTGATAAGCTATTGTTTGAAAACCTTTCTTTTTCAATTCCACCCGGCGGTATTGTTGGTGTTATCGGCCCCAATGGTGCGGGTAAATCGACTTTATTCAAACTGATAACTGGCCAAGAAACAGCCGACAGCGGTGAGGTTGATATTGGCGATACGGTAAAGCTCGGCTTTGTCGATCAAAGCCGCGATGACCTTGATCCCGATAAAAATGTCTGGGAAGAAATCTCGGGCGGTGCGGACTTTATGAAGCTGGGCAAACATGAAACGCCGACACGCGCTTATGTAGGCGCGTTCAACTTTAAAGGCACCGATCAACAAAAGAAGGTCGGGCAGCTTTCAGGTGGTGAACGCAACCGCGTGCACATGGCCAAAATGTTGAAACAGGGCGGCAATGTCCTACTACTTGATGAACCGACCAACGATTTGGATGTTGAAACACTATCCGCGCTTGAAGAAGCGCTGGAAAGCTTTGCTGGTTGCGCAGTGGTCATCAGCCATGACCGCTTCTTCCTTGACCGTCTGGCAACACATATCCTGGCGTTTGAGGGCGATAGCCATGTCGAGTGGTTTGAGGGCAACTTCGAGTCCTATGAAGAAGACAAGATTGCGCGACTGGGTGATGAGGCAACACGTCCGCACAGGGCAACCTATAAGAAAATGACGCGGTAAATGGTTTGTCTGGTTATCCTTGGATGAAAATGTTGAGCCGATTTGCGCTAGTGGCTGCACTGCTCGCAACGTCGGTTTCTGGTAATAGAGCTTATGTCGGAGGTGTCGTTGATTTGAAAACGATCCCGGATGATGACATTGCTCGTCACAAAGTTGATCAGACTTATTTTGATGGTATTGAAATACGCGAGAGACATTTCACCGAAAACGGTTTCAACTGGCACGTGATCTGGTTCACCAATCCCGCAAAGCCCGAAGGCCCTTTATGGGTTGTACCCCATGACGATGAAAACGCCGCCTTTGAATCAATGATTGCAGCACTGCGGCTTTATGGCGGCACCGGTATTGCCGTAAATTCAGGGTCAGGCAGTGACCGGCGGCAGGCTGGGTACGGGCGATGTGGAGAGCGGACCAAAATCACATCATCTTGCGACCCGAACCGCAATTTTTCTGATTATAGTCCATTATTTACGAATGCTATATTAGGTCAAATATCACTCAACCAACCCGTGATTGCGCTTCATACTAATAGCTCTGGCTTTGAAGGCGACGGTCAGAGAGGTAGTGGCGATATCACAATACTTAATGCTATGGCCTATCGATACGGTAAAATTCGTCCCCGTGCTGGCGGGATATTCGGGATCAATCAACCGCCAGAGCTTGCCAATTATGACACTTTGGGCATAATTGATTACCCGGCAAATACAGGAACTCCGGATAAAAAGACACAAGCTTGCGGGTCAGGTTTAAGCAAGGCAGGTGTTCATTTTTGGGCTGAAATGGTAGGCCAAAGCGATGGCTCTCTTTCCAATTATATCTCGCTAAATCGCCCCGATATTGCATATTTTAATGCCGAGAGCAGACGCGAGATTGATATAACCATCTCATCCGCACGTCACAGGTTAATGATCGCAGCTTATTTGCAGGCGTGCCGTTAGGGTATAAGCCAACATCCATTCCATACCTGCGCGATATCATCCCACTCCCACCGCGCCCGGCGATGGCCGGTGGCCGCCAGATATAGCCATTCGATACGTTTGATCTCCGCCAACAATATCGCAAAATTGGCGCGAGCAGGGGCTAGGTCTGCTTCTTCCGGCTTGATACCTTGAACCCAATCGGGAAGTCCCGAAGCTGGTCCGCTAGAGAGCGAACCGGGTGCTACTTGCGCCAAATAACAACGTCGTGCGAACCGGTCGGCATCTTGCCAAATTGCGTCGATGTCTTCGCCCTCGGTTTGGATGCGGCCTGTGCCAGATAACCGCAATTGGACCTTTGCCTGCGCGTCATAAAGCAAGATTGATAACGCATTCGACGCATTAATTTCATTCACCTTATGCGCTCTCGCATCGGTATGAAACCGCAACAGGCGCGTTTCTTGGTCGGCTGCGCGTAAAACCATAACACGCTGTTGAGGTAGCCCGGCTTCACCAATTGTCGCGACAACGGGCGTGTGACACGGACTGCGGCGACTGGTTGCGCCTTCAAGTATAAGCGCCCAAGCTTCATTAAATCTGTGTTCCAAGGTATCGGATGCCATCAGATCTGCGGCTCAAAAGTTCCGGCGTTTTCATCAAGGACATGAAGCAATCCGTCAGCTATTGCGAACCACGCACCATGCAGACGCAAGGTTCCTGCGGCTTCCCGTTCGGCAATAAAAGGAAAGCTGCGCAAATTTGCCAAACTGACTTTGATCGCTTCAAGCTCCAATGCAAGTTGCGGATTTTCGGGCGAACTTAGGAGGACTTGTTCGCGTTTTTCGCTGATAATATCCATCCAGCTTTCAACAAAACTTGTCCCGGGTGACCTAGGATTTTTACCGTTTAGAGCTGCTGTTATCCCGCCACACTGACCGTGGCCGAGTACAACGATATGACGAACCGCCAACCCCATTACACCAAATTCTATCGCGGCTGACGCGCCGTGCAACCCGCCGCCGGTTTCATAAGGCGGCACTAGATTGGCGACATTACGAAGCGCAAATATCTGGCCGGGCTCGGTATCAAAAATCGCCGCTGGATCAACGCGGCTATCGCAACAAGATATGATCATAACGGGCGGCGATTGGCCGTCCTGTGCCAGAGCATCAAAGCGGGCCTTTTGCTTTACATAGCCGTCGCTTCGAAAACGGCGATACCCCTCTACCAAATGCGCAAATTCAGGCATTAAAAGCGTTCTCCACGTACAACTTGAACGTCCCCTATAGTGAGTAACAGGCGGTGGCTGTCGAGTGATGGCGCAATCATATCAACAAATGTTTCTGCATTATCCGCAGAAGCAATCGCCAATACAAGGCTTTTGGCCGCAGCCCCGGTTAGCTCGTCATGTTGCCAATTGCCATCACGGCCACCGCCACTGTCAACGTGACTGATGCTCCATCCGCTGATCCCTGCCTCTTTCATGATGCCGACGATACGCGGTACCAAGGGTGTGTCGACAAGGATTTCAATCCGTTTGCGGGTGACTGTTTCGATCATATATTATCCTATCGCCTGCGCTAAAGCCGCAAAGAGGGAAATGCCAATGATGACATTGAACGGGAATGTTATGCCAAGCGACATGGAAAGGTAAATGCCTGGATCGGCTTCGGGCAACGCAAGGCGCATTGCGGCGGGAACAGCGATGTAAGATGCACTTGCCGCCAGAACACCAAGGATCGCAGCGGTTGCAACGTCAAGCCCGATCACTGTTCCAATCACTGTCCCGATGCTTCCGTTTAACAAGGGCAGGCCAATGGCAAGGATCATCAAACGCAATGTCAACTTTCGCGACTGGGTAAGCCGCCGCACTGCGATGAGCCCCATGTCGAGCAGGAACAGGCAAAGCACACCGCGAAACCCTGTATCGAACAGAGGTTTGACGGGCGCAAATCCGTCTTCTCCTGCGATAACACCGATGACGAAGCTACCTACCAGCAGGACAACAGACGCATTAGCAAATACCTCATGCAGCATCGATACATTATTATTTGAGGCTAGAGTATTCTCGCCTATTTTTGCCATACCGCGACGGGCAAGAAGGAGCCCGGTTACAATAGCCGGCGTTTCCATAAGTGCAAGGACCGCAACCATATAGCCCGCCGGACTTAGGCCCTGACCCGATAATATCTCACCCGCAGTTACAAATGTCACAACGCTGACTGAACCATAATGCGCGGCAACTGCGCCTGCATCAACCGCCTTTAACCGACCAAAAGATTTCAGTAGGGCATAAGCAATCACCGGTAAAAGGAAGCTAAGCGCCAGCCCCGCTGCTCCTGCAGCCAGTAAGGAAGGCGTTATGCCTGCTTTTGAAACTTCTACCCCTCCTTTGATACCGATGGCTGCCATCAAATAAATAGACATTGCCTTGGCAAAAGCTTCTGGAATCGCAAGGTCTGAACGGATGAGGGCGGCAAATGCACCCAGCACAAAAAACAGGATGATCGGAGAAGTGAGAGTATCAATAATCATTATGTCACTTCTGTTACCCAGCTTGTTCCAGATTGCAATCACTCACTGGTTGGCAATTCGCCTTTGCACAGCTATCTGAACAGCATGAACGAACAGACCCGCATAACGCCCGAAGGCGAACGGCCCGAACGGCAACGCAAACCTGACTGGATTCGCGTTAAAGCACCGACCAGCGCTGGCTTTCATGAAACTCGCCGCCTGATGCGCGATCTCAACCTCAATACGGTATGTGAAGAAGCAGCGTGCCCGAATATCGGCGAATGCTGGACCAAAAAGCATGCAACCGTAATGATCCTGGGTGATGTTTGCACACGGGCTTGTGCATTTTGCAATGTCAAAACGGGGATGCCGCGCGCGGTTGATCCATTAGAACCCGAACATACCGCCATTGCAGCAGCGAAAATGGGTCTGGAACATATTGTTATCACCAGCGTCGACCGTGATGACCTGCCCGATGGCGGGGCCAGCCAGTTTGTCAAGGTGATTGAGGCTCTGCGTCGCAATACTCCCAAGACAACGATTGAAATTCTGACTCCAGATTTCCGGAATAAAGCTCAGGCAGCGATTGAGACTATCGTCGCGGCGCGGCCTGATGTTTATAACCACAATCTTGAGACAGTGCCGCGTCTTTATCCTGCAATCAGGCCCGGTGCGCGTTATTATGCTTCCTTGCGATTGCTTGAGACTGTGAAGCGCCATGATCCCTCAATCTTTACCAAATCAGGGGTTATGCTGGGGCTAGGCGAAAAGCGGCTTGAGGTGCATCAGGTGATGGACGACATGCGCAGTGCCGATATCGATTTTCTGACTATGGGCCAATATCTGCAACCCACACCGCGTCACGCCAAAGTAATGGATTTCGTTACGCCAGCTGCTTTTGATGCTTATGCCGCAATCGCCCGCGCTAAAGGGTTCTTGCTTGTCGCGGCCACGCCGCTCACCCGTTCCAGCTATCATGCGGGTGATGACTTTGCCAAAATGCGCACTGCGCGTGAGGCGCAATTGGCTAAGGCTTAAGGTAGGGGCTTAGACATGCCGCATCATCACGAGCGCCGCACTTTGCCGCATAGCGCCGAACAAATGTATGATTTGGTCGCGGACGTAAGATTGTATCCCGAATTTTTACCTTGGGTTAGTGCCATCCGGATCAGAGATGATAGCGAGGCCGAGATGCTTGCCGATATGGTTGTAGGTTTCAAATCCCTGCGGGAAACTTTTAGCAGCCGGGTCATTAAAACACCCAAAAGTTCTATAACAGTCGATTATCTCGATGGTCCGATGAAACATCTACACAACCGTTGGTTGTTCGAGGATTTACCCGAAGGCGGATCAACCGTTGACTTCACTGTCGACTTTTCATTTCGCAACACAATATTTGAGGCACTTGCCGGCCAGTTTTTCGATGCTGCGTTGCGTAAAATGACGGGGGCCTTTATCGAGCGTGCCGATGTACTTTACGGGGTAGGCGGGAGCAACAACTCCAAAGCATAAAGCGTTGCGGCCATGCGAATTTCGGCGCGGCTTTTGTCTGCCCCGAACTCTTTGCGATCTGCAATTACTTCTTCGGGATCTTTGCCTTTTTCAGCGACCGCAAACACAACCGTTCCAACGGGCTTTTTCGCAGTACCGCCATCCGGACCAGCAACGCCGCTAATGGCAACCGCAATATCCGCACCACTTTTGGCAAGAGCACCCTGGGCCATAGCCCAAACCACCGCGACCGAAACTGCACCGAATGTCTCGATGAGTTCGGCATTTACGCCAAGCATTTTGATCTTGGATTGATCTGAATACGTAATGTAACCGCTCTGGAAAACAGCACTACTGCCAGCAATTTCCGTAATAGCGCCACTAACCAAACCGCCTGTACAGCTTTCGGCGCAACTGATCGTGCGCCCTGCAGCCTTGTTTTTATATACAACATCAGCGGCTAAGCTTGCAATTTTTTTGGGAAGCAAATTATTCATTATACCCAGTCTTTTTTGTTATAAAGGAAACAACGGCCTGCGCCGCAATCCCTTCGCCTCGGCCCGTAAAACCAAGCATTTCTGTGGTAGTTGCCTTTACAGAAATTAAGTCGATGTCAACGCCCATAATTAGTGCCACTCTCTCACGCATTGCAATACGGTGCGGTCCGATCTTGGGAGCTTCGCAAATGATGGTTATATCGGCATTGCTCAGCTGATACCCTTTTTCCGAAGCCAAGCCCATTGCATATTCAAGGAACCGGTTTGACGATGCGCCGCGCCACTGAGGGTCAGACGGCGGGAAATGATCGCCAATATCGCCCAACGCGAGCGCCCCCAATACGGCGTCGGTTAGAGCATGGAGCGCTACATCTGCGTCACTATGTCCCGACAGACCGTGTGTGTGTTCAATTTTGATACCACACAGCCATAATTCTTCACCCGTGACCAAACGGTGGACATCAAATCCGGATCCGGTTCTTATCATTATCAACTCCTGCCTCACCGAAGTTAAAAAATCTTCGGCAAAGGTGAATTTGGCTAAAGCCTCTTCGCCTTTAACCAAAGCAACTTCTCCGCCATAATGCATCAGCATTCGGGCATCATCGCTTGCATCCTTGGCTTCATCCCATTTCTGATGTGCATTGAGGATATCGTTAAAATGAAAGGCTTGCGGTGTTTGGATACGATTTAGGTTTTCGCGAGGCACCGCCGTGCCCATGATGTACGAACCATAAGCAACGCTGTCAATCACAGGCAACACTGGCACGGCACCAGCTTTGGTTGCAAGTGCAGCGATCAAATCATCAACAACGCGGATCGTTAAAAAGGGGCGGGCGGCGTCGTGAATCAGGACATAATCTGCGCCGCCCTGTTCGTTTATTGCCTCCAATCCATTGCGAACGCTATCACGCCGTGATGCTCCCCCTGTTACAAGAACAGGCGGCGGCATCCCGGCCAAAACCTCCTTGGTCATTTCTTCCTGACCTTCGCCAATGACCACGAATATTTCTGTTATCGACGGATGGATATTGAATGCTGCATAACTGTGCCACAGCATCGGCTGTCCGGCGACCGAGCGAAACTGCTTGGGAATGTCCCCGCCGGCGCGGCTTCCACTGCCGGCGGCGACTATCAATGCGACGATGCGTTTTGTTTCGGTCATAATGTCGCCCTATGCTGTCTTTACCTAATCTTGCAATGTTGGATATGATCCGTCAGTAAATTGCTCGGCACAGTTGACCGCCCGAATAGCTGCAATGACATGATATTCAGATGCACCAAAATACCAAATCGGGTGTGAACTTGCACAGTTTTCTGACGTTTTTTAGGACCAAATAAACCAACCTTGCCGTCCAAGCATTATGCAGCTATTAGCTGCCTAAATATTAGGCAATTGCGAAGTCATGGCACTCAAACCCATCCAAATAGGTCCTATCACGATCGAAAGCCCCGTTATCTTGGCGCCGATGACGGGTGTGACAGACATGCCCTTTCGCCGGATAGTGCGGCGCTATGGCTCTGGATTGAACGTCACCGAAATGATCGCCAGTCAGGCGATGATCCGTGAAACCCGTCAATCGCTGCAAAAAGCCTCTTGGGATGTAATCGAAGAACCGGTTTCGATGCAACTCGCTGGCTGTGGTCCCAAAGAAATGGCCGAAGCCGCAAAACTGAACGAAGACCGCGGTGCGGCCATTATAGATATCAATATGGGATGCCCGGTGAAGAAGGTCGTCAATGGTGACGCCGGATCAGCTCTGATGCGCGATTTACCACTAGCGGCGCGTTTGATCGAAGCGACGGTCAAAGCGGTATCTGTACCTGTTACCGTCAAAATGAGGATGGGGTGGGATCATAATAGCCTGAATGCGCCCGAACTTGCACATATTGCAGAAGATCTGGGGGCGAAGCTGATCACTGTGCATGGCCGCACCCGCAACCAGATGTATAAGGGTAATGCCGATTGGTCTTTTGTCGCACAGGTAAAAGATGCAGTTTCCATCCCTGTTATCGTAAATGGTGATATCTGCTCAATCGCTGACTCTGAAACTGCACTTGCACAAAGCGGCGCTGACGGTGTGATGGTTGGCAGAGGAGCTTACGGCAAGCCTTGGCTGCTGGGCCAAATCATGCACTGGTTCGCGCATAATAATGAACTCCCTGATCCGGCATTGGATGAACAATATGCCGTGATGATCGAACATTATCGCGGGATGCTTGATCTTTACGGGAATGATGTCGGTGTGCGCGTCGCTCGAAAGCATATTGGTTGGTATACCAAAGGGCTGACAGGGTCGGCTGAATTCCGCAATCACTGCAACCGTATTGATGATCCGCAAGAAGTACTGGGTGAATTGGCGCGCTTTTATGAACCGTTAATGGCGCAAAAGGCCGCTTGAGTTGCCGACAAGCCAGATCAACCGACCTGATGCAAGCCAGCTAATTGCTGGCATATCATTGCCCTTGTTGCTGATCGGGCCAGATAACCGTGTTGATTTTGCCAATGACGCCAGCGAAAATTTCTTCGGTAAAGCCCGCCGCCGATTAGAAGGTGAGGACATTGCCAGACTACTGATCTTCACAAGCAAGAGACTGAATGCTGCACTGCTTGCCGGGGAAGGTGATTTATCTGCACAAGACATGGAATTGGACACAGCCCTTGGTCTAACTACCGTTGATATATCGATATCGGCGCTTTCGGGTGAACAAGGGTGGCGCTTAATAATCATATCCCCACGGCACGGCGGCCGCGCGCACATTGGCGAGCATAATGAAACCGGTCGACAACAGGCGCTTGGTGCTCCAGCGATTTTAGGACATGAGATCAAAAATCCACTTGCCGGGATTAAAGGTGCCGCGCAATTGCTAGCAAGGCGGGTCGACACGCCTAGTCAAGCGCTCACCGACTTGATCGTGCAAGAAGTTGATCGCATCGCCAGGTTGTTAGACCAGATGCAAAACCTGGGAAGTTTCGAGCCATCACATAGCGCCCCGGCCAACATTCATTTACTGATCGAACGCGCGATCCGTTCAATCCGTGCCGCAAACAGGGCTATGCCCGAGATATCGATCAATTATGACCCTTCCTTGCCCGATGTTTTGATCGACGGCGATGCGATGGTGCAGATACTGATTAACTTAATGCAGAATGCGATCCATGCGCTCGATAACCGGCTCGACGGGGTGATTGGAATTTCGACACGGTTTGTGATGAGCGGTGCGCTTCGTGATGCGGGGCATCAGGACGGCGAGCGGCGTGCCATCAAACTGCCAGTTGAAATCGTTATTTCAGACAATGGTCCAGGCGTCCCCGCGCATATCGAGGATGAACTGTTTGCACCCTTTGTAACCACGAAACGAGAGGGGCAGGGGCTTGGCCTTGCGATTGTCCGCAAACTTGTGACGCAGATGAACAGCCGGATCATTTATGAACGCGATACATCGCGTGAGCTGACATTATTCAAACTATTCCTGCCAGTAGCGCATAAGGACAGAGGGTTATGAGCAGAGCAAAAGTCAGGCCAAAAGTCTTGATCGTTGAGGATGATATCTCAATCGGCGTCGTGGTCAGTGCTGCACTTGCTGCTGAAAACATCGATACGCAGATATGTGATTCCGCATCAGCCCGCGATACTGCCTTGGCGGCATCAAGCTATGATGTGATGATAACCGATGTTATCCTAAAAGACAGCGACGGAATAGACAGCCTGTCCCCGGTCAGTGCCAATTGGCCGGATATGCCCGTAATCATTATATCTGCACAAAATACACTCGAAACAGCGGTGCGCGCCAGTGAAGTTGACGCATTTGAGTATTTTCCAAAACCCTTCGACCTGAATGATCTTGTCCTTGCCGTAAAACAAGCAATTGAGCGACGACGCTATGCTCCTGAAGCAGGTAATGAGAGTTTGCTTGAAGCCAGCCTCCCCATGGTGGGGCGTAGTGCGGCTATGCAAGACGTATACCGCATGGTCGCCCGCATGTTACGCAACGACCTGTCAGTTCTGATCCTTGGTGAATCAGGAACGGGCAAGGAACTTGTTGCAGAA
Source organism: Sphingomonadales bacterium (assembly GCA_043760355.1). Classification (GTDB taxonomy): domain Bacteria; phylum Pseudomonadota; class Alphaproteobacteria; order Sphingomonadales; family Sphingomonadaceae; genus Sphingorhabdus_B. The sequence goes on from JAYUPC010000025.1 coordinate 46,176, forward strand.
GCCATCCATACACTTGGCCACCGCAAAACCGGGCCTTTTGTAGCGGTGAACATGGCGGCAATTCCGGCTGAGTTGATTGAAGCAGAGCTTTTTGGCCATGAAAAAGGTGCATTTACGGGCGCCATAGGTCAGGGGATTGGGCGATTTGAACAAGCTCAAGGCGGGACGCTATTTCTTGATGAAATTGGCGACATGCCACAACACGCCCAAACTAGGCTGCTGCGGGCATTACAAAGCGGCGTGATTAGCCGGGTCGGAGGCAAAGCCAGCATTCGTCTTGATGTGCGCATCGTTGCCGCTACGCACCAAAATTTGGAAGAATTGATCGCGACGGGCAAATTCCGCGAAGACCTTTATTACCGGCTAAATGTTGTGCCAATTGTTATGCCTCCTTTGCGCGAACGTCCTGATGACATTGGTTTACTGGCAAAGCATTTTCTAACAATGGCGGCAACAGAAGGGTTGCCCGTACGCAAGATTGATGATGAAGCCATTGATATGCTCAAACGCCTGCAATGGCGGGGCAATGTGCGAGAGCTTAAAAACCTTATATTCCGTCTTGCGCTTATATGCCGCGAAGATAGCATTTCTGAAGCAACCGTATCGCAGCTTATCGAACCAGGTTCTGAAAACACTATGGCAGCTGCTGGCTGTACATTCGAGGCAGCTGTTGCGCAGTTTTTCACAAACAATCGCAATCGCGGGGGGGCACGGGATAAAATCTATCCGCGCGCCCTTGCGGCTTTTGAGGAACCTTTGTTGCAGGCAGTCATGAAGCAAGCACGGGGGAACCAGTTAAAAGCGGCGGCAATGCTGGGGATTAATCGTAATACCCTTCGTAAAAAGCTTACGGATTATGGCATTGGCCCGCATGCGGCAGGATGAACTGAGTTAATTTCGCGTTAGTGTGAAGGCGCGTATGGTGCTTTGTGCTTTTCACGCAACTGCTTGCCTGTAATAGTGTCATTATGGCAACATTAGGCGCAGAGTTCGACGAACAAGAGCCTGTTTTTCTGCGCCAGAAATTATCTCGATTGGCGCGCTGGATCGGTAGTGAGAGGTCGATAAGAACGCTCGAAATTGTTAGCATTTTTGCTTTTTTCGGCATCACGATTGCAACCACTGTATTTTTAACCCACCGAAGCGTTCAGTCTGAGCCCCTGTCACCTGCATCGGCAGCTGCGTTATTGGTTGCAAATCTTCTACCGGCAACAACGTTGCTTGTTCTATTTGGTCGTCGCTTAGCATTGCGTCGCGCTAGATTTGTAAATGTGGGCAGTAAAGAGCTTCTGCATGTCAGACTCGTTGCCATATTCTCCTTGATAGCCGCTGTCCCGACTTTGCTTTTGGTTATCTTCGCCTCCTTACTTTTTCAAAGCGGTGTGCAGTTTTGGTTTTCAAGTTCCGCGCGCGGTATGCTTGAAAATGCTGGCGCTCTTGCCAAGGGATACAATGAGGAGAAACTGCGTGATGTTGGTGATGAAACCAAAACTATGGGATCGGACCTACGCTTTACTCTTAATCAAACCCGGCCCGATAGCCCAGATTTTTTAGGGGCATATTATGATCAAGTATTGCGCCGTAAATTAAGTGAATCTGCAATTGTAACCATTGGCTCAGATGGCGTCCAACGCACGATGGCGGTGGTCGTTCCAGATGATATTTCCAAAGAAAAGTGGATTGATGATGAGAAATTACGTCGGTTAAAGGCCGGCGAAAATTTTGTGGTTACGATAAATGCAGATCGGATTGAAGCGGTTACCGTATTTTATGATACGCCCAGATCATATCTTTATGCCAGCAGGACTGTGAACGTGCCCTCCTATCAATTGGGAGCAAAAGCACAATCGGTACTCAACGATTATGAGACTATGGTTTCAAGGTCACGCAACCTCCAATTTCAGTTCAATGCTGCGTTATATTTGGTCTCTCTACTCATCATTGGAATTACAGTATGGGTAGCATTGCTCGTTGCTGACCGTTTGGTCCGTCCGGTAACCAATCTTGTACAAGCTGCGCAGAAAATTGCAGATGGCGATCTTTCGGTGCGCGTCCCAGAAGACCCCGAACGATTGGACGAAGTCGGATTTCTCTCACAATCGTTTAACTTGATGACAGATCGCCTCCAATCACAAACGAGCACTCTGCTTACTGCAAACCGGCAACTTGATGAGCGCCGGGCATTTATTGAGGCAGTCCTGGAATCGGTATCTGCCGGCATCATTAGCCTTGATAACGACGGTCATATCCGTCTGGCAAATTCAACAGCAGAAAAGCTTTTGGCAACAAATGAAAGCTCGATTGTCGGGCGCAGCCTAAAATCGGTATTACCCAAATTTGCCGAGTTGATTGGTATTGGTCAACAACAAGCCGTCGTGCAAATCGGTGATAATGCAGAACCGCTTACTGTTGCAGTAAAAATATCGCAGCGTGAAGGCGGGCATGTGGTTACCTTTGAAGATATCAGCCAGCAGCTTGCTGACCAACGCCGTGCGGCTTGGTCAGATGTTGCAAGACGGATTGCGCATGAAATTAAAAACCCGCTTACCCCGATCCAATTGGCTGCTGAACGATTGCAGCGCCGATTTGGTAAGCAAATACTAGACGGCGCACCGATATTTGAACAGCTGACCGGAACGATTGTTCGTCAGGTTGGAGATTTACGCAATATTGTCGACGAGTTTTCTTCCTTTGCAAGGATGCCTAAACCCGTTTTGCGGCAAGAGAGTATCATCGATATTGTTGGCCATGCGATCTTCCTGCACGAGGTTGCGCATACAGACATTAGTTTTACATTCAAACATGACAGTGAAATCTCGCCGCTAATCTGTGACCGTCGCCAATTGGGGCAGGCAATTACCAACATCCTCAAAAACGCGGTTGAAGCCATTCAGGAAAGAAAGAAAAATGGCAATGTTCCTGATAACTTCAAGGGTATTATTACGGCAAAAGTAGAAGCCCTTGATGATAACTTGACCCTTAGCATTAGCGATAACGGCACCGGCCTGCCCAAAGACCGCGACCGTA
>JAYUPC010000026.1:0-6172 GCA_043760355.1 Sphingomonadales bacterium
ACCTCACGTACCGTTTTCTGCATGACTGTAGCGCGCGGATCATAGTTTTTATACACGCGGTGGCCAAAACCCATCAGGCGGAACGGATCGTTCTTGTCCTTTGCACGCGCTATATAATGCGGGATTTTGTCAGGCGTACCAATTTCGCGCAGCATGTTAAGGGCAGCTTCGTTCGCTCCACCGTGCGCCGGGCCCCAGAGGCAGGCTATACCAGCTGCCATGCACGCAAAAGGATTGGCACCTGATGATCCGGCCAACCGCACTGTGGATGTTGAGGCATTTTGTTCATGGTCGGCGTGCAGAATGAAAATGCGGTCAAGTGCCTGCTCAATCACTGGATTGACGACATACTCCTCGGCAGGAACACCAAAAATCATACGCAAAAAATTTCCAGTGTAGGACAGACGGTTATCGGGATAAACAAAGGGCTGACCTACGGAATATTTATACGCCATTGCCGCAATTGTCGGCATTTTGGCGATTAAGCGGTGGCTGGAAATCATCCTGTGTGTCGGATCGCTAATGTCCGTAGAGTCATGATAGAATGCACTGAGCGCGCCAACAACACCGCACATGATCGCCATCGGGTGAGCATCACGGCGGAAACCACGGTAAAATGTTGCGAGTTGTTCATGCAACATTGTATGACACGAGATAGTATGGCTGAATTGCGAGAGTTCATCCTTCGACGGCAGTTCACCATTTAGCAATAAATAGGACACTTCCATAAAACTTGAATGTTCGGACAATTGCTCAATCGAATAACCACGATGCAACAAAACGCCCTTGTCACCATCTATGAAGGTTAGCGCGGATTCGCAGCTTGCGGTCGAAGTAAAGCCAGGGTCAAATGTGAAGCAATCAGTTTGGGCGTAGAGTTTGCGAATATCGACTACATCAGGCCCCTCTGTGCCTTTGATAACCGGAAACTCGATATTGTTACCGCCGATGTTCAGCGTTGCGTTGGTATCGCCCATATTATTAACTCCTGCAAATTCACCTGTTAATGCGTGCTGTGTGACTGATACCATCTATAAACGGCCTAAATCACGGCATATTCAATCAGTATCGTCAGAAAACGCGAGCCTTAACCCGGGGAGAGTGTACCTGTTATCTTATTGAAGTCCCCATGCTAAGTTTTGTGCGCCTCGTCAAGGTATAGCATTCTAATGCAAGTTGCGTTGCAAGGATTTCGATATGCCGTAAATCATGCTTGCATGGCACGGCAAAAGCTGTGCAATTTCAACATGTGACATGGGGCAAATCGGAATCAGGCGGAAGGTTCGCAATTACGGGGCAACGCATAACGGCGCGTGTTCATATTATTGTTAACACTATTGAAGATGTGCTTGAAAAAGAACGCGATCACCTTCCGTTGTGGACGCCGGTTGGCGTTGGATTGGGAATTGTCCTTTGGCAAATCTGGGGTAGTGGCATAGCTGGTGCATTGTTTCTAATGCTCGGGGGATCTTTACTGTGCGCTTTCTGTATCGGTGGCACGCGCCGTTTGTCAGGGGTTGTCCTGTTTGCGTCTCTGACCATCGCCACCGGCTTTGCGGCGATAGCCATAAAATCTGCGGTTGTAGCGGCACCAGTTCTGGAAAAAATCCGGATTGAACAGTTTTACGGAAGGATAAATAGAGTAGAGGATTTATCTGCACGTGACATCATTCGGTTGGAATTGCAAACAGACGGAAATGCCGATTTACCTGTAAAGATCAGGATCAATCTAAATCCGGAGCAATATAAGCCAAGTTTTGTGCCAGGCGCGGTGATATTGCTTCGGGCACGGTTGATGCCGCCCGCAGGACCAGCGCTTCCAGGAGGGTATGACTTTGCAAGACGCGCCTGGTTTTCTGGCATCGGCGCGACGGGGTCAGCACTGGGGGAAGTTGAGCTCTATAAAGATTCGCCTTCTGAACCTTATTTGAGCAAGGCACGTGCTACACTATCCGAGCATATCCATGCCCAAATGACCCCCGCAAGCAGTCCCATAGGATCTGCTCTGGTAACAGGCGGACAAGGTACGATTGCCGAGGATGATGCGCAGGCGATGCGGAACAGCGGCATGGCACATTTGCTGTCGATCAGCGGCCTGCACGTCACTGCAGTGGTCGGCGCGACGTTCCTTTTGGTAAGCCGCTTACTCGCTCTGTCTGGATGGTTGGCACTCCGCATCTCTGTGCCTTTGGTTGCGGCAGGTTCCGCCGCAGCGGTCGCTGTCGCCTATACCCTGCTAACCGGCGCAGAGGTGCCGACTGTGCGGTCATGCGTTGCAGCACTTTTAATTCTGGTGGCGCTTGCAATGGGGCGTGACGCGCTGAGTTTGCGGTTATTGGCCTTTGGCGCGCTGTTTATCCTTCTATTCTGGCCGGAGGCGTTAGCAGGGCCGAGTTTTCAGCTTAGTTTTGCGGCGGTGACGACAATTGTGGTCCTGCACGATCTGCCATGGGTGCAGCGGATAACCGATACGACCGAGAGCAGTGTGATCGCCAAATTGGTGCGTGGATTGGTTTCCTTATTGTTGACAGGGCTCGCGATTGAACTGGTGCTGGCGCCTATTGCGCTGTTTCACTTTCATAAAACCGGGGTTTATGGTGCGCTGGCCAATATGGTTGCAATCCCGCTTACAACTTTTGTGATTATGCCCACAGAGGCATTGGCGTTGTTATTTGATATTTTTGGCATAGGTGCACCTTTCTGGTGGGTGGCGGGGCAGGGCGTGGAAATCATCCTATGGATAGCGCACAGGATAAATGGCCTGCCGGGAAGCGTCTCTATGCTACCCTCTATGCCTTGCTGGGCTTATGGCGCGATGGTAGCCGGCGGGCTGTGGTTTGCACTGTTTCGCACGCGAATGCGCTACGCAGGTGCCATTCCCTTCATCCTCGGTGCGATTGCGATGATCTCTGCTCCGCGCCCCGATATATTGGTAACAGGCGACGGTAAGCATCTGGCGATCACCAATCCCGCCGGTGAGTTCGCATTGCTGCGGGATCGTGCCGGGGATTATGTGCGCAGCGCCCTAGCCGAAAATGCCGGGATTGAGAGCGAAGCGGTGGCGATTGAAAGCTGGCCGGGTGTAGAGTGTTCGCCGGACATCTGTATCATTGCCATTAAACGCAACGATAGGGTTTGGCGTATCCTCGCTACCCGAACCCGCTATCTGATCCCGAGTATGGAAATGGCCGCTGCGTGCAAGCGCGTCGATATAGTCATCAGCGACCGCTGGTTACCTTCTTCCTGTAAACCGCGTTGGTTAAAAGCGGATAGGGGGAAACTTTCCGAGACCGGTGGGTTGGCCTTTTATCTAGGTGAGGGGCGAATTGAGAGTGTTAATGCGGATATGAAGCATGTGCCGTGGTACAGAGTACAAGCGCAAAGAACAAAGCCAGTTAAATCAACTTTAACTAAGCCCTGACTTAAAAGTTCCCACATAGGATAACACCATCCTAATGCAGATTGAAAAGAAGATACCAAGGTTAGGCCATTGGAATCATTACTTTGGCCAGAGCTATAACCTCAGATTGCAATGCATTAATGATAACGCCGCAACAACCCAGCCAATTTACCCTGCACTTCAACTTCGCCAGCACCATAATATTGCGGTTCATAGGCTGCATTCGCTGGATCCAGCTTGATTTGACCGTTTTCGCGGCGGAGATATTTGAGCGTTGCTTCTTCGCCGCGCACCAATGCCACCACAATCTCTCCATCACGGGCAACATTAGTTTTCTTGATAAGAGCGAAATCGCCGTCCAATATCCCGGCCTCGACCATTGAGTCGCCCGATACCTCAAGCGCATAATGCTCACCAGCTCCCAGCAAAGCCATAGGAACGGAGAGCGAAGTCTGTCCTTCCATTGCCTCAATCGGTACACCGGCAGCAATCCGGCCATGAAGCGGAATTTCAATCACATCATTGGCCGCAACCGGCAAATGGACCTGTACTGATTTCGCCGCGACAGCAGGTGTCAGCCTAACCACATTTACATCGCGCGAACCGCCACCTTCGGGTATCTTCAATACCTCAAGCGCACGTGCCCGGTTGGCCAAACGCCGGATGAAGCCACGTTCCTCTAACGCTCCGATCAAGCGGTGCACACCTGACTTGCTTTTCAAATCAAGCGCTTCCTTCATTTCTTCAAAAGAGGGCGAAACACCGCTTGCTTCCAACCGTTCGTGAATGAAACGAAGCAATTCATGTTGTTTGGAGGTCAACATAGCCAATTCCTCAATCGTTGCGCCATATGGCATTAAACATATTGGGAACGATTAGAGAACAAATGGGGGTATGTCAACCCAATACTGCATATAGCTACATTATTGCATCCCTGCACCTACATCCGGTAGAGAGAAACCGTCTTTCCGGCCTTTATCTCCGGAGACAAAGCAGAGCAGATGATAAGGGCATTTGCAATTGCAAGTGAAGAGACAAGGCCGCTGTCTTGGCTGCGAAAGGCGCTCACTAAACCCGCCGCAACATACCCGCGAAGATATTCAGCGCGGTTCTGTGTCGCCGGGATATCGCCCTCTAAAACGCTTTGTTCTTGAACCGGATATGGCAACAGGCAACCAGAAAGATGACGGACCAGCGGCAATAACAGCAGAAACGCGGTCACAAAGGCCGATGATGGATTACCGGGCAACCCCAGCACAACCGTCTTGCCAAGCTTACCTGCCATAACCGGCTTTCCGGGCTTTATGGCGATACGCCAAAAATCCATATCGGCCCCTGATTCGATCAACGCTGCCTGTACATAATCATGATCGCCAACCGATGCGCCGCCTGTTGTAACTATCACATCGGCATCGGCACAATCGGTAAACGCTTGTGTTAAAGCGGCGATCGAGTCGGGGACTATGCCGTAATCGGTTACATCGCAGGGCATTCCTGCGAGCATTCCCGTTATCATGATGCTGTTCGATGAAGGTATCTGCGCTGTTGAACAGAGCGCACCGGGGGGGACAAGTTCGTCACCGCTCGCAATGATGGATACTTTGGCGCGACCACCAATCAAAACAGAACTAGATCCAGCCATTGCTGATACGGCTATAGCGCCGGGTGACAAAAATTGTCCTTTGGCGAGCAAGATGTCATTTTCTGCAAAGTCGGAAGCTGCTTTGCGGATGTGTTTGCCAGCTAAGCCAGGTCCATCGACGCCCAAATTAATAACCAGTCCTTCTGGTTTTGTATCTTCCTGAACAAGGATAGTATTGGCTCCTATAGGAACATGGGCCCCAGTAAAAATACGCACCGTTTCATGCTTTCCAATCACTCCCGTAAAAGGCGAGCCAGCAGCACTTTCCCCGATCAAAGTCCACGGTCCTGGCATATCGGTAAAGCGGATTGCATAGCCGTCCATCGCCGATAAATCCGCTGCAGGTTGCGTGCGCTTGGAGATAATATCTTCGGCCAGATAATGACCGGATGCTTTTGAAAGGGGAGCACTAACCGGCGGCAATGCGTCGGCAAGGTTCAACAAGCGTGCCTGTGCCTCCGCCAGCGAAATCATTGATCAGCCGCCCAGTCGCCAGACTTACCACCGGTTTTTGATAGCAATCGGACCCCGGAAATCACCATCGATTTATCGAGTGCTTTGACCATGTCATAAATGGTTAGAAGTGCGATAGAAGCCGCTGTTATTACTTCCATTTCGACGCCGGTTTGCCCCGTTAATCGCGCCATCGCAGTAACGCGGATGGTGCGGTCCTCAAATTCGAAATCGACAGCGACTTTTGACAGTGCGAGCGGATGGCAAAGCGGGATCAGTTCGCTCGTTTTCTTCGCCGCCATAATTCCGGCAACACGCGCCACCGCAAGTACATCGCCCTTTTTGACCAAACCAGCGCGGATTGCGTAAAGCGCCTCCGCAGACATAGTAATACGCCCCTCCGCAACTGCCTCGCGCACAGTTTGCGCTTTGGCGGAGATATCAACCATAGCAGCAGCACCGGTTTCATCAAGATGAGAGAGTTTGGTCATGCGCCGGTCAACAGGTGCCGTGTCGCGGTTTCAACATCGCTCTGCCGCATCAGGCTTTCACCGACAAGGAAGCACTGAACGCCTGATGCTGACATACGTTCACAATCTGCGTGGGTTGCAATCCCGCTTTCGCTTACCAAAAGCACGTCGTCCGGGACCATCGCCGCCAGCCGCTCGGTCGTGGAC
>JAYUPC010000027.1:0-6159 GCA_043760355.1 Sphingomonadales bacterium
CCCAAGCTTGACGAATGGTGGGCCCGGATCAAGGGTTGGCGCGCCGTGAATTGTTTGAGCTATCCAGCCAGTAAAGCCGAGATCATGCCGCAATATGCGATTGAACGGCTCTATGAACTAACCAAACACCGTTCCCCCATCATCACCACAGAGGTGGGCCAGCATCAAATGTGGGCGGCACAGCATTTCCACTTTGAAGCACCCAATAAATGGCTGACGAGTGGCGGGCTTGGCACAATGGGATATGGAATGCCTGCCGCGATTGGCGCGCAGCTTGGCGATCCTGACGCGCTTGTTATCGATATTGCTGGTGAAGCATCGATCCAGATGAATATTCAGGAAATGGGTACCGCGACGCAGTACCGTCTGCCGATCAAGATATTCATCCTGAACAATGAATGGATGGGCATGGTGCGCCAATGGCAGGAGCTGACATACGAAAGCCGTTATTCGGAGAGTTATTCAGATAGCCTGCCAGATTTTGTAGCGCTGGCAGAGGCGTATGGCTGGAAAGGCATCCGCGTGAGCAAGCCCGAAGAACTGGACGCCGCGATTGAAGAGATGCTGGCCTATGACGGTCCCGTCATGTTCGATTGCCGCGTGACCAAGAACGCCAACTGTTTTCCGATGATACCATCGGGTGCGGCGCATACCGATATGATCCTTAGCGCCGATGAAGTTAGTGGAACGATGGACGACGAAGCAAAGGCGCTTGTATAATGGGGGGCGTATAATGCATATCAAGGAAGCAAAGAGCGAACGTCACGTCTTGACTATGACCGTGGATAATGAAGCTGGCACGCTTGCGCGGATTGCAGGTATGTTCACCTCGCGCGGCTATAATATCGACAGCCTAACTGTGGCCGATATTACCGAAGATCATAAAACCAGCCGAATCACAATCGTTACCAATGGTCCGCCGCCGGTAATCGATCAAATCATCGCGCAGTGCGAACGCCTGATTCCGGTGCACAAAGTAACCGACCTGACCGAAGCCGGCCCACATGTTGAACGTGAACTGGCGCTGGTTAAGGTAGCAGGCGCAGGCGATCAACGTCTTGAGGCTATGCGGCTTGCCGATATCTACCGCGCCCGCGTGATCGACGCGACGGTCAACAGTTTCATATTTGAAATCACTGGTGGCCCAGAAAAGATTGATACATTTGTGGCATTAATGCGCGAAGTCGGTTTGGTCGAAGTTGGTCGCACCGGAATAGTTGGGCTTATGCGCGGCAGTGAAACCAGTTAAATTGAATACATCGTCATCCTGAATTTGTTTTCAGGGTTACAAACAAACGAAGGAACGATTGAAATGAAAGTATATTATGACGCCGATTGCGATTTGGGCCTGATTAAGGACAAGAAGATCGCGATTGTCGGTTATGGCAGCCAGGGTCACGCCCATGCCCAGAATTTACGCGACAGCGGTGTCAAAGACGTAGCCATTGCCCTGCGCGGCGGTTCGGCAACGGCCAAAAAAGCCGAAGGCGCTGGCTTCACCGTCATGAGCAATCAGGATGCGGCGAAATGGGCAGACATTGTTATGATCCTTGCTCCCGATGAGCATCAGGCAGCAATCTATGCCGACGATCTGCACGTCAATATGAAACAAGGCGCAGCTCTTGCATTCGCTCATGGCCTCAATGTGCATTTCGGCCTTATCGAACCACGTGCCGACCTTGACGTTATTATGATCGCACCAAAAGGCCCTGGCCATACTGTCCGCAGTGAATATCAAAAGGGTGGCGGCGTGCCATGCCTGATCGCGATCCATGCTGATAAGAGCGGCAATGCGCATGACGTTGGCCTTGCTTATGCCAGTGCGGTAGGCGGTGGACGCAGCGGTATCATCGAAACCAATTTCCGTGAGGAATGCGAAACCGATTTGTTCGGCGAACAGGCCGTGCTTTGCGGCGGAATCACGCATTTGATCCAAGCTGGTTTTGAAACACTTGTCGAAGCGGGTTATGCCCCTGAAATGGCCTATTTTGAATGCCTGCATGAAACCAAACTGATCGTCGACCTGCTGTATGAAGGCGGCATTGCAAACATGCGCTATTCGATAAGCAACACTGCGGAATACGGCGATATTACTACAGGACCACGGATCATCACGGATGAGACAAAAGCCGAAATGAAGCGCGTTCTTGCCGATATTCAGGCGGGTCGGTTTGTGAAAAACTTCATCCTTGATAACCGCGCTGGCCAACCTGAGTTAAAGGCAGCGCGCAAGGCAGCAGCGGCACATCCAATTGAAGAAACCGGAGCAAAGCTGCGTGCGATGATGCCTTGGATTGGTGCCAATAAGCTAGTTGATCAGACCAAGAACTAAATTCGCAATTAGTGTAAACCTAGACGCGTCGCCCGGTCAGGCGGCGCGTTTTTGCGCGAAGCCAACCAAATCGGCTACTGTTAAACTGTCGCAATTCCCGGTAAGTGCGGCAACCTGCTTCACCTGTTCATCAAACGCACCAGCAGTATCACTCAACCGGTATGCCATATCCCAATCGCCAAACTGGCGCTCCGTGCCTTCGGATTTTTTCAAAATAACTACCGCATAATGCCTTAGATCAAGTTCAATGCGCGCAAATGTTGCACGCACGATGTTCTCTTCCCCTTCAAGATATTGCATGAACCGGCGACCGTCAAAGATAAGTAACCCAGTGACTTTATTCGCCCGGTTGCGTTTCTGCGCACTTTTCATAATATCATAGAGGCTGTCTGCAGAAAAATCCTTACGAGCCGTGCTTATGTACAAAAGACGATAAAACATTGAAGCAACCTTAACATTTATCACTTAAAGTTATTCTAATAGCGTTACCAAGCTGTTAAATTCGGCAGGATTATCCGATATAGCGCGCCTCCAATGATGCTTTTGCTGCACGATATTCGGCCTCTAAACGGTCAACCATTTCAGCTACAGTAGTCACGGCCTTTACCGCACCAATCCCCTGTCCAGACCCCCAGATATCCTTCCATGCTTTTGCATCGCTATTACCGCCCGAACCAAAGTCCATAGTTTTGATATCGCCCTCTGGCAGGTTGTCAGGGTCCATACCTGCACGTTCGATCGACTGACGCAGATAATTGCCATGAACACCCGTAAACAGGGACGAATAGATGATATCGCTTGCTTTGGCTTCGACAATATTCTCTTTATAGCCATCAACCGCATTGGCCTCTTTTGTCGCAATAAACGCACTGCCAATATAAGCAAAATCGGCACCCATTGCTTGGGCAGACAGAATAGATGCGCCGCACGCTATGGAACCCGAAAGCGCCACAGGCCCGTCGAACCATTCCCGGATTTCCTGCATCAGCGCGAACGGCGAAACCACACCAGCATGACCACCAGCTCCAGCAGCCACCGGGATAAGCCCGTCTGCACCCTTTTCAATAGCCTTGCGCGCGAACCTGTCATTGATCACATCATGTAAAGCAATTCCGCCCCAGTGATGCACCGCCTGGTTCAAATCCTCACGCGCGCCGAGCGATGTTATTGTAATCGGAACCTGCCATTTGCCGCAGGTAACAAGGTCTTCTTCGAGCCGGTTATTTGATTTATGCACAATTTGATTCACCGCATAAGGCGCCGCTGGGCGATCCGGGTTGTCACGATTGTGCGCGGAAAGTTCTTCGGTAATCTGGTGGAGCCATTCGTCCAGCTGCGCCTGTGGCCGGGCATTGAGCGCCGGAAACGATCCCACAATTCCAGCCTTACACTGCGCAATCACCAGCTCCGGTCCGGACACAATGAACAAAGGCGATCCGATCACAGGGAGGCGGAGCTTGTCAAACAGAGGGAACGGCAGGGACATAGATCGAATCCTTATTAATTGCATGATTTATACGGGATAAGACAGACAAAAAAGCGGCGGTCAAGCTGGCTTTTTAGGTTTGGCTATGCCGTAACGTCAGATTGCATTCGCCGCACTCAATATCGCCCTAACACTTGCGGTCGCCACGTCGCGACTTATCCCAACACCGAATAAAACCGGTCCATCTCCCACGCGGCATTCGACATAAGCCGCAGCTCTGGCATCGGTCCCGTGGCCGATTGCGTGCTCGCTATAATCGATGATGTTGAGCGGTCCGCTAAGGGCATCTTCCAACGCATTGGCAAGTGAGGAGATCAGGCCGTTGCCTTTGCCGCTTAAACGTTGCTCCATGCCATCAATGCGGATATTGCCGATGAAGATACGCTCATCCTGCGCCTTTTGGCTATTGCTTTCCTGAAAGTCGATCAAACGGAAACGGCCCTCACCTTTCAGATGATAACGGCTTTCGAACGCACCCCATATGTCATCGCTGGTCAATTCACGGCCTGTTGTGTCGGACAACTCCTGCACAGTTACCGAGAAATTCGCCTGCATCCGTTTTGGAAGTTTGAGGCCATGATCCTGTTCCAATACCCATGCAACACCGCCCTTACCAGACTGTGAATTTACGCGTATGACGGCTTCATAGCTTTGACCCAGATCGGCGGGATCGATGGGCAGATAGGGAACCTGCCATAGCTCGTCATTTCGTTTGGCTTGGCTCGCAAAGCCTTTCTTGATCGCATCCTGATGGCTGCCTGAAAACGCGGTGAACACAAGCTCACCTGCGTAAGGATGACGCGGATGAACGGGCAACTGGTTGCAATATTCTACCGTCTTTATGACTTCATCAATGTCTGAGAAATCGAGACCAGGATTTAGCCCTTGCGTATACATATTCAGCGCGACAGTGACGATATCGACATTGCCCGTGCGCTCACCATTACCGAACAGGCATCCCTCAACGCGGTCAGCACCGGCCAGCAAGCCAAGTTCGGTCGCTGCTACTCCTGTGCCGCGGTCGTTGTGCGTGTGTAGTGAGATCACTACACTATCGCGATTAGGAACATTACGCCCGAAATACTCGATCTGGTCGGCATAGATATTGGGCGTTGCCGCCTCAACAGTAGCAGGCAGATTGAGGATCAGCGGCTTTTCTGGCGTAGGCTTGAGGATGTCCATAACGGCGCTGCAAACATCAAGACTGAAATCGAGTTCTGCCGTGGAGAAGGTCTCAGGTGAATACTCAAAATGCCAGTCAGTGTCCGGTTGCGCTGCTGCATTATCGCGAAGCAATTTTGCACCGTCGATTGCGATCTGCTTAATTTCCGGCATCCCCAGATTGAACACGATTTGACGCCAAGCAGGTGATACCGCGTTATATAGATGCACAATCGCAGCCCGTGCGCCACGCAAGCTTTCAAAGCTGGTGTCAATCAAATCCTTGCGCGATTGGGTCAGCACTTGCACGGTCACATCGTCCGGAATGCGACCTGACTGCACAAGTCCAGAAATAAAATCAAACTCAGTTGCACCCGCGCTCGGGAAGCCAACCTCGATTTCCTTGATGCCAACTTTAATCAGAAGATCAAAAAAACGCTGCTTCTTCTCCGCGCCCATGGGATCAATCAAAGCCTGATTGCCATCGCGCAGATCGGTGGACAGCCACCGCGGAGCTTTTTCTATCGTGCGCGACGGCCATTGCCGGTCAGGCAAGTTCACTTTTGGAAATGCGCGGTATTTGCGGGATGGATCGGTTAACATCATAGCTAATTCACAACTTCGCTTTTGGCGGACCATATCGGCCCTGTGGCGTTTCTATCGGTGGCTGTAGACCCTTAGGCGGGATGGTCCGGGCCAGTTGGCCGAACAACAAGTGCACGCCTAAGGGCGTGTAAGTCGAAGTAGTAGGCCAAGGCTGCTGCGTAATGTCATTAACAATATCGTTAGCCATATTCATACGCGCACGTCCAGCAAAATTCTTTGCAATCGTTTGTTGAAATAATAAACTTGTGTGATAATGGCTGATATTAGCAAGGGAGCGGGTTGCATTAATGGATAGCCAGACGTCAGCAAAGATCATCGCAGATACGCGTGCTCCCTCACTGTGGAGCGCGGATAATTTGCGTACGCTTGGTGAAACCGGATGGATAGCAGCACCATTGATTAACGAAGCAGACATTCATCGTTTTTGCCCCAAACTTGATCTGTGGGACATTTGGCCGCTACAATTGGACGATGGAAGCGTTGCAGAGATTGCTGGCGGGTCATTATGGATGATCTTGTCCGCTCCAAAACTGCCCGATCCAAATTTGCGGCATGACGTTGCCCGAACAAGGCT
>JAYUPC010000028.1:0-18677 GCA_043760355.1 Sphingomonadales bacterium
GTACGGACTACCTTAAACGGGTCCATAACGAACGAAGGAATGAATTATGCGCCATAAAGTTGGCCACCGTAAGCTGCAACGCCCCACCGCGCACCGTAATGCGATGCTGCGCAACATGGCGGCTTCGCTCATCAAGCATGAGCAAATCCTGACCACACTCCCCAAGGCCCGCGAACTGCGTCCTTATGTTGAAAAACTGATTACGCTTGCGAAAAAGGGTGGCTTGTCCAACCGTCGCTTGGCGCAAAGCCGCTTGATGGATGATGGCCAGTTGAAGAAACTGTTTGAAGTCCTTGCTGTGCGTTATGAAGGCCGTCCAGGCGGCTATTCGCGTGTTGTAAAGGCGGGCTTCCGGGGCTCTGATGCCGCGCCAATGGGCATTATCGAATTGGTTGACCGCGATACTTCGGAAAAGGGTAAAGACTCTGGACCTGTTGAAGTAGACGGCGACGACGAAGATTGATTTTTGCCGAGTGTATCAAAAGGCATCCACTTTTAAGTAATTCGAACAGGCTGGAGGCGATATGCTTCCGGCCTGTTTGCTTTTTGCGCCGCAATTATGCTTTAATCCTTCGATGACGCAATTAAGCCCAATCCGGCAGCTTGATATTAGCTATCCTTTGTTCGGCGAACACGCCTTTATATCCTCGGCAAGCGGGTTAGTCCGATTGGATGATGTGATATGTGTCATTGCCGATGACGCGCATCATCTGGCTATTTTTCAGTTAGGTACAAAAGCACCCGGGCAACTTATCTGCCTGCTGCCCGGTGATTTACCCGACGATGCGGCGGCACGAAAAGCCGTAAAGCCCGACTTTGAGATATTGTTGCAATTGCCGGTTAGCCCCAAAGTGCCGGGTTTCAGGCTGCTGACAATGGGGTCGGGATCAACCGAGCACCGGATGCGCGGGGCGATTATCGAATTATCTCCAGACGGCGTACAGGCGGGTGTCAAAATACTGGACCTGCACCCTCTATTCATTGCGCTTGCCTTGCATTGCCCGGACATAAATTTGGAGGGAGCCATCATTTGTGGAGACCGGCTTGTCCTGTTCAACCGGGGCAACATGCAAGCCCCGATGACTATGATTTTTAGCGCCAACTTGCCTGCATTATTGTCGGGTGGTGCTGTCGATATTATATTGGAAAAAGAAATCCAGTTGCCCAGCGTCGATGGCGTAGCGTTGACAGTGACGGATGCTTGTCGGTTAGACGACGGAAGTATGCTGCTTTCCGCTGTGGCGGAGGCAACCGGTGATTCCTATGCAGATGGCGCAATTACGGGTTCTGCATTTATACTGTTGGATGATAAATTCGATTGCCTAAGCATCGACTGGATTGAACCATCCTGTAAAATTGAGGGCATCGCGGCACAGCTGTGTCCGCAGGGGATTGATATATTCTGTGTGTCAGACGCAGATGATCCTAACAAACCATCATCGCTTTACACCGCTACACTGCTGGTTTGAAAGCGGATTTGAAAAAGGCCGTAGCAAGTGTAACAATCTGTCCGCCAAGCGACATTATCTGTTTGGACAAACGCAGCACTGGCGATACCACAAAGGTCAACATGCAAAGCGTGCATCGGGGAGAATAATGACATGCGCCGGATACCCTTCAAAGCCCTTTTACTGGGTCTCACGGCATTGCCTACGCTATTGCACGCGCAGGATGCTCTAAGAGACGGCGTGGCTTCAACGAAAGATGATATGACGATACTAGCTTATCCTCAAACCAAGATCGTCGATGTGGTCGATGAACAGTTTGGACGCAAGGTTGCCGATCCTTACCGCTGGCTGGAGGGCGATGTCCGCGTCAATCCCGAAGTTGCGGATTGGGCGAGGGCACAGAATGCAGTGACCGGCGCTTATCTTAAAACATTGCCGGGCAAAGAGGTTCTCGCGGCGCGGATGAAGAAGCTGTTTGATTATGAGCGCTTTGGTTTGCCCGAAAAAGCCGGTGGGCAGTATTTCTTCACCAAAAATGACGGGTTGCAGAACCAGCCAGTGCTTTATGTGCGCAAGGGGCTTTCGGGTAAGGACCGCGTTCTGATTGACCCAAACACGTGGGCCAAGGACGGTGCGACAGCGCTTGATAGCTGGGTGCCGTCGAAGAATGGCAAGCTGCTGGCTTACGCTATTCAGGATGGCGGTTCGGATTGGCGGACGATTCGCGTGCTTGATACCACAACCGGCAAAGTGATGGCCGACGAGATCAAATGGGCCAAGTTCACAAATATTTCATGGATCGGCAATGAAGGCTTCCTTTATTCGCGCTTTGCCGAGCCGAAAGAAGGAGCCGCGTTCCAACAGCTGAATTACAACCAGACGGTCTATTTCCATAAAATTGGTACACCGCAATCATCGGATGAAGTGGTTTACGCAACGCCCGACCGGCCCGAGCTTGGCCATAGTGCGCAAGTGACACATGACGGGCGCTGGGTTGTGCTAACGTCTTCGGCAGGAACGGATGAGAAGTATGAGCTGAACCTAATACCTATGGGTAAAGCTAAGTCTGGCTGGAAAGCTATGCCGCTTGTTGAAGGGTTAGAATTTGACTGGCAGCTGGTTGAAGGGGTCGGCGATAAATTATGGTTTGTAACCAACCAAGATGCGCCAAGATTAAAAGTAATTAGGGTTGATCTCGACGTATTTGAAACACAGTCTCCTAATTGCGCAATTGGGTCGGTGCCATCGAAGAAAGTCAAAGGCTATTGTCAAGACCGGGTACCCGGTTTCACTGATGTCATACCCGAACGCGCCGAAACGCTTTCCAATGCACAGATTGTCGGTGACCGTCTGGTTCTGTCGTATATGAAGGACGCCAAATCGATGGCGTTGATGACCGATCTGGCGGGTAGGCCGGTGCAGCAAATCGCTCTCAACAGCATCGGTACGGCGTCGGGTTTTTCAGGCAAGCCGGGAGACTCCGAAACCTTTTTCAACTTCTCCAGCTTTAATCAACCCGGCGCAGTTTTCCGGTTCGATAGCCGATCGGGAAAAGCCACTCCCTTTGCGCAACCTAAATTGAGCTTTGATCCGGCATCGATTTTAGTGGAACAAGTGTTCTATCCTTCAAAGGACGGCACCAAAGTTCCGATGTTTATCGTTCACCGCAAGGATCTGGACCTAAGCAAGGGTGCACCCACGATTCTTTACGGCTATGGCGGGTTCAACATTTCGCAGACTCCTGGATATTCCGCAACGCGGATGGCGTGGATCCAATCGGGAGGTGTGTTTGCCGTCGCAAACCTGCGCGGCGGCGGTGAATACGGGAAACCGTGGCATGACGCCGGGCGGCTGGCCAACAAGCAGAATGTGTTCGATGATTTCGCTGCTGCTGGCGAATATCTGATCGCCAAGGGAATTTCGGCAAAGGGCAAGCTCGCCATTGAAGGACGTTCCAACGGTGGTTTGCTGGTCGGTGCATCGCTCAACCAACGTCCTGACCTGTTTGCCGCAGGCCATGCAGCGGTCGGAGTGATGGATATGTTGCGCTTTGACCGCTTTACCGCAGGGCGTTATTGGGTCGACGATTATGGCTATCCGAACAAGGAGGCTGATTTCAAAACATTGCTAAGCTATTCGCCCTATCACAACATCAAATCGGACGTCGACTATCCCGCCGTCATCGTATCGACCGCCGATACTGATGACCGCGTCGTGCCGGGGCACAGTTTCAAATATATCAGCGCGCTTCAGGCTGCAAATGCTGGACCGAAACCACATATCATCCGCATCGAAAGCCGGGCGGGGCACGGTTCTGGAAAGCCCATTGACAAGATAATCGAGGAATATTCCGACATTTATGCGTTTCTGGCGAAATGGACAGGGTTGGAATTAAAGCCATAGGTCGTTCACGAAAAATGCTATTTTCCTGAACAATAGCTGACAACCCAATTCAGCCTTTAATCAGGACGAATCGCTTAAGCCTCTTCTATCAACAGGACCGTTCCTGTTTTGAAGGAGATTGGACATGAACATTTTGGCCAAATATTTTGTCGGCGCAGGTGCTGCTGCCGTGGCTTTGGTTGGCGCAGTTGCTCCTGCAGAAGCACGGCGTCATTATGATGACGACCATATCAGTGCAGGCGAAGTAATTGCTGGCGCGCTGGTAATTGGCGGGCTGGCCGCGATTTTGAGTTCTGGTAACAACCGGGGCGGTTATTATGAGCGTGACGACAATCGTTACAATGATGATCGATATCGTCGTGGTAATAATGGTTATGATTATGATTACAACCGCTATAGCAATGGCCGACAGGCTGTCGATCAATGTGTCCGCGGTGTAGAGCGCTGGGCCAGTCGCTACAGTCGCGCCGAAGTTACCGAAATTCGTGACATTGACCGCACACGTTATGGGTACAAGGTCGAAGGGAAGCTTGTCGTCCAAGACGGTTATCGTGGCTATGACCGCTATGACAGGGATGATCGTGGTTACGGGCGTGGCTATGGACGGGGATATGATAAGGGCCGCTTCACCTGTTATGTTGAACAGGGCCGGGTGGTCGATATCAACTATAGCGGCCTTGACCAATGGCGTTAAATTCACCAACATAGATTTGAAAATGGTTCAGCCTGGTGACAGGCTGGACCATTTATTGTATTAATTATGGAGCATTGTTCCAGCAGCAGGGGAAATAAAATGGGCATATTAAAGAAATCCGCACTTGGCTTTGCCGTCAGTGCCTTGGTTGTGACTAGCGCGGCGCCGGCGATGGCACGCGATTATCGTTATGATGGCTATGGTCGCTACGGCCGGCATCATGACCGTATCGACGGCGGCGACGTGTTGACCGGTATCGGCATTTTGGCTGGTATCGCTATCCTGGCTGGTGCCGTGAGCAGTAGCAGCAAGAAAGCCCGGACCAGCGAACGCTATCCTGACCAATACCCACAACGCAGCGACAACGGCTCTTATCAAACCGGCAGCGACGATGTTGGTGCGGCGGTTAGCGCTTGTTCACAAGCCGCTGAACGCAGTGCCGGGGATGGCACGCGCGTTGATGAAATCCGGTCGGTAACCCGTGAAGGTTCGGCTTGGCTGGTTGAAGGAGCGCTGGGCAGTGGCCGCAATTCGGGCAGCTTCCGTTGCTCGGCGACTTATGGTCAGGTGGATTATATCCGGCTGGGGTAACTGTTGTCCCCTCCTCCCACCGGGAGAAGGTCAGCTACACCTTCGCCTTCAAGCTTTCCGCAACCTTCACGCCGTGGCGTTCCAGCGCTTCGACAATCTTGGGCGCGCCTTCCAAATCGCCCCAGAACATCGGGCCGCCGCGATAAACTGGCCAGCCATAGCCGTAAATCCACACCACATCGATATCCGATGCGCGCTGTGCCTTGCCTTCTTCCAGGATCAGATAGCCTTCATTTACCATCGGATAAAGCGTGCGTTCGATAATCTCTTGGGTTGAAATCTCGCGTTTCGGCAGGTTTGATTTGGAGCGGAAATCCTCGATAATCGCAAGCGCCTCTGGCGAAGGCGTACCAACACGCTTTTCGTCATAATCGTAAAAACCCCGTGCGTTTTTCTGACCGAAACGTCCAGCCGCGCATAGGGCATCGCGGATCGTTTCGACCTTTGCAGGATCGCGGTGCCAACCTATATCGATACCTGCTAGGTCGGCCATCTGGAACGGTCCCATGGGCATTCCGAAATCGGTATGTACCTTGTCAATTTGTGCAGGCGTTGCGCCCTCCATCAACAGCTGGTTGGAAGGAATTTGCCGCTGGCTGAGCATACGGTTGCCGATAAAGCCGTCACATACCCCAGCTACTACGGCGACCTTTCCAATCTTCTTACCAATCGCCATTGCGGTCGCGAGCACATCGTCAGCTGTCTTTTCTCCGCGCACAACCTCCAATAGCTTCATGACATTGGCGGGCGAGAAGAAGTGCATCCCGAGCACATCTTGCGGGCGCGATGTGCAGGCGGCGATTTCATCGATGTTCAGATAGCTGGTATTGGACGCAAGGATAGCGCCGGGCCTGCAGATTGTGTCCAGCTTGCCAAACACTTCTTTCTTGACGTCCATGCTTTCATACACTGCCTCGATTACAAGATCGCAAGTCGCAAGGTCGGCCAGTTCAAGAGATGGAGTTAGTAAGCCCATCATACCCTCAACCTGTTCACTGGTGAAGCGACCCTTGGCAGCACTTGCTTCATAATTTTTGCGGATGACGCCAACGCCGCGATCCAGATTTTCCTGTACCATTTCAACAATTGTGACTGGCAACCCCTTGGCCAGGAAGTTCATCGTGATCCCGCCGCCCATCGTACCAGCGCCGATCACGCCAACTTTTTTGATGTCGCGTAGTGCGATGTCTTTGGGTAGGCTGTCGATCTTGGCGGCTTGGCGCTCGACAAAGAATATATGGCGCTGTGCCGCCGACTGGGCCCCCATCATCAGCTTCATGAACTCGATGCGTTCAAAGGCCATGCCTTCATCAAACGGCAAACGCGTTGCGGCCTCAACACAGGCGAGATTGGCATAAGGCGCTTCAAAGCCTTTCCACTTGCGGGCATTCGCTGCCTTAATACCCTCAATAGAGGAGGCATCGCCCTTAACGGGCAGCGCACTCGTCTTGCGCGGGCCGGTTGCAATGAGTTCGCGGGCATAGGCAACGGCATCCCCGGCAAGTGAAGTTTCACCAGCAATACGGTCAACCAAGCCCATATCATGCGCCTTGGCTGCGGACACAGTTTCACCCAGAGAACACATGATCGCCGCCGCCTCGACACCCACAACGCGCGGCAGACGCTGTGTTCCGCCAGCTCCGGGTAGCAAGCCAAGCTTTACTTCTGGAACACCGAGTTTTGCCGAAGGAACAGCGATGCGGTAATGACAGCAAAGTGCGGTTTCAAGGCCACCGCCAAGCGCAGTGCCGTGGATTGCGGCGACGATTGGCTTGGGGCACTCCTCCATCAGGTTCAGCACCGAATGGAAATCGGGGCCCTGCGGGGCTTTGCCAAATTCGGTGATGTCTGCGCCTGCAATAAATGTGGTCCCATCGCAAAGCAGCACCATCGCCTTGATCGCTGGGTCGTTTGCACCGAGCTCAAATCCATCTTTTAACCCTTGGCGTACATGCCAGCTAAGCGCGTTTACCGGCGGGTTGTTGACGAAGACGACCAGAACATCATCATGGATTTGGGTGGTGACAGATTGCATGGGAGATTCCTTAGGTGGTTCAGGCAGCCATCGCTGCGTAGATCATTGTCCGCAATTCACGGCGGACAGGATAGGTTGAGGATGGGCTAAGCTGGGTCATGAAAACCATACAGAGATCTTCGATAGGATCGACAAAAAACGCGGTTGAAAACATCCCGCCCCAGAAAAATTCGCCCTTTGATCCGGCAAGCGTGGTTGCGGCTGGATCGATGTTGCAGGCAAAGCCAAGGCCAAAGCCGATTCCGGCCATTTCGGCCTCACTGAACAGCGATTTGCTGTGTTGTGTCAGGTCGCCGCCACCGGGCAAATGGTTTGCGGTCATTAGTTCTAAGGTTTTTGGACTAATGATCTGCACGCTGTCTAGTGCGCCACCGTTCAGCAGCATCTGGCAGAAGCGGTGATAGTCCGCTAAGGTTGAGGCAAGACCGCCACCACCCGATTCGAAACTGTGCTTGCCCGCCCATGCGCCGCCGGTACCTGCAGGATCGATCAGTTTGATCTTGTTAGCTGGATCAAAAGTATAGCAATCGGGAATACGGTGGGCTTTATCGGCAGGCACATTGAAATATGTGTCGTTCATACCGAGTGGCCCTAGGATATGTTCCGCGAAATAATCGCCAAGGTTCTGACCAGATACCCGTGCTACCAAAATGCCGCAAACATCGGTGGCGACCGAGTAATTCCAAGACGATCCGGGATCAAATTCGAGCGGGATTTGCGATAGTTTGGCGATGAAGCTGTCGTCACTTTCGGTCTGCCAGTTTTCAAGGCCGCTTTTGCGGTAGCCAGCATCGACGGGGGAACGTTCCTGAAACGAGTAAGTGAAGCCCGCCGTGTGCCGCATCAAATCTACCACGCGCATTGGCGTGGCGGGTGGGCGGGTGACATAGGGAATGTTGCCGCCACCCGCCACAAACACACCGAGATTTGCAAATTCGGGGATATATTTTGCCACAGGATCGCCAAGTGCAATCTTTCCCTGTTCGACCAATTGCATCAGCGCAATGGAGGTAATCGGTTTGGTCATCGATGCGATACGGAAAATTGCGTCGGTCTCGACCCCCGAGGACCAGAGATGTGCAACCTCATCCCCGCGCCCCACCAGCACGGCAGCATGGGGGAGCAAACCGGTATCGAGATACTTGCTTTGGATGTGCGCGCCTATCCGGTCAAGCCGGTCAGGTAGGAAGCCTAGGTCGGTAGCGTTTGTCATAACACTTGCTCCTCCCCCCAAGCGGGGAAGGAAAGACTTGGCTTGGCAGCTTGCTGCCTAGTAAGTCTTGGTGAGGGGGATTGGGCGGCTCCACCCTCACCAACTCCGACTAGGCAGCGAGCTGCCAAGTCTCCATATCCTCTCCCGTCAAGGGAGAGGGATTTGATGTATGCATATAGCCACCTCATACCGCCGTCTGCCCCGTCAACTGCCGTGTTACCGGATGCGAACTCGATAGCCCGCCATCGACGGCAATTGCCTGTCCGTTGACATAGCTGGCTTGATCGCTTGCCAGAAACAGAGCGACATTCGCCAACTCCTCTGGCTGTGCACCGCGCCGCAGCGGATTTAGGCGACCGATCTTTTCAGTGACGCCTTTTTCCTTGGCATAATCAAAGGTTGGTTTGGTCATGCCGGTTTCGGTAAGGCCGGGGCAGATCGCGTTGCAGCGCACGCCTGTCCCCGAAAGTTGTTGCGCGGTTACCTTTGCGAGATTGATAACGCCTGCTTTTGATGCCGAATAAGGCGGCCCGCCAGCGCCCGAACGGATGCCGGCTACGCTTGCGGTCAGGATGATCGAACCGCCGCGGTTTGCGTCCGCCATCACTTTGCCTGCATGTTTGACCATCAACCAAGGGCCGATCAGGTTGACCCGCAGGACGCTGGTGAAGTTCTCCACCGTGTTATCGAATATCCCCTCCATACCGCCCGAAATACCAGCATTGGCAAATGCGATATCGATGTGGCCGTGCAGCTCCAGTGTCTTGGCAACAATCGCCGCGACATCGGCTTCGTCGCCTGCATCCATTTGTATGGCGGTTGCGGCGTCGCCGATCATCTTGGCGGTTTCATGCACCGATGCCGCCATATCACCCAGTACAACCTTTGCCCCTTCGGCAGCAAAGCGGATCGCCGATGCCCGGCCAATTCCCGAACCGGCACCTGTGATAATGGCAACTTTGCCTGCTAGTTGTCCGCTCATACGACTACGCCTCCGTCTACTACAATTGTCTGACCGGTCATGAAGCTTGATGCGTCTGACGCGAGGAATACCGCTGCGCCCGCAATTTCACGTGGCTCGCCAATACGCCCCATTGCTGCGCCGGATGTGGAATGTTTCAAGTTTTCGGGATCATCCCACAACGCCTTGGCGAAATCGGTCTTAACCAGCCCCGGCGCAATCGAATTGATCCGCACATTATCAAGACCATATTCGCGTGCCAAGTTCTTGGTCATCTGTATGTCGGCGGCCTTCGTAATCGCATAAGCACCCAAGATATCTGACCCGCGCAGTCCTCCGATTGAGGATACTATTATAACAGAGCCTGATTTGCGTTCGATCATTTCCGGCACAACCATCTGGATTAACCAGTGTTGCGACACGATATTATGGTCGAGTGTCTTGCGCAGCTGCTCGTCGGTGATTGTTGCCATTGGCCCGTAATGGGGATTTGACGCCGCGTTACAGACGAGCACGTCAACCTTGCCAAATGCCTTGCGCGTTTCATCGACAAGGTTTTGCAGCGATTCTTTCGAAGACAGACTGGATGCAACCGCTATGGCCGCACCGGGATGCTTGGCATTGATACCCGCCGCGACCTCTTCGCACGGCCCAATGTTGCGGCTGGAGATTGCCACCTTCGCGCCGTGTTCGGCCATTTCTTCGGCAATCGCCTGACCGATACCGCGTGAGCTGCCCGTGATTATAGCGACCTTTCCGGTCATATCAAATAGTGACATATCTTTCTCCTTATGCTCCGGCTTTAACGGCAAATGCCCATGCTGCTTCTGCTAATGGATAGACCCGTTCTGACATATCGCGCGCATGGCTTGATGTAGCCGTACCTTCGATCACGCGCTTTTTGATGCCTTGGATAATTCCTGCCAAACGGAAGAAGTTGAAGGCAAAATACCAATCAAGATCGGGGATATTATCGCGGCCTGTGGCGGCGCAGTAGCGCGCGACCATTTCATCCAGTTCGGGAATGCCAAGTGCGGCGCGGTCCAGATCCATTACACCAGAACGTCCGCCGTTTTCTGTTACCCATGCCATTGCCACATAAGTGAAATCGGCAAGCGGGTCACCAAGTGTGCCAAGCTCCCAATCGAGTACAGCCAGCACTTTGGGCTTTTGTATGTCGAAGATCATATTGTCGATGCGGTAATCCCCGTGGACGATGCTGACGCGGTCTTGCGCAGGCAATGTCTTGGGCAACCATTCGATCAGCCGCTCCATTTCGGGCATAACTTCAGTCTGCGCTGCGCGGTATTGCTTGGTCCAGCGCCCGACCTGCCGTTCGAAATAATTGCCAGTTTTGCCGTAATCAGAAAGCCCTGCGGCTTCGATATCAATGGCATGAAGTGCCGCCAGTGTATCAATCATCGCTTCATAAACCGCACGGCGTTCGGCTGGATCAGAACCGGGCATTGATCCGTCCCAGATCGTCCGGCCTTCGACCATGTCCATGATATAAAACCAGCTGCCGATGATGCTATCGTCTGTGCATAATCCATATGGTTTCGCGACGGGAAAGCCCGTTGGGTGCAGCCCGGCAATCACCTTATATTCCCTGTCTACGGCATGTGCACTTGGCAGCAAAGGACCAAGAGGCTTACGGCGCAGGACATAAGAGCCGCTGGGTGATGTGAGTTTATAGGTCGGATTTGATTGACCACCGGCAAATTTACGAACTTCGATAGGGCCGACAAACCCTTCAACATTGTCCACCATCCACGCTGCGAGCGCCGCCTCGTCGATGATGTCTTTACCTTCGGGAACACTGGTGCCGGTAAAGGCGGCTTGGGCGTCGAGTGTCTCGGTCACCTGTCAAACACGATTACGGAACGCGCACTCGCTCCGCCTTTCATTTTGTCGAAACCTTCATTGATCGCCGACAAGGGAATAGTTTCTGCAATGATGCTATCCAGATCGAGCAATCCGCGCAGATAGAAATCAACGAGACGTGGGATATCGACCGGGAAACGGTTTCCGCCCATAATCGCACCTTGCAGTTTTTTGCCTGACAGCAGGTCCATTGCCGACAAGCCGACCGAATGTTGCAATGGCATCATTCCCAGGATCGTTGCCGTACCGCCGCGTTTCAGCGACTTCACAGCAAGCTCGCCCGATGCCGGACGGCCCACCGCCTCAATCGCATGATCGACACCGCCTTTGGTCAGCGCCTGTATTTGTGCGGCCGCATCATCGGCCATCGCATCGATAACATCGGTCGCACCAAGCTTCATTGCGAGCGCACGTTTTTCAGGCACAGGATCCGCAGCTATAATCCGGCTGGCGCCCGCTATCTTTGCCGCATTTATCGTTGCCAATCCAACCCCGCCACAGCCAATCACTGCCACGGTTTCACCCGGTGTCACCTTGCAGGCATTAAAAATCGTACCAGCGCCTGTGGTCACCGCACAGCCAATAATCGCGGCACGGTCGAGCGGCATGTCGGGATTGATCGCGACGCAGGCATGTTCGTGGATCAGCATCATTTCGGCATAAGCCGACAGGTTCAGCATTTGCGCGACAGGTGATCCATCGGACCGTGTTATCCTTGATGGTTCGCCCGGCTTACGCCGCGTATCTCCGCCAAGGCACAATGACATACGGCCACTGACACAATATTCGCAGTGCCCGCAAAAGGCCGATAGGCAGGTGATGACCGCATCACCCACATTAACCGTTCGCACTTCGCTGCCGATGGCCTCGACTATTCCGGCGGCCTCATGCCCCGGAATAGCGGGCATGGCGTGGGGATATTGTCCTTCGATGAAATGCAGATCCGAATGGCACAACCCGCAGGCTGCTGTCCGGATCAGCACCTCATGCGGGCCGGGTTTGGAAATAACAACTTCTTCAATTTGCAGCGGCTTTCCCGCTTCAATTAAAACGGCTGCCTTCACCGTGTAGCCCCCATATCACCGCTCGACAGCCCGGCTTTCGGGCCTGAACCATATTTGCCAAGCTCCATGCGCGAAATAGCACGGGCATGAACTTCATCAGGGCCATCGGCCAAACGGAGCGTGCGTTGATGCGCCCAATCCTGCGCCAAGCCAAAATCGTTCGATACCCCGCCGCCGCCATGTGCCTGTATCGCGTCGTCAATGATACGCAGCGCCATATTGGGCGCCTGAACCTTTATCATCGCGATTTCAGCAGCGGCTGATTTATTGCCGACCTTGTCCATCATATCAGCGGCTTTCAGGCAGAGCAGACGCGTCATTTCGATGTCGATCCGTGCACGCGCAATGCGTTCTTCCCAAACACTGTGTTCGGCAATAGTCTTGCCAAATGCGGTACGCGTCGTAATCCGCCGGCACATTTTTTCCAGCGCTTCTTCGGCCGTGCCAATGGTACGCATACAGTGGTGGATGCGGCCTGGCCCAAGACGCCCTTGCGCAATTTCGAACCCGCGCCCCTCGCCCAGCAGCATGTTCGACGCAGGAACGCGAACGTCTTTAAGTTCAATCTCCATATGGCCGTGCGGCGCATCGTCATATCCAAACACCGGCAAGTGACGCAGGATGTTTACGCCGGGCGCATCAAGATCCATCAGGATCATCGATTGTTGGGCATGACGTTTAGCTTCAAAATCGGTCTTGCCCATAACAATGGCGATTTTGCAACGCGGATCACCTGCGCCTGATGACCACCATTTGACGCCGTTCAAAACATAGTCGTCGCCGTCACGGCGGATTGATGTTTCGATGTTGGTTGCGTCCGATGATGCCACGGCTGGTTCGGTCATAAGGAATGCCGAACGGATTTCACCGTTCATCAAAGGTACCATATACTTGGCCTTTTGCTCAGCCGTTCCATAGCGCAGGAACACTTCCATATTGCCGGTATCGGGGGCTGAACAGTTGAAGATTTCTGACGCCATGCCCACGCGGCCCATTTCCTCGGCGCATAATGCATATTCCAGATTGGTCAGGCCCGGCCCTTCAAACGCTACGCTGTCGTCAACGTGCACACGGCCAGAGGTGGGGGGCATGAACAGGTTCCATATGCCGGCTGCTTTGGCGCGCGCTTTTTCTTCTTCGACTACCTGAAGCACTTTCCACCGGCTTCCTTGCGCTTGTTCGGCATAATAATCCTTCACGCGCGGGCGAACATAACGGGCAACGTGTTCGCGAACGCGGTCACGCCAATAGGCTTGCTTTTCAGTGAGTTCAAAATCCATGACTCGGGGCTTCCCTCTTCTAATTTAAGTACACGATTAAACTGGCAGATTATGTTGCAGCATTCAAGGCACGAACACGCGCCTCATGATCTTCGCGGGCAATCGGGAAGTTTCGCAGGATCAATATGCCAATTATGCCGATGATCGCCAGCGCGGATAAGTTGAACAGTGCCAGACGATCCAAAACGGCACTATCAATTTTACCCGGCACAGCATTTTGCGGAAATTGTGCAAATGCAAGGATCATCCCTGCGATGAAGGTGCCAATGCCGACTGCGCATTTCTGTGTAAAAAAATATCCCGCAAAAAACAGCCCTTCTGAACGCCTGCCGGTTTCAATTTGCGAGGCTTCAACCACATCGGCCATCATCGATGGGATTAGCATCATCATTGCAATCGCGGCCGTGTTTGAAAAAATTGCAAAGACAAACATGAAAAGGAATGACGGGTCTTCAGAACCGCCCGGGACAAGATTTAATAACCAGCAAAGATAGAGTGCAGTGTTCACGAGCAGGGTAACGGCGGCAAACAAAATTGCTCCATGCTTTTTGCCCAATCTTCTGGACACTGCAGGTAAAATCGCAAACGCAATAACCACGCTTGTGAACAACACGAACGCATAATATAGCATTTCCATGCGCTCCAGCTGCCACAAATATGCCAGCAAATAATTGCTTAGCGCTAATGTGATGCCTTGGTTGATTAACCCAAAAAGTGCCGCCGACATCAGCCATAAAAATGCCCTATTGGATAGCGTCGCGCGCATTTCCTTAAGTGCCTGGCTCAAGCTGTGCGGTGGTCGCGCAGGTGGAGATTGTTTGGCAACCCGTTTATGCTGGCCCATGGCTGAAAATAAAACTGACCCTGTCATCATCAACGCGCCGCAGATCGCAAACGCATTATAGCCCGCCGGATCACTTACGCCCCTTGGTCCGGTAAAAAATACGCCATAAGCCAAAATCAGGATGAGCAAGCCCCCGCACCATGCAAACAACAGGCGATAGCGCGTAAATTGTGTGCGCTCGTCATAATCGGAGGTGAGTTCAGGGATTAACGAGATCGAGGGAACTTCACACATCGCAATTAATGCGCGCGTCACAATGGCAGTGAAAAACAGCCATAATAACAATCCGGTATCAGAAAGCACAGGCGGATGCCAAAGGAGCATCCAGGCTATGCCAACAGGAATAGCGGCGCTGTAAAGCCAAGGCAGGCGTCGCCCCCACCGGGTTTGAGTGCGGTCGCTCAATTCACCAATAAAAGGATCGATAAAAGCATCAACAATCAACGCAACCATAATAACGGTGCCAACAATTGCGGCATCCAGCCCGAGCACCTGATTGTAAAAAATGAGAAGGAATACCGAAAAGCCGTTATCCTTGATCCCATATGCAAATGCACCAAGTCCATGGATGATTTTGAGCGATTGTGGTAAAGGCTGTGCTATGGTCATAGGCTAAGAAAATTACCTTCGATTGGCGAGCTAAGATAGCCCTTTTCGGGAACGAATCACACGAAGGTTTTCTCCTTAACTTGCTCCTAAGCTTAGGGAGAGTGACTTGGCTGTCAATTGCTACGAGAAGGTGACGTTACGGCATAGGTTGAAGTTTTTATATGTATAACTTGACGCTTGCGTAAAGTGACAAAAACTGATGCTATTGCGGCATAGAAAATGGAGAGTCGAATGTCTGATCTTGAAACATTCCGCGCCGAGACGCGCGCCTGGTTGGAAGAAAATTGCCCTCCTGAAATGCGCACGCCGGTCAAAGGCGACGAAGATGTGTGCTGGGGCGGACGTAGTTTTGTGTTCAAGTCCGAAGCGCAAAAATTATGGCTCGAACGCTGTGCAGCCAAAGGCTATACAGTTCCCGATTGGGATGAGGCTTATGGTGGCGCGGGATTGACCCCGCAAGAAACCAAAATACTGCGGCAGGAAATGACAAAGCTGGGTTGCCGTTCGCCGCTTAACAGCTTTGGCATCTGGATGCTTGGCCCTGCTTTGTTGAAATTCGGCACTGAAGAACAAAAAGTGCATTATCTGAATGAAATCGCTCAGGGGAAAATTCGCTGGTGTCAGGGTTATTCTGAACCTGGCTCTGGCAGCGACCTTGTTTCGATGCAAACATTTGGCGAAGATAAAGACGATCACTGGGTCGTCAACGGCCAGAAAATCTGGACATCATATGCAGATCAAGCCGACTGGATTTTCTGCCTTGTCCGTACTGACAAGACCAACAAGTATCAGGGCATCTCTTTCCTGCTGTTCGATATGAAGACACCGGGCGTTTCGACGAAGCCGATCAAACTGATCTCCGGCAACTCGCCTTTCTGCGAAACCTTTTTCGACAATGTTGTCGTACCCAAGCACCAGATTGTTGGTGAGCTTAACCGCGGCTGGGACGTGGCGAAATACCTGTTGGGGCATGAGCGGGAGATGATTTCGGGCATGGGCGGCGATGGCGGCGTGACCTCGATTGGTGCAGCGATGAAGGAAGTGCTGGCTGAAGAACCGGTGCTACGCGCGCAAATGGCTTTGTTCGATGTCGACAACCTTACGTTTCGCGCGCACGGCGAACGTTTTATGGACGAATGGAAAACAGGCACGGCGCATCCGGCTTATTCCAACCTGATGAAATATGTCGGGACGGAGTTGAATAAGAAGCGCAATGAATTGGTGATGTCGATCGGCGGTTCTCAGGCTCTCGAATGGGATAGCGAGCGATCAAACGGGGGCTCCAAGGCGCGCAACTGGCTGCGCACCAAAGCAAACTCGATCGAAGGCGGCACCAGCGAGGTGATGCTCAATGTCGTTTCGAAGCGTATCCTTGAAATGCCGGGAGCTTAAAAGAACATGGCAATGACATTAAACGAAGATCAAGCGATGCTGCGCGACAGCGCGCGTGACTTCATGAAATCCGAAGCCCCGACCACCCATTTCCGCAAATATCGCGACATGGAATGCAAAGATGGTTTTA
The DNA here is from genome assembly GCA_043760355.1 of Sphingomonadales bacterium. GTDB lineage: Bacteria > Pseudomonadota > Alphaproteobacteria > Sphingomonadales > Sphingomonadaceae > Sphingorhabdus_B. The sequence goes on from JAYUPC010000028.1 coordinate 16,549, forward strand.
GCTATGATTTGTGGAAGCAGTTTGCCGAAATGGGCTTTACCGGCATGTTGATCCCGGAGGCCGATGGCGGTTTGGGCATGGGCCATATCGAAGCAGGCATTGTGTTGGAGGAGATTGGCCGTAACCTGTCGCCGTCGCCCTTTCTGACGACTTCGGTCGCAGCGGTTGAGGCGTTGAAGGCAGCGGACACGGCGATGCGCGAACGTTGGTTCCCGGGCATTATCGCGGGCGAAACAGTCATTGGTATCGCCATTGACGAAGGTACCAAACACCGCCCTGAAAAAATTGCCTGTAACGCGACACGCAGCGGCAATGGTTTCAAGCTCACCGGCCATAAGCAGTTTGTTGTGCAAGGTGCATCCTCGCATATGCTGATTGTGGCGGCGCGCACAGCAGGCGCAGCAGGCGAACGCGACGGGATTACGCTATTCGCCGTTGAAAAAGATGCGGCTGGCCTGTCGATGGAATCCGCTCGGTTGGTCGATTCGGCTATGGCTGCACATGTAAAGCTCGACGGCGTATTGGTCGACGCCGATGCGGTGATCGGCGATGTTGACGGCGGCTGGTTGGTGCTGGGCAAGATGCTTGATGCAGGCCGCGTTGGCGCTGCAGCCGAAATGGTTGGCGTTGGCACAGGTGCGATGGACATCACCTTTGATTATTTGAAACAGCGCAAGCAGTTCGGGCAGCTGATCGGTGAATTTCAAGCACTGCAACACCGCGCGGCGCATCTATACGGCGAGATGGAAGGTGCGCGGTCTATTGTTTTGAAGGCGCAATCGATGCTGGATGAAGGGCATGCAAATGCAGAGCTTTATGTCGCGGCGGCCAAGGCCAAGGCCGGGCTTGCCTGCAACCTCTCCGTGCGTGAAGGGGTGCAGATGCACGGCGGCATTGGTATGACCGACGAATATGATATCGGGCTTTATATGAAGCGCGACCGGAGCCTGAACGAATTTTTCGGTGATTCCTATTTCCACGCAGACCGCGTGGCGAAGATGAACGGCTATTGATAAGGAAAAAGACATGGACCTCAATTCACTTTTCAACCTGGAAGGCCGCACGATACTTGTGACCGGCGGATCACGCGGGATTGGCGCGATGATTGTCGAGGGTTATCTTGCGGCGGGTGCAAAGCGGATTTATATCAGTGCGCGCAAGGTCGACCAAATCGAGGAAGCTGTCGCTAAATTCGGCGACCGGGTGGTTGGCATTCCCATGGATTTGTCGAGCGTAGAAAACTGCAATGCGCTCGCCACAGAAATCGCGTCGCGTGAGGAAAAGCTTGATATCCTTGTCAATAACGCAGGCGCAGCATGGGGTGCAGATTTTGGCCAGTTTCCCGAAGTCGGTTGGGACCGGGTTATGGACCTTAATGTCAAATCGCTGTTCTTCCTGACGCAAGCGCTACATCCGCTGTTGAAAGCTGCTGCAACCTTTGAACGCCCGGCTAAGGTGATCAACATTGCCTCCATTGATGGTTACAAGATCAACCCGTGGCAAACATATAGTTACCAAGCGTCCAAGGCCGCTGTCGTCCATCTGACCCGTCGTCTGGCAGCTGAGCTGGTTAAGGATAATATCCTGGTATCGGGCATCGCGCCGGGCGCATTCCAGTCTGATATGAATAAGGCTGCACGGGATCACGGCGATGCGGTTGGCAAAAATGTGCCCTTTCCCCGGATCGGCACACCAGAAGATATGGCGGGCCTCGCGCTGTTTCTGGCGGCGCGTTCGGGCGATTATATTGTTGGTGAAACCATCATTTGCGATGGTGGTATCGTTAATGCGTCGCTCCCGGGAAACGGCATCGCACCATAATGCTAACGCTACAATACTAACGATTGCAAGTTTTGCAACTAGCTGGGTTTACTTCGCAATTGCAGCAAAAGTAAGTTGGAGGCATGTTGCCTTCAACGGTTGAAACATACCGTTAATATTTGACCGGGTGGCTCTCCCTCCTCTCCCTCGCCCCCGGACAAATCAAACGGCCCTCATGTCACAGGCATGGGGGTCGTCTTCGTTTTGGGCTGCGGCATAGTTGTTCTCCATTTTGTCCACTACAAAACAGTCTGTCTGTGGATAACTATAAATATTACACTTGTGCGACTCACTCGCTCGTGACAATT
>JAYUPC010000029.1:0-6108 GCA_043760355.1 Sphingomonadales bacterium
ACAAAACATAATGTTCTACCTCATCATTTGTTTCTTTTTAGGGATTGCAAATTTCGCCATGCACAAGGCAGTGGTGGAATCCGGGCATCCTTTTGTCGAAGATACCAAGCTGTATTTCGGAAGGCATTTCGGACGCAATGGCAGCTATGTTATTGAGTTTGTGATATTGGCGGCCGCCATGATATTTGCCGCATCGGGATCATGGATCATCTTGCTGTTCTATATAGCCTACACATTGATGAACATACTCGCGGCGTATATTTTGTTAAACGGCAAGGTCTAAAAGCCGTTTGTCTCCCCTTCATAGTCGCTTGTCGAAAGCCGGGTTTCTTGTAACGATTACACTTGTAGGCGAATAAATATCAGCGGCACAAAACAGGACGCCGTTTGAAGTTGGAGGGATAGTGACCGTTTCTTGTAAGCCCAAAGCACACGTTGCTTTCGCTCTATTTCTTCTGACGGGAATATCCTCTACCGCGATGGCGCAAGACCAGAATGCGGTTGGTGCGGTGGAGGTAGTTAGCACCGCGCCCTCGTCAACAACACTTGCACCGCGTACCGAAAATAGTCGGCTGGTTTATGATGCCGCCGCCTTCACCCGCTTTGCACCACAAACCGCGCGCGACATGGTGGGTCAAATTCCGGGCTTTACAATCACACAGGTCAGCGGTGATCGGGGCCTTGGTGAGGCCACACAAAACGTCCTTATCAACGGGCAACGGATATCGGGAAAGGGCGACAGCGCAGAGGCTGTGCTTGGCAGGACACCGGCCAAATCGGTGGTACAGCTTGAAATTGCTGACGGCGCGACATTCAATATCTCGGGCCTCAATGGTCAGGTGCTTAATGTCGTAACCAAGCCAGACAGTTTCTCGGGAAATTTTGCTTGGCGCCCCGAATTCCGAAGCCAATTGGAGCCCCGCTGGTATAATGCTGAAATCAATATTTCGGGCACATTGGGTAAAGGCAATTATACCTTTGGCATTAACAATAATGACAGCTTTCGAAACGGTTTTCGTGGGTTTGAGGTGAACCGCGGGGCAGCGGGTGAATTGCGCTATTCGCGAAATCAGGTGGCGACCTTTTATGGTGACCGGCCCCATATCGGGGCGAGTTATTCGCTAAAAAGCGATAGCGGTTCGATATTTAATACCAAGGCATCTTACGAACAATTTCGTTTCCGCCGCAATGTAGCCTCTAGCCGTTTTGAGACGGGTCGTCCCGATATCAACGAGTTGTCGTCAGGGCGTGAAGACGAATGGAATATGGAAACGAGCACCGATTATGAATTCGGTGTTCTTGGCGGGCGGCTGAAACTGGTCAATTATAACCGGTTTGAACATAGCCCTTTCAAAAGACTATTCCGTCAGGATCCAACCGATGGAACTGCGCCAACAGGATCACGATTTGACCAGATTGTCGACGAAGGTGAAATCGTCTTGCGGAGCGAATTCAAGTGGAAAGCGGGCAAGAGCGATTGGCAGATATCGCTTGAAGGCGCGCGGAATTTCCTGGATTCGAATGCGGAATTATCCGAGCTTGGTCAATCAGGAGCATTCGAACCGCGCTTGCTTCCCGGTGCCAATGCACGGGTTGAGGAAAAACGTGCGCAGATTATCTTGTCTTATGGCCGACCTCTTGCAAAAGACCTGACATTGCAAGCCACGCTTGGCGGTGAATACAGCAAGCTGATCCAGACCGGAGGAAATGGACAGATACGCAGCTTCATCAGGCCCAAGGGTTCGGCCTCGCTTGCATGGAAAGCAACACCGCGTCTTGACGTCAATATGCGGTTGCAGCGCAAGGTCGGGCAGCTGAATTTCTTCGATTTTCTCGCTTCTGTTGATTTGCAAGATGCCAATAATAATGCGGGCAATGCAGAATTGGTGCCTCCGCAAAGCTGGCTGGCAGAGTTTGAGGTCAACCGCTCTTTGGGTGCGGCTGGTTCGATAAAGTTAAAACTCGAAGCGGAAAAAATCAGCGATATCGTCGATCAAATTCCGATCAATACTACTGAAGAAGCCGTCGGCAATTTGCGCAGCGGTGCCAAGCGGGCGCGCGGGGAACTAACCAGCTCCTTCTTACTTGATAGTCTGGGGTGGAAAGGCGCAAAGCTTGATATCACGGCATCCTATCAAACCAGCCGGTTGCGGGATCCGTTGACTGGGCTAAACCGCACCATCAACGGTGACCAGCGCGTCGGCATCAATATTGAATTCCGCCATGATATCCCGAACAGCAAGTGGGCTTGGGGCGCCTATATGGAGGATCAATATGACGAGCCGTTTTACAGGTTGGATTATCAAACCCGCCAATATTCAGACAAACCGTTTTATCTCGCATTTGTCGAGCATAAGGATGTGTTCGGGTTAAAAGTAAGGGCCCAGGTCATGAATTTGGGCGGACGCCGTGACTATAGCTATGAAAATTTCTACGTTAATCGCCGCGATGGGGACATTGATACCGTGCGAACCAGCGAACAACGATACGGAGCTTTTTACCGGTTACAGATCAGCGGCACTTTCTGATTTGGATTGAAGCGCCTATAGGACGCTATGCCTCCCCTAAACACCGATCCAGAAGTTAAAAACGAAAAACCGGATTTCGCCGTAATGCGGCGCTTTCTGCCCTATTTATGGCCCAAGGATCAACCGGCACTGCGGGTGCGGATTATCATTGCCTTGCTGCTCGTGGTGGTTTCAAAGCTGATACAGTTCTCGATGGGTTGGGTTTACGGCCAAGCGATTGACCGGATGACGCCAGGTCAGGAAAGCGGTGTCACTATCGCCATTGCCTTGGTTGCCGCTTATGCAGGGGCCCGGTTTGGCGGGGTATTGTTCGACAACCTGCGCAATATCGTGTTTGAAAAAGTCGGCCAGGATGCAACGCGGCGTCTCGCTGAAAACGTGTTCGGGCATCTGCATAATCTGTCGATGCGGTTCCATATGAACCGGCGGACGGGTGCGGTTACCAAGGTGATCGAGCGCGGGACAAAAAGCATCGACATCATGCTCTATTTCCTCCTCTTCAACATCGCACCGACGATCATAGAACTGATCGGGGTATCGGCAATATTCTGGACCAAATTCGGTTTCGGGCTTGTCGTAGCAACGCTCGTCATGGTGGTGGTCTATATTGTCTTTACCCAGCGCATTACCGATTGGCGCAACGCCCTGCGCGCTGAAATGAACGATCTTGATACGCAAACCGTCGCAAAATCGGTCGACAGCTTACTCAATTACGAAACCGTAAAATATTTCAACGCCGAAAAACGTGAAGCAGCGCGGTATAACCAAGTCGTAAGCGAGTGGGCCAATGCCGCCGTCAAATCGGAAAACTCGCTTGCGCTTCTGAACGTCGGCCAGTCGCTGATCACCAACCTGATGATGGCTGGCGCAATGGGTTATACGGTGTGGGGCTGGTCAGTGGGGAAGTTTACCACGGGTGACGTGGTGTTTGTGAACACGCTTCTTGCGCAACTTTTCCGTCCACTTGATATGCTGGGCATGGTCTATCGCACCATTCGTCAGGGGCTAACCGATATGGCGGCGATGTTTGATCTGATCGATACCGCACCCGAAATTGTCGACAAACCCGGCGCACCTGAACTTGTGGTAAGTGGCGGGGCGCTGGCGTTTGAAGATGTGCTGTTTGGCTATGATCCCGAACGTCAGATTTTGAACGGCGTCAGTTTTGAAATCCCGCCGGGCGGCACACTTGCAGTTGTCGGACCATCGGGTGCTGGCAAATCGACGATCGCACGGCTGCTATACCGTTTCTATGACGTGACAGGTGGACAGATCACCATTGATGGTCAGGACTTGCGCAATGTGACGCAGGGTTCGCTGCGCGCCAGTATCGGCATCGTGCCGCAGGACACCGTATTGTTCAACGATACCATCGGCTATAATATCGGTTATGGCCGCGAAGGATCGGGGCAAAGCGAGATCGAAGAAGCAGCGCGCGGCGCATCAATCCACGGCTTTATCGCCAGCCTGCCCGAACAATATGAGGCCAAGGTTGGCGAACGCGGATTGAAGCTTTCGGGCGGGGAAAAACAGCGCGTGGCCATTGCCCGCACGCTGCTTAAAAACCCGCCGATCCTGATCCTTGACGAAGCCACCAGCGCACTCGACAGCCGGACCGAGGCGGAGATACAGGCGACGCTCGACCGGATATCGGAAAAGCGCACCACGATCATAATCGCACACCGCCTGTCGACGATTATCGATGCGGACCAGATTTTGGTGTTGGAGGCTGGGCGGGTTGCCGAACAAGGAACGCATAAGGAGTTGTTGCGAAAGCGTGGCCTCTACGCCGAAATGTGGACCCGTCAACAAGCTGAGCGCGAAGTGGAGATTGTCGCGGCGGAGTGAAGGCTTGAAATGTAGGATTTAATTTGCGAGCCATCCCACGGCTCTTTGAATTGGTCAGGGGATAGCAGTCCCTTAAAAGATGTAGGATTTTAATCCAACATTTCGACCGTGAATCGCCTGTGAACTTGGACAGTTTTCTGCCGCTTTTATCAAAACCGGGGCTGACAAAATAATCCCGAAAAAATCCGTGGATAGAATGACTATGCCCTCTATCTTGGATCAGATTTCCGACCTACTGTTGCCCTCATGTCGCTTGCTCCCGCCACGCATGATCCGCTCGGTTTGCTGAACCGCGTTTTTGGTTTTCCTGAATTTCGCGGGGTGCAAGCGTTGGTTGTGGAACGGGTGCTGGCTAAACAGCGGACATTGGCAGTGATGCCGACTGGGGCGGGGAAGTCGCTTTGTTATCAATTGCCGGCCCTTGCCTTTGAAGGCACAACGATTGTTATCTCGCCCTTGATAGCGTTGATGCATGATCAGATGCGCGCCGCGACCGCCGTGGGTATCCGTGCCGCCACCCTCACTTCGGTCGATGAAAACCGTGCCGAAACGATCGAGAGGTTCCGAGCCGGTGATCTTGACCTGTTATATGTCGCGCCGGAACGGGCATCGGGTATGGAGTTTCGAGGGTTACTGCGTGAGGCCAAAATTGCACTGTTTGCCATAGACGAGGCGCACTGTGTTTCGGAATGGGGGCATGATTTCCGGCCCGATTATCGCCTGCTCAAGCCTTTGCTCGACCTGCACCGCCACGTTCCGCGCCTCGCGCTGACCGCGACTGCCGACCGCCGCACCCGCGCCGACATTCTCGTCCAGCTCGGCATTCCCGAGAGCGGGCTGGTCGTCGCCGGATTCGATCGGCCCAACATCCGCTACCATGTTCGCCCGCGCGATGGCGTCGGAACACAGCTCAAGGCGCTGCTCAAGGATCAGCCCGGGCCGGGGATCGTCTACGCCACCAGCCGCAATGCGACCGAGAAACTGGCGGTCCAGCTCGGCACGGCCAAGCGCCGCGCCTTGGCTTACCATGCCGGGCTCGACGGGTCGGTCCGCCACCGCAACCAGGAAGCGTTCGTCGCGTCCGAGGACATGGTCATCGCGGCGACGGTCGCGTTCGGGATGGGCATCGACAAGCCCGACGTGCGCTTCGTCGCCCACGCCGGCGTGCCCAAATCGATCGAGGCCTATTATCAGGAAACCGGGCGCGCCGGCCGCGACGGCGACCCGGCCGAGGCATGGCTGTTCTGGGGCGCCGACGATTTTGCCCGCGCGCGCCGCCGGATCGAGACCGAAATCGAAGTCGATCGCCGTCCGGCCGAGCGCGACCGATTGAATACGCTCGCCGCGTTCGTCGAGGCGGCGACCTGCCGCCGCGCGATCCTGCTGCGTCATTTTGGCGAGAACCCGCCCGCGACCTGCGGCAATTGCGACAATTGCCTCGAGCCGCCGGCGACAATCGATGTCTCGACGGTCGCCCAGAAATTGCTGTCGGCGGCGTTCCGCACCGAGATGCGGTTCGGCGTCGCGCATCTCGCCGCGGTGCTCGGCGGCGATGATAATGAGAAGGTGCGCCAGTTCGGACACCACAAGATTTCGGTGTTCGGGATCATGGATGCCGACGAGCTGGCGATGGTGCGCCCGGTCGCGCGGTCACTGCAAGCACGCGACGCACTGCGCGCCGACGATTATGGCGGCCTCAGCTTCGGACCCGGCGCCAAAGCAATCCTCAAGG
>JAYUPC010000030.1:0-18582 GCA_043760355.1 Sphingomonadales bacterium
TGCATCCTATCAAGCAATTTTTACAAAGCCAGTGTTTTTAATCGTACGATTGAATTTGAAAAATCACTGTGGCTTTTAGACTGTCCCGCGTTATGAACGCCGGTATATGTTTGACCGAGCAACTATTATCGATGAAGCCTTTATAGCCCGTGTGCGCGAAGGTACTCTTCCGCCTTCTCGCAGTGACGTAAACCGTTCATTTGAAGTAGCGCCTGACAGGCTGGTAGACCTGTTTGACACGATGATAATGAACCGCCATCTTGATCTGTGGGCGCGGCGGTCAAAGGGGAAGACTTTTTATTCGATCGGCAGTTCGGGGCATGAAGGGACCGCAGCTTTAGCAGCGTCGACTCGGTCAACCGATATGGCGTTCCTGCATTACCGTGATGCCGCGTTCCTGATCCAGCGTAAGAAGCAAGCAGGCGGGTTGACACCGCTTTATGATATGGCTTTATCCTTTGCAGCAGCAGCGGGTGATCCGATTTCGGGCGGTCGGCACAAAGTTCTGGGCTGCGCGCATACATTTGTTCCTCCACAAACAAGCACGATTGCCTCGCATTTGCCCAAGGCGGTGGGGGCGGCGCATTCGATCGGCATGGCGCACCGTTTGAAGATCGCCAGTGCTGTATTGCCCAGTGACGCGATAATCCTGTGCTCTTTTGGCGATGCTTCGGCCAACCATTCAACATCGCAGGGGGCGTTCAATGCGGCTTGCTGGGCCGCATATCAGAAACTGCCCATGCCGATAATATTTCTGTGCGAGGATAATGGCATCGGTATTTCGGTGAAGACGCCGGGCGGATGGATCGAGGCCAATTTTGCGCACCGCCCTGCGCTGAACTATGTGCAGTGCGACGGCGTTGATGTGATTGATGCGTTGCGCGGTGCGCAAGAAGCTGTGGCGATTGCGCGGAACAAGCGACAGCCGGTGTTCCTGCACATGCATACTGTTCGCCTGATGGGCCATGCCGGTGCCGATGTAGAGGCTAGTTATGCCTCGCTCGCGGCGATTGAAGCCAATGAGGCGCAGGATCCGTTGCTGCATACGGCACGACATTTGATTGAGCGAGCTGGCGTTTCGGCTGAAGACATTATTGCGCGTTATGAAGATATGCGCGCGCGGGTGGGGCGGGTTGCATTGGATGCACTCGCCAAGCCAAGGCTGGAAACGGCGGCGGCGGTCATGGTTCCGATTGTTCCTATTGTTGGCGAGCGGTCATCACCTGACTTGCCCTCCACGCAAAAGCGTGACGCACTGTTTGCTAAAGACACCCGCAACCTTGCCAAACCGGTAACGCTTGCCAAGAGCATTAACTTTGCGCTGGCTGACCTGATGCTGCGCTATTCCAATATATCGCTGTTCGGCGAAGATGTGGCGCGCAAAGGCGGGGTGTACGGCGTCACGCAAGGCTTACAGGACAAATTCGGCGCAGCGCGGGTGTTTGATACGTTGCTGGATGAACAGACCATATTGGGTCTTGCCATTGGTATGGCGCATAACGGCTTTGTTCCCGTTCCCGAAATCCAGTTCCTCGCCTATCTGCACAATGCCGAGGATCAGATACGGGGCGAGGCCGCGACATTGTCGTTCTTTTCCAACCAGCAATATACTAACCCGATGGTCTTGCGGATCGCTGGCTTGCCCTATCAAAAGGGGTTTGGCGGGCATTTCCATAATGACAATTCGCTTGCCGTACTGACCGATATTCCCGGTATAATTGTCGCCTGTCCCTCTAGTGCAGCGGACGCACCTGCAATGCTCAGCGAATGCGTGCGAATGGCGCATGAGGACGGGCGTGTTATTGTTTTTGTTGAACCCATTGCGCTGTATCATACAGCTGACCTGTATGAGGGTGGGGACAATGGCTGGACAGCCAATTATGCTGCACCCGATATTGCGCAGCAAATTGGTTTTGGAGAGGTTGGCATTTACGGTTCGGGTAAGGATTTGTGCATCATAACTTACGGTAACGGATACTATCTGTCCCGCCAAGCCGAAGCCGTATTGAAGGCTGAGCACGGCCTGAATGTTAGGATTGTTGATCTGCGCTGGCTGCATCCCTTGCCCGAGGACGCATTCATCAAAGAGGCCGCAGATTGTGCAGCCGTCTTGATTGTCGACGAAGCCCGCCGTTCGGGCAGCCTGAGCGAGAAACTGATGACCATCTTTGCCGAGGCAGGGCGCGGTGACGCGGTGCAGCGAATTACAGCGCAAGATTGCTTCATCCCGCTTGGTCCGGCGGCAGAACTGGTATTGCCGAGCAAGGAATCAATTATCGCAGCGGCGCTTGTGGCAACAGGACGGGGCGCATGAAAGAAAAGGCGCTTGTCGTTTGTCCCGGACGCGGCACGTATAATGCGACCGAACTGGGCTATCTGAAAACATATCACAATGGCGGTGGGCAATGGGTCGAAAGGTTGGATGCTCTTCGCCGCGCCACGGGACAGGTGCCAATTTCCGAACTTGATAATGCGGAAAAGTTTTCACCATCGACCCATATGACCGGCGATAATGCGTCGCTCTTGATCTATGCCTGCGCAATGGCCGATTTTGCCGCGATTGATCGTGACCGGTTTGATATCGTTGCAGTGACGGGCAATTCGATGGGCTGGTATCTGGCGCTGGCGGCGTCGGGTGTGATTGATTTGGATAGCGGCGCACGGCTCGTCAACAACATGGGCACACTGATGCATGAACAGGGGCAGGGCGGACAGATTGTGTGGTCGATGGCGGATGCCGATTGGCGGATTGATCCGGCAAAACAAGCTTTGGTTGATGCACTACTTGGCGAAGCAGCTGTGCGGGATGATATTGCGGTTCACGTCTCGATTTATTTGGGCGCTATGATTGTGTTCGCCGCCGACGATGCAGGGCTTAAATGGCTGGCTGAAAAACTGCCCAAGGATGACCGTTTCCCGCTGCGCCTGCCTTATCATGCCGCTTTCCATAGTCCGCTACTCGATCATATCCTGCCACTTGCGACTGCGCGCAATCCGGTTGGCGATTTTGGCGGTGGTGTCATCTCGGCGATTGATGGAACGGGTCGTGTGTGGTCGCCAAAGGCTTTTGCGACACAATCGATCTATGATTACACCCTGGGCGCGCAACTGAACCGGAGCTATAATTTTACCCGTGCCGTGCAGGTTGCCGCGGCTGAATTCGCGCCGGACCGGATTATCGTCCTTGGCCCCGGCAGTACGCTTGGCGCGCCTACGGCACAGGCACTTATCGCAAGCGGCTGGAGAGGGCTTAGTGGCAAGGCGGATTTCATGGCGCGGCAGGGATCGGATCCTTTCTTACTATCGATGGGAATGCCCGATCAGCGCAAAATTGCGGTGGGTTAGGTCGAAAACCTCCGAAAAAACTGTGAATACGAATTCTGATCACGCGACTTTCGCTCACGGCATTTGACATATGGGGCAGAAATATGTGCAAGGGATCTGGATTTATACAGTTTTGGTGCGCCAGTGATATTTAGGCGAGGAAAGCGATCATATTAATGACCCAACATAGCGGGACTTTGCTATTATTCGGAGCGACCGGGGATTTATCGCGGCGGATGTTGTTGCCGTCGCTCTATGCGCTGCATGCTGATAACTTGATCGCATCCGATCTGCGTATATTCGGCACCGCGCGCAGTGTCATGACCGATGCTGAATTCCAGGAATTTGCGCGGACTGCTCTATGCGAATTTCTTCCCGATGACCGCAAGGCGGAAGGATTGATCGACAGTTTTCTGGAGAGGCTGCAATATCAGCCGCTTGATGCTTCAAAACTGGACGGTTTTGATGTTCTAGCGGCCAAGATCGGGGATATTTCGGCAGGCCTCTCAATTTTCCTTTCCACCGCACCTTTTTTGTTTGAACCAACCATCAAGGGCCTTCAATCGGCTGGTCTGGCTGGAGTGAATGTCCGCATTGGTCTTGAAAAGCCGCTTGGCCATGACCTGACTAGTTCGCGTGAGATTAACGATGCGGTTTTGAGCGTCTTTCCCGAAGACCGCACGTTCCGCATCGACCATTATCTCGGCAAAGAGACCGTCCAGAACCTGATGGCGTTGCGCTTTGCCAATATGCTGTTCGAGCCGCTTTGGAATGCAAATGCGATTGAGCATGTACAGATTACCGTAAGCGAAACCGTAGGGCTTGAGGGGCGTGCCGAGTTTTACAATGATACCGGCGCGCTGCGTGATATGGTGCAGAACCATATGCTGCAACTGCTGGCACTAACCGCGATGGAGCCACCAGCGAATCTGGATGCAACCGCGATCCGCGACGAAAAAGTCAAAGTGCTCCGTGCGCTGCGTCCGGTGGCTGAGGGCGACGTTGTTACCGGCCAATACACTGACGGCGCGATCAAGGGCGCGGGTGTAACCGGCTATAACGCTGATCTTGGCAAGCCATCGGATACCGAGACTTTTGTGGCGATTAAGGCCTATGTCGACAATTGGCGGTGGCAAGGTGTGCCGTTTTTCCTGCGTACCGGCAAACGCCTGCCCGAACGACGTAGCGAGATTGTGATCCAGTATAAACCTGTGCCCCATAATGCGTTCCGGGATCGAGGCGGACGGTTGGAGGCGAACACGCTGGTCATCCGCTTGCAGCCCGAGGAATATGTACGGTTGTTGGTGATGGCAAAGGAACCCGGATTGGACCGGGGCGGCGTAACCTTGCGCGAAGTGCCGCTTGATCTTTCGCTGACTACAGCCTTTGCTGGATCGCGGAGGCGGATTGCCTATGAACGACTACTTCTCGACCTGATCGAAGGTGACCAGACATTGTTTGTTCGGCGCGACGAGGTGGAGGCGCAGTGGAAATGGGTTGATGCGATCCGCGACCTTTGGCAGAAAACCGGTCTCAAGCCCCGCAATTATGGCGCGGGAAGCTGGGGGCCCAATGCGGCGATTGCACTCGCCGAACGAGACGGGATGAGCTGGCATGAGTGAAATGAACACGGTAGTCACGGTTGTAACCGACAGGATCATCGAACGATCTCGCACTGGCCGCACGGCCTATCTCGACCTTATTAAACGCCAGCGTGATAAAGGCGTTAACCGCGACGCGCTTAGCTGCGGTAATTTGGCGCACGGTTTTGCAGCGACAGGCGAAGACAAGCCCGTCATTCGCGGCGGCAAGGCGATGAATATCGGCATTATCACTGCGTACAATGACATGCTATCTGCGCATCAGCCTTATGCGCGCTATCCCGAGCAGATCAAAATATATGCGCGCGAAAGGGGTGCCACGGCCCAAGTTGCAGGCGGGGTTCCCGCGATGTGTGACGGGGTTACACAGGGTCAGGATTCGATGGAGTTGTCATTATTCAGCCGTGACAATATCGCGATGGGAACGGCAGTTGGCCTATCCCACGGCATGTACGAAGGTGCGATGCTGCTGGGGCTGTGTGACAAGATTGTGCCGGGTTTGCTGATCGGCGCCTTGCGGTTTGGCCATTTGCCTATGATCTTGATTCCGGCCGGCCCTATGCCATCGGGCCTTGCCAATAAAGAAAAGCAGCGCATACGTCAGCTGTATGCAGAGGGCAAAGTGGGCCGCGAAGAATTGTTAGAGGCAGAAAGCGCATCTTATCACGGTGCGGGAACCTGTACATTTTTTGGCACTGCGAATTCAAACCAGATGATGATGGAGATGATGGGCTTGCACATGCCGGGTTCCAGCTTCGTCAATCCAGGCACGAAATTGCGGCAGGAATTGACGCGGGCTGCGACGCACCGGTTGACTGAGATTGGTTGGGCAACAGAAAACGGCGAAGAAAATGACGATTATCGGCCACTTGGCGAATGTGTGGATGAGAAGGCGATTATCAACGCCATTGTCGGCTTGCTCGCCACAGGAGGATCGACCAACCATGTGCTGCATCTGCCTGCTATAGCGCGGGCTGCCGGTATCCAGATTGATTGGGAGGATATCGATGAGCTATCCGCTGTTGTGCCTTTGATCGCCCGTATTTACCCCAATGGATCAGGGGATGTGAATAACTTTGCCGCTGCTGGGGGTATGCCCTATGTCATACGCGAGCTTGTAGATGGCGGATTGGCGCACGGCGATATCAGGACAGTCTATGGATCTGGCTTAGGTGAAGGTGCGCAAGAACCGCATATGGACGGAGATACGCTCGTATGGGACCAGGCGCCGGCGCAAACCAAAGACGACAGTATCCTGCGCAGTGTTGCGGCTCCGTTCAGTCCCGATGGCGGAATGCGATTGGTGCAGGGCAATTTGGGGCGCGGGACGTTTAAGACCAGTGCAGTAGCGCAAGAGCGCTGGGAGATAGAAGCGCCCGTGCTGATATTCTCTGACCAAAATGATGCGGTCGCTGCGTTTAGGGCAGGCGAGCTTGAACGTGACGTCATTGTCGTGATCCGTTTCCAAGGGCCAGCGGCGAACGGCATGCCCGAACTGCATAAACTAACGACACCGCTTGCGGTGCTACAGGATCGCGGTTTCAAGGTTGCTTTGGTCACCGATGGCCGCATGTCAGGCGCATCTGGCAAGGTGCCAGCGGCGATCCATATGAGCCCGGAGGCGGCCAAAGGCGGACCACTTAGCAAGTTGCAGGACGGCGATGTAATAAGGCTGTGCGCAAATAAGGGCGCAATCGATGTGCTTGTCGATAAAGCACATTGGGATGCGCGTGAGCCAGTAAAACCGCCGCATGATGGCATTGGTACTGGCCGTGAACTATTCGCGATGATGCGGTTACATGCCGATGAAGCCGAAAAAGGTGGTTCGGCAATGCTCGCATTGGCCGGTCTGTGATTGATCTCGTTTGTGTCGATATCGGCGGGACCTATGCCCGCTTTGCTCTTGCGAAGATTGCTGATGGGCGCGTGATCGAATTGGGCGATGCGGTAACGCTGAAAACTGCTGAATATGCGAGTTTCCAAACTGCGTGGGAAGAATTCGGGCGGGCTCAGGGCTCCCCACTTCCCAAAGCTGCGGCCATTGCCATTGCTGCACCGGTCAAGGGCGATGTTATCAAACTCACCAATAATCCCTGGATCATCCGACCCGCGATGGTGCCTGAAAAATTGCACGTCGATGATTATGTCATCGTCAACGATTTCGAGGCGGTCGGTCATGCCGTCGCACAGGCAGACCCGCAATACTTCATCCATCTAAGCGGGCCGGATAATCCGCTATCTGATTCTGGTACGATTTCGGTCGTCGGCCCCGGCACCGGCCTTGGTGTGGCGCATGTCAGACGTTTTGGCGGACGTTATTATGTGCAGCCAACCGAAGGCGGGCATATCGATTTTGCACCACTGGATAGTATAGAAGATGCCGTGTTGGCGCGCCTGCGTAAACGCTATCGCCGGGTATCGGTGGAACGGATTGTATCAGGACCCGGTCTGATCGAGATTTATGAAACTCTTGCGGCAATTGAGGGCAGGGCTGTGCAGTCGCTTGATGACAAATTGCTCTGGCAATTGGGAACTTCGGGACAGGACAGCCTCGCCGCCGCCGCGGTCGACCGGTTCTGCCTGTCTTTGGGCAGCATCGCTGGCGATATAGCGCTTGCGCAAGGCGGATTTGCTGGCGTCGTGATCGCGGGCGGACTGGGCCTTCGGATAAAGGATACGCTGGTGAAATCGGGCTTTGCCGAACGCTTTACCGCCAAAGGCCGGTTTGAGGCGTTAATGGCCGGGATTCCGGTAAAACTTATCACACATCCCCAACCCGGCCTGTTTGGAGCGGCGGCGGCTTATGCGCAATATCTGGAGACGAAAATATGAACCCGGTTGAAGCGCTCATGCGCACAGCACCCGTTATTCCGGTGCTAGTGATCGAAGATGCGACGTACGCACGGACGATTGCCGAGGCTTTGGTCGCAGGCGGATTGCCAGTGCTTGAAGTGACATTGCGCACATCAGCAGCACTTGATGCTATTGCCGAAATGAAGAAGGTGCCCGGTGCGATTGTCGGCGCTGGTACGGTTATTGATGTCGCGGGCCTCGACAGCGCGATTGCAGCAGGGGCCGAGTTTATCGTGTCGCCTGGCCTAACCGAAACCCTTGGTAAGGCGGCGATTGCAAAGGGCATTCCGTTGTTACCTGGGATCGCCAATGCGGGCGATATCATGCGTGGACTGGATTTGGGCCTCACCCATTTCAAATTCTTCCCGGCGCAAGCGAATGGGGGCATTCCTGCGCTCAAATCGCTGATCGGGCCCTTTGGCCAGTGCAAATTCTGCCCCACAGGCGGAATTAATCAGGAAAGTGCATCGGACTGGCTCGCAATTGAACAGGTGCTTTGCGTTGGCGGCAGCTGGTTGGTAGGGAAGGGGAAACCGGATTCGGTCGCAATTCAAAGCGCAGCACGCGCCGCTGCCGCAATCCCCCGCTAAACAATCTTGCGTTAAACAATGGAGCAATAACCTGATGGCCGAAGAGATCGAGTTTTGGGAATTTGAAGAAGCCGAGGAAATGATCGACGCAGTCGCAGGGGACATTGGTTTCATCATTGAAAGTGCGTTAGATGCCCGTGGTCAGGCTTTGGTTGCCTTTCCCGGCGGATCGACTCCGGGGCCTATATTTGTAAAGTTGGCGAATAATCCTGCGATCCGGTGGAAGAATGTTACGATCATTCCAACAGATGACCGATTGGTGCCCGTCAGCGATCCGCTGTCCAATGTTGCCGCGATTGCCAAGATATTCATTCCCAAAGGCGCACGTGTGTTGCCCATTACCAGCGAAGCAGCCGACTATAAGCTTGCCGGGAGTGCGGCGAATGCACGGCTTGCCGACCTTCATTGGCCACCTGATTTGGTATGGCTTGGCATGGGCGCAGACGGGCATACTGCTTCAATCTTTCCGGGGCCCGACGAAGACGAAGCGATGAACGCGCCTAAAGAGGTTCGTGCCATCGGTGTTGCACCTGATCCTTTGCCTCCTGAAGCACCGGTAAACCGTGTCACGTTGACGGGGTCAGCCATTGCCGAGGCGCGCACGACGTTGCTTGTGTGTGCGGGTGCTGAAAAGCGTAAGGTTCTGGATAAGGCGATCGAAGACGGCAAGAAATCGGAATACCCGATTGGCAAGTTGCTCGAAAAAATTAATGTGCCAGTCGATATTTACTGGCTTGATGGTTAGGGTATGTTGACATTCAATGCATAACCGAATGACAAAGTTCTATTTTTGCTAGTGCAATTCCGATTTTGCTAGTGCAATTCCGAATCTCAACACGACCTAGTCACCTGAAGTTCAAGTTCAGTTGATTGTTTAACCGTCACCCTGAAGTGGTTTCAGGGTCCATCCCCAATCTAGCCTCCGCCTTGGCTGCAAGATGGATGCTGAAATGAATTCAAGATTAGAGCGTAGATGTAACGACCTCCGGTTCCGGGCTGGTCTCAAACGCGGCGCAGGTTTTTCGGGGCGCTCTGCTCATTTAGCTTTTGTAAGTAACGCGGAATATCATGGTCGCTGTTCTTAATTGGCTTTCGCGCATCTGCCGGATTTATCGGGTGGTCAAATGCTATCCCCAGACGTTCTTCGGCGACCCAGACGACACTACCGCTTATCCAGCCGATGTTGCGAAGGTTGACTTCAATTTTTTCACCGCGCGCGACGCGGGACGGTGCTTCGGCCATTAATCCGCCAGCTGACAGGTTTCTGATGCGAACTTCGCGTTCATCCTTACTGGAAGGAAAACGCAAAATAGCCTTTAATAACAGGCTGTCACGCCCGTCGCCGCGTTTGGTGTCGGCGGTATTCGTTTCTTCGAAAGGCTTAAACGGTTCATTCATTGCGTGGCTGCAACCTGTAACATAGTGTCTGTTGTTATGGATCGTTTGCCAGAAAAGCGTAGCCAAAAGGTTAATAAGCGCACATTTTCGTTCAGAGTTCGCGGACTCCATTATTTCGCAAAACCTTAATCGTCGCGGGAAACTCTTTCTTGCCGTTCATGCCGCTCTTGTGCTTCCAGTGTCATTGTTGCGATCGGGCGGGCACGCAAGCGCGCAAGCGAGATTGGTTCGCCAGTCACTTGACAATAGCCATATTCGCCTTCTGTAATCCGGCGCAAGGCAGCTTCAATCTTGGAAATCAGCTTGCGTTGACGGTCACGCGTGCGAAGTTCGATGCTCCAGTCTGTTTCGCTTGAGGCACGATCATTTAGGTCGGGTTCACGGATCGGGGCGTCCTGCAATTGGTTCAAGGTGCCACGCGATTCTTCAAGAATCTCGTTTCTCCAACCGTTCAGTTGCTTTTCAAAATAGCGCAGTTGGCGCTCATTCATGAATTCTTCGGCATTATTTGGCACATAGTCCAAATCATTTTCGCCATTCAAATCGCTCATATTACCTGATTTTTTTTGAGGCTTGGCGCTGGCACCCATTATGGTTTCTCCACCTCTAATATGCGGGCAAGCCAACATCAGCCCCCTGCCTGTATAATGCTTGAGCGGCCTATAGACTCGCGCCCAATTGCGCACAAGCGTCAAACTGCGTGCTTTGCGTGAAGTCCCTTAAAAACTGTGGAAAGCGTGTAGATGGTTAAACAGATTGCGTGTAAACAGTTTCACTTCGGGACGCTTGGGCACGCAGAGCGATGAAATTTCAAAAAAAACGACATCGGCACCGTGAAACAGGGTTAATGTGTTTGAGGTTCGGGCATACTTCTGGCTTGGTAAGTTCCTCAGGAAGCAGAGGGTCCAGATTTCCATACCGGACATCACCTAAAAGCATCCAAGGCTGAAGAAGGTCGATTATATGTCTGTACGTATGGCTCTTGCAAAATTATGCGCTTGCACCTGTGGTGGCGCTATCCTTGGCACCGGTGCCATGCAGGTCGTTGATCGACCCGCCCAAGCCCAAACTTATAAAGTAAGCTATGCCAAGCACAAGGCGAAGAAACGGCACATTGCCCGGCACACGCCCGTCCGCAAGGTGAAGAAGGTTCGTCGTATCGTTCGCACAACCACGACAACCACCAGTTGCACACCAAGTGTTGTAACAGTTGCAAGTCAGGCGGCCCAACTGCCCACCGTACCAATGCCATATATCCCAACGCCTCCCGCGTATCAGGGTGACTTTGGCGGCGGCGGCGGTCCAGTACTTGTCGGCGGCTCAGGCGGTTATTCCGGTGGTGGTGGTGGCGGTTTCTTCGGCGGATTTTCCGGCGGCGGCGGTGGTGGCGGCGGTGGAACCGTAGTAATTAGCTCAACTTCGTCCTCGACAGGCGGCAGTTCGGGTGTTCCCGGTTCGACGGGCGGTGTCATCATTAATAATAACAACACAGGCTCGACCAGTACTTCATCGGGTGGAATTTCATCTACAGGTGGGTCGTCAAGCTCCTCAACAGGTGGAGTAACATCAACAGGTGGTTCGTCTAGCACGTCAAGCACTTCTGGCGGTGTTTCGACCTCGACTGGTGGAGTTAGTTCATCTTCGTCCACTTCTACAGGTGGCGTATCCACTTCGACAGGCGGTGTATCAACATCAACTGGTGGCGTAACATCTTCTAGTACATCTTCGAGCTTTGGTGGAACAACATCTACTTCGTCAAGCACATCCAGTTCGACATCATCGTCAACCAGTTCATCGACTTCTACAGGTGGTGGCAGTACCGGTTCGTCAGGCGGCGGCAGCACAGGCGGTGGAACCGATGTTCCCGCGCCCCCCATGGTATTGCTTTTTGGTGCAGCGGCAGCGGCCATGTTTGCACGGCGGCGTGCAGCAAAAGGGGATCAGGTCCAAATCGCTACAGCCTAAGCGCTTAAACATCATGATAAATAGGGCGGCCTTCACGGGTCGCCCTTTTTCGTTGCGAAATCGGCGGGGTCTCGGCATAGCCGCGTGATTATGCATGACATTAAATATATCCGCGAAAATCCTGACGCCTTTGATGCAGCGCTTGCGCGGCGCGGTGCTGCGGCGGTTTCAGCAGTCATCCAGAAACTCGATGAACAAAAACGTGCCACGCAGACCGAGCTGCAAGTTGGTTTGGCCAGGCGGAATGAAGCGTCAAAGGCGATTGGCGCGGCGAAGGGCAAGGGGGATACCGCCACGGCCGAAGCATTAAAGGCCGAAGTTGCGATACTGAAAGAAAGTCTGCCTGCACTAGAAGCAAAAGAGCAGGCCATTGGGGCCGAGCTTGACGCGGTAATGGCCGGTATCGCTAATCTGCCTGCGGATGACGTACCAATGGGTGCGGACGAGAACGACAATGTCGAGATTTCCAAATGGGGCACACCGCGCAGCTTTGATTTTGCGCCCAAGGATCATGCCGACCTGGGCCCGCCGCTTGGGCTTGATTTTGAAACCGGTGTTGCGATTTCGGGATCACGCTTCACGTTCATGCGCGGGGCCATGGCGCGGCTGAACCGGGCGCTGGGCCAGTTCATGCTCGATCATCAAACGCAAACAAACGGCTTTAGCGAATGTGCGACGCCCTATCTTGTGCGCGAAGAGGCGCTATTTGGTACCGGACAATTGCCCAAATTTGCCGAGGATAATTTCAAGACCACCGATGGCCGCTGGCTGATCCCGACATCGGAAGTATCGCTCACAAACAGCGTGCGTGAAAGCATAATTGCCGAAACCGACCTACCCATCCGCATGACCGCACTGACGCCGTGTTTCCGCAGTGAAGCAGGGGCGGCGGGTAAAGACACCAAGGGCCTGATCCGTCAGCACCAGTTTGAAAAGGTCGAACTCGTCGCAATCACCCGGCCAGAGGACAGCGAGGCCGAACATGAACGGCTGGTCGGCGCGGCGGAATCGATCCTAGAGGCGCTTGAGCTTCCTTACAGAAAGATGCTGCTCTGTACCGGTGACATGGGCAATAGTGCGCGCAAAACCTATGATCTGGAGGTTTGGCTGCCCGGCCAAAATCTCTACCGAGAGATTAGTAGCTGTTCAAACTGCGGCGATTGGCAGGCGCGGCGGATGAATGCGCGGTATAAGCCAGCTGGAGAAAAGAACACGGTGTTCGTCCACACGCTTAACGGCTCCGGCCTTGCCGTGGGCCGCACGCTCGTTGCGGTGCTGGAAAACTACCAGCAGGCCGATGGCAGCGTCACCGTGCCGGATGTTTTAAGGCCCTATATGGGCGGCATAGAGAAGTTGGAGTCAATTACCTGATGCGCATATTATTGACCAATGATGACGGGGTGAACGCGCCGGGATTGAAAACGCTTGAAAAAATCGCCCGCACATTGAGCGATGATATCTGGATCGTTGCGCCAGCCGAGGAAAACTCGGGCGCTGGCCATTCGTTGACGCTGAGTAAGCCGGTGCGGATACGCGAACATGGTCCCAAACATTATTCGGTTGCGGGAACGCCGACAGATTCGGTAATGCTTGCACTCGGTGTATTGATGAAGGATCAAAAGCCCGACCTGATCCTGTCCGGGGTCAATCGCGGTGCCAATCTGGGCGATGATATTACCTATTCAGGGACAGTATCGGCAGCGATGGAGGGTGTGCTTGCCGGTGTCCGCTCAATCGCGCTTAGCCAAGTGTACAGCAAAGAGGGAATGGGCGATATGGTTCCGTTTGCTACGGCGGAGGCATGGGGAGAACGCGTGCTGCGCCCGATCCTCGATATGCCGTTTGAAGAGCGCGTAGTGATGAATATCAATTTCCCGGCTTTGCTGCCCGAAGCCGTAAAAGGCATTAAGGTCGTCGCCCAGGGCTTTCATGATTACAGCCGCGGTTCGATTGTCAAAGGCACCGATCCGCGTGGCTATGATTATTACTGGTTTGGCCTGCACGGGGTTGAACAAACGCCGGGTCATGACACTGATTTAGAAGCAGTCGGTGATGGCTATATTGCGGTTACCCCATTGCAGCTTGATCTAACACACCATGCCTCGCTCGCGGCGCTAAAGGCAATATATTGATGGGGAATAAGATGCGGAAGCTAGTCCCGGCGATTGCTGTATTGCTTCTGAGCGCCTGTATCCCCCGCGGGGCGAGCGATTACCGGATCGGCACTGTCGATACTCCGCCACCACCTAAACCCACGCAAATCGTGCCTGAACAAACCATCATTGCCGATACACCAAGCTGGAGCCCTGCGGTTGTTGAACGCAATGCACGGTTGGTTTCGCCATCCGTCTATGTCGTTCAGCCCGGCGATACTTTGTACAGGATCGAGTCGCAAACAGGGGTCGGCCTTCGTCAAATCGTATCCGCGAATAACCTATTGGTGCCCTATACTCTAGAGGTTGGTCAGCGGCTTACAATCACCGGCGGACTATATCACCGCGTTGCCCGCGGTGAGACCGGGATCGCGATTGCGCGGGCGTACGGTGCGTCATGGGCAGAGATTGTGACGCTCAACGAAATCGCGCCGCCTTATGTCTTGCGCGAAGGTCAAAGGCTGCGTTTGCCCGATAGTGCATCGGCGGTGCCGGTTTTGGGTGATATGACGCCAGAGAACCGTGCGGCGTCATTCTCGCTGAACATTGATGACGTGATGACCGGTGGGGAGCCTGCTGTGTCAGCTACCGGAACGCCTATGCCAATTGGCGCTCCCGTTGCACGTCCGGCTAGCTTTGCAGGCAGCTTTGATTGGCCGGTAAACGGTTCACTGATTGGTCGTTTTGGTGTAGCAGGTGGCGGCAAGGTGAATGACGGTATCAACATTGCGGCTTTGCAAGGAACATCTGTTCTAGCCGCAAGCAATGGGGTCGTCGTCTATAGCGGTAACGAAATTGGCGTATTCGGCGGGTTAGTTCTTGTCGATCACGGCGGTGGATGGGTGACGGCTTATGGCCATTTGGGGCAGTTGGACGTAGCCCGCGGGGACAAAGTGGTGGCGGGTCAAACCTTGGGCGCGGTGGGAGACACCGGCTATGTCAAACAACCACAGCTGCATTTTGAGATACGTAAAGACAGGAAGCCGGTTGATCCGTTGACGAAGTTACCTGTGCGGTCATAGTGTATTGAGCTGAAATAACCATATAGGCTCTAAAATCGATTTTAAGGCACCGTACAGGCGTGAAATAAATGCTTTGGCTATTCCGGTGCGGAAGCACTCTATCGATGCTGTACGAGCCTTAAAATCGCTAATGCCCTGAATTAGAAGTTTGCCTCAAAAGATTTCGTCACCCTAAACTCGTTTCAGCATCCACCTTGCAGCCAAGGCGGAGGCTAGATTGGGGATGGACCCTGAAACCAGTTCAGGGTGACGGTTAAATGATGTGGCAAATTTTGAATCCAGCACATTAAATTCATTAAATACTAAACCCCCAGCAGCACAAATACCCCGCCCATTGCGGCATAGAAAAACAACCAATATCCCGCGTCTATTGCAAACAACCTACCCGATTTGCGCCCGAACAGGTAGTTCGTTCCAATCGCTGGAACAATGAAGCCCAATGCCACACCGACAGAGATCATCATAATGACATGCGGTTTGCTTACTCCGGTTGAAGCGAGCAAATGACCAAGAAATACGGCAGAGAGCAAGCTGAACAGGAATGTCAGGCCATAGAGCTTATAGGGGTTGGTTGCATCCATCGCCTCTTGGCTAGGGCCTATCTCGCGTTGCCAGGTTTTGCCGAACAGCGGGCCATACCAGATGCCACCAATCATAAAGCCTGATAATGCCGCGACGAATATCGCGAGTAAATTTGCATTTGTCATAATATCCGCCCCTGCTTTTACCTTTGTAAATATGCACCCCAAACGCCACCGTGACAAGTGCCGAAAATGCGCGTAGGGCGCGGGTATTATGGCAACTATTATCGAAGCAGCGCCCAAAGTGGGCATGGTGTCCCTCGGCTGTCCCAAGGCTCTGGTCGACAGCGAACGGATCCTGACCAAGCTCCGCGCTGACGGATATGCAATGTCCCCCGATTATGCGGGTGCCGATGTTGTGCTCGTCAATACCTGCGGCTTTCTTGATTCTGCTAAGGAAGAGAGTTTGGAGGCGATTGGTGAAGCGATTGCGGAAAATGGTCGTGTCATCGTCACTGGTTGTATGGGCAACGAAGCTGCGATGATTATGGAACGGTTTCCCGCCGTTCTTGCCGTAACCGGCGCGCATCAATATGAGGATGTAGTAGCGGCTGTACACGCAGCCGCACCCGCCACACGCGGTGCATTTGTCGATTTGGTACCAGAAGGCGGTCTAAAACTGACCCCGCGCCATTATAGTTACCTCAAGATTTCCGAAGGATGCAATCATAGTTGCTCCTTCTGCATCATCCCGTCCTTGCGCGGGAAGCTGGTGAGCAGGCGGATCGATGCCGTATTGCGTGAGGCCGAAAAATTGGTCGCGGCTGGTACGAAGGAATTGCTCGTCATATCCCAGGACACTTCGGCTTACGGTGTCGATACCCGGCATGAAGTCCGCGACTGGAGAGGTTCGCCCGTCCGTGCGCATATGACCGATCTTGCGCGTGAACTGGGTGGCTTGCGAGATACGAATGGCAAGGCTCCGTGGACGCGGCTGCATTATGTTTATCCCTATCCCCATGTCGATGAGGTTATTCCGTTAATGGCACAAGGGCTGTTGACGCCGTATCTTGATATCCCGTTCCAACATGCCGCGCCTGCGGTGCTCAAACGCATGAAGCGTCCGGCGAACGAAGCCAAGGTATTGGAACGCGTCAAAAACTGGCGCAGCGTAGCACCTGATATTGCAATCCGGTCGTCCTTTGTTGTCGGTTTCCCTGGCGAGACCGAAGATGACTTCAAATATCTGCTCGATTGGTTGGAAGAAGCCCAACTCGACCGTGTCGGCGCATTCCGCTTTGAACCCGTTCAGGGCGCAGCCGCAAATACGCTCGATAATCCGGTGCCTGAGGAAATCAAAGAAGAACGGTATCAACGGATCATGGAAAAAACTGCGGCGATTAGTGCCGCAAAACTGCAAGCCAAGATTGGCCGCACCCTGCCCGTTATTATTGATGAAGTAGGTGAGGCGGATGAGGATGGCAGTATGGGTGCCACCGCGCGAAGCCAGGCAGACGCACCCGAAATCGACGGCAATGTGTTTCTGCGCGATGTGTCAGCGGGGCTAAAGGCCGGCGATATCATCGATGTAAAAATCGAAGACGCCGACGAACATGATTTGTTCGGGGTTGTTGCGCCCTAAAGCGGCTCTCCGTTCTGATCGCGTAGTACTTCGCGGCGCCCGATATGGTTGGGCGCGCTGACAAAGCCGTCCTCTTCCATCCGGTCGATCATCCGGGCTGCGCTGTTATAACCGATCCGCAATTGCCGCTGTACCCAGCTGGTTGAGGCTTTCTGGCTTTCAAACACGATCTGGCACGCCTTTCGGTATTGGGCGTCTTCGGGATTATCGTCGCCGCCAATGCCATCAAGGGCATAGCCGCCATCTTCGGGTTCCTCGGTCACTGCTTGGATATATTCAGGTTGTCCCTGACCGCGCCAGTGATCGGCAACTCGCCTGACTTCATCATCGGAAACAAACGGCCCGTGTACTCGGGTCAGATGCCGTCCACCCGCCATATACAGCATGTCGCCCTTGCCCAGCAATTGTTCAGCACCTTGTTCACCAAGGATAGTGCGGCTATCGATTTTCGATGTTACATGGAATGATATTCGCGTTGGCAGGTTCGCCTTGATAACGCCGGTGATAACATCAACCGAAGGGCGCTGTGTTGCCATGATAAGGTGAATACCCGCCGCCCGCGCCTTTTGCGCCAGCCGCTGGATCAGGAATTCGACCTCTTTACCTGCGGTCATCATAAGGTCAGCAAGTTCGTCAACGATCACCACAATCTGCGGCATTGGTTCGTAGGCGAGTTCTTCTTCCTCATATTGCGGCTGGCCAGTCATCGGGTCGTAACCGATCTGTACTTTGCGACCAAGCGGTGCGCCTTTGGCTTTCGCACTGCGGACTTTGTCGTTGAAATTGGCAAGGTTGCGTACCGATAGCGATGACATCATCCGGTAGCGTTCCTCCATTTGCTCGACCGCCCATTTCAGCGCACGGATCGCTTTGGCTGGTTCGGTAACAACCGGCGAAAGCAGATGCGGGATATCGTCATAGATCGAAAGTTCGAGCATCTTGGGATCGATCATAATCATGCGGCATTGGTCAGGCGTGAGTCGGTATAGCAGCGACAGGATCATCGAGTTTAGCCCGACCGACTTACCCGAACCCGTTGTCCCGGCGACCAGCAAATGCGGCATCGGGGCGAGGTCGGCAATCACAGGATCGCCTGAAATGTTCTTGCCCAATATAATCGGCAAAGCGCCCTTTTGATCGGCAAAGGCATCCGACCCAATCATTTCATGTAGCACCACCGATTCGCGGTGTGCATTGGGCAATTCAATCCCCATCACCGTGCGCCCCGGAATCACGCAGACACGCGCAGAAAGTGCCGACATATTACGCGCAATATCCTCGGCCAGTTGGATCACACGGCTCGATTTGACGCCTGCTGCGGGTTCGAGCTCGTACATCGTGACAACCGGGCCAGGGCGAACGGCGGTAATCTGGCCATTGACCTTGAAATCATCAAGTACGGTTTCAAGCAAACGCGCATTGGCCTCCAAAGCTGCCTTGTCGAGTTTGGGTACCGCGTTAGCAGGCGGGGGATCAAGCAGGTCGACCGAGGGGAGGGTATAACTGCCAAAGA
>JAYUPC010000031.1:0-18290 GCA_043760355.1 Sphingomonadales bacterium
TGAACACTCCCATACGGCTCCAACGGATGAACCGGTTGTAAATCGTCTTATGCGAGCCATAATCCTCTGGCTCGTCACGCCAGCGCAGTCCGTTGCGGAACACAAAGATAATCCCACTGATGATCCGCCTGTCATCAACCCTCGGCATCCCGTGCGACAACGGAAAATATGGCTCGATCCTGCGCATCTGTCCTTGGGTCAACCAAATCAAATCGCTCATGGCAATGCCTCCCTCGCATCACCATTGAAACAACCTCGCACAAACTATGCAAACACTTTAATAAGTCATGAGCTTAGGGCAGAGTGGTGTTTTGGTGCCTTGACGTTATGCTAAGGTAACAGGATTTTTCACATTGCTAAAAAAGGCCGCTCAGCGTTTCCGCGAGCGGCCTAGGTTAGGCTATAAGCCTGTTAGGGAGGAAAGTGTGCCAAAGCACTCTTACCTGACAAAGTTACCTAAAAATGGTAAATAAGATATTAATGATGATTAGGTTTTTAACACGCGCCAGCACGACGTCCTTCGACCGAGAAGGAAAATGGCGAGTTATTTTTGATCCCTTGAGACTGGATATGGATCAAACGGTTTGATTCCTTGCGGATCGTGGTTAGCCCCTGGCCCTGACCTTTACAGCTGTAACTTACGGTCAATGTCGTCGGTGTTGCGCGCACTATGTAGCGTGAGCAGGGAACATCACCGTGCTGGACCTGGGTAAGTCGCACCGGATCACCAAGGCATAATTGGCTTGCGACAACGCTTGACGGACCGCCACCAACCGCCCGTAATTGCCATAGGCCACTTTCAAGTGATGTCAGCAGAGACAGGTCCTCGCCCTGTGCCCACACCGCTCCACCTGCGCCAGTACACAGTGATAAAAGGCCAACAATGAACAAGCGCTTCGGTTTCAACGTCATAGTCTCTCGGTCCGTTATGCGGCAAAGTTGTTGCCCAATATTTCTGCGCGACCAGATGTTATGTGATGCTTATGACAGCAAAAAGTATAATTTGCACGATAGAATGTGGTATATGAACGATGAATGACGCAATTTATTCTATTAAGGGCTAAATTAGTTATTCAGGCTAACCAAACTGATCGGGAATTTACGGGAACAGAATTCGCAATTGACAGTGATTTCACCGGCCTCATCGGCCATATCAAAGCGGTCTTCAGGTGGGAAGCGCGCGATAACGTCGCGGATATG
The DNA here is from genome assembly GCA_043760355.1 of Sphingomonadales bacterium. GTDB lineage: Bacteria > Pseudomonadota > Alphaproteobacteria > Sphingomonadales > Sphingomonadaceae > Sphingorhabdus_B. Next base: position 1,201 of record JAYUPC010000031.1, read on the forward strand.
TGCAGGGTCGCAGCGGCATCCTTTAATGAGTGTCTCACCCGATTCGATACGGATTTGGGTTTCTTCATGGAATAACCGCCAGACGATTTCCTCCAGCGGCAATTTGGGATCGGCAAGTTCATCCGCCGCAATCGTTGAACCCAGAGCCGCAACATGTTCCCATTCAGGGTGATCGAGACGGACATGGAGCCGTTCCCGGCCTTCTTCGCCGTCGGCCAAATGCTGGACCATCAAACCACCGGCAATGCAGCGCCCGTCAACATGGTCCACAGCAACCTGGATGAGCGTCGGGAGCTGTTCGGACTGGACAAAATAGAGTTCAGCAGCCTCCGAGAGGCACGAACCTTCAAGCGGTACAATGCCCTGATACCGGTTATTTTTGGTTTCTTTGGCACCATCCCCCGCCGGGCCATTGCGGTCAAAAGTGATCGCGAGATAGCCTTTGCCAAACAACCCGAACAGGGTGGGATCAGCGGGAAGAGCCGCCAACTTCTCGACATCAAACTGCACATAGCCCCGCAAGGCGCCGTCCTTGTAATCGCAGGCCAGCAAACCAATCGCACCGTTTTCGGTCTGCGCCTGCATCGTCAATTGACCGCCTGCACTTTTGAGCGATGCGCCAAGCAAGGCGGTCAGGACCAAAGCCTCGGCAAGCGTGCGTTCAATAATCTGAGGATAAGAATGCGCCGCGAGCACATCGCTTAGGACACTATCAAGCCGCAGCAACCTTCCGCGTGCATGGCGATCGGGCAGCGAGAAACGTAAAGGTTGATCCACAAAGGTTTCAGATTGGGTCGACATCACAGCAGCCCGAAACACCACAACAAAATCGATTTCTGCGCATGCAGCCGGTTCTCCGCCTCATCCCAGATCAGCGATTGCGGGCCATCCAGCACAGCGTCGGTTGCCTCCTCACCGCGATGTGCAGGCAGGCAGTGGAGGAACTTCGCATCAGACTTTGCGCCAGCCATTAGGCGTTCGTTAACCTGATACGGCATCATCGCCGCGAGTTTATTATGTGCATGATCCTGCCCCATAGAAATCCAGGTGTCCGTCACAACGATGTCAGCGCCTGCAACCGCCTCGCTTGCATCGCGGGTGATCGTGATATTTACGCCAGCGGCGCGGGCCACATCGATGAAGCTGCTATCGCTTTCATACCCTTGCGGCACCGCGATACGCATGTTGAACTTCATCAGACCAGCGGCTTCGACAACCGAATTCAGGACATTATTACCATCGCCGAGCCACGCCATTTCCAACCCCGGCAATGCCTTTCCGTGTTCGATGATAGTCAGCAGATCGGCGACAATCTGGCACGGATGTGACAGGTCAGTGAGGCCGTTGATCACAGGCACATCGGCATAATGCGCGAGTTCCTCTATCTTGGCATGATCGTCGGTGCGGATGACAATCGCATCAACATAGCGTGACAATACGCGCGCGGTATCAGCGACGCTTTCCCCGCGCCCCAGCTGCATTTGCCCGGCGGCCATGAACATACTATCGCCGCCAAGCTGCTTCATCGCCATTTCAAACGATGTGCGCGTCCGGGTCGAGTTTTTCTCAAATATCATGCCCAGCGTATGGCCAGCGAGTGGCGCGTCTGTATCTGCTTTGCCCTTGGGCAAGCCAGTACGCGCGGCCTTACGGTCAATCGCATCCACAATCATCGCGGCTATCGCATCACCGCCAGCATCGGATAGATTGAGAAAGTTGCGCATCACGCCGCCTGTCACGCCAGCACTCACGCGGCCTGAGGCATCTGATAACTTGCCGCACCCGCCGACAGTTTTTCCATGAATGTCGCAATGTGGCTGTCATCAATGTTGAGCGGAGGCAATACGCGAAAGGTATTGTCACCTGCCGCAACCGTCAGCAACCCGTGATGATCGCGCAAATGGGCAACAAATGCCCGTGCCTCATGAGTCATCATCACGCCCAGCATCAATCCCTTGCCGCGCACGCCAGTGAACAGGTCGGGATAGTTGCCAATAAACTGCTCCAGTGCAGCGCGCAGCTTGTCACCAGTTGACCGGACACCCGCTAAAAATTCATCATTAGCGACCACATCCCAAACAGCCTGACACGCCGCCATCGCAAAAGGATTGCCGCCATAGGTTGAACCATGTGTGCCAACCACCATTCCGCGTGCTGCGTCTTCTGTTGCAAGACATGCACCAACGGGAAATCCTCCGCCAAGTCCCTTTGCGCTCGCCATGATGTCGGGGATGATCCCGTATTGTTCATAGGCATAAAGCGTTCCCGAACGTGCCACACCGCATTGCACTTCATCAAGGATCAGCATCAGCCCGTGTTCATCACACAGCGCCCGAAGCCCCTGCATAAACGCGTCTGAGGCTGGCCGGACACCGCCTTCACCCTGAATCGGTTCAACCAATATGCCTGCGGTCATTGGGCCAATGGCTGCCTTGGCACCTTCCAAATCATCAAAGTCTACATATTTGAAACCGGGCAGTAACGGCGCAAAACCCTTATGCATTTTCTCTTGATTGGACGCAGAAATCGTCGCCATTGTCCGGCCGTGAAAGGCGTTTTTGAATGTGATAATCTCGAACCGATCAGAACCTTGCGATTGATGGTAAGCCCGTGCTGTCTTGATCGCGCACTCGACGGCTTCTGCACCTGAATTGGTGAAGAACACCGTGTCGGCAAATGTCGTATCCACGAGGCGCTGAGCAAAGGCCTCACCCTGCGGGCTGCCATACAGGTTGGATACGTGCATCAAGGTTGCGGCCTGATCCTGTATCGCCTTGGTCAGATGGGGATGGCCATGGCCAAGCAGATTAACTGCAATTCCGGCGGCGAAATCGAGTGCTCGGCTGCCATCTTCGCTGATCAACCAAGCACCCTCGCCGCGCACTGGGCGAAATCCGCAACGCGGGTAAACGGGCATCAAAGGGGTGATCGACATGGCATTTCCTTTCACTTTGGCCAAAAGCCAAAAGGCGGCCCACTTGCCTTATGCTTGGGACCGCCGGTTCTGAGCTTTGCATATAATCGCGGAAAACTGGCAAATCAATGCTAGTGATTGAGTTCTTCACGGTGCACCTTGTGCATCATCGTCTTCGGTTTCCTGCATAGCCAACGCCCTGGCAGCAGCTATGCGGCGTTTAAGATAGCTGAACAGCAGCAGATGAAATCCAATGAACAAAAGTGCGATGATAATGATGGTTTTAAGCGTCATTTGATGGCCAATCTATATTTCCCAAAACCCGCAGAAACGCCTGCAAGTTCACAGTCAAATCTAGGTAAAACACACATCAAAAATGATCCCGAAAATTGCTGCCACGTGGTCGGTTAGGCCCTATGGCAGGACAATGAAACACGTGAGTATGTGTGACAAGGAATCCAACATTGCAACAATAAGGGTTAGCACCTTTTCCCTCACCTCCACTTGAAAGACTTTGGTAATGCGCCGGCGATAACTTGCGACCTATGAATGATACGATACTCTACTCCTATCGCCTTTCGGGGCGACGCCCGGCGATGTTGTTTGTGCTATGTTTCAGTGTGGCAATGATCGCATTTGTCGCCCGTTATTCAGACACTTGGTATTTCCAGATACCCGTTGTTTTATCAGCAGCAGTGGCGCTTTGGGCGATTATCGCTAACCCGCAAACAGGATCGACGCTGACAACTCAAAAGTTATCATTTTATAACCGAAGCAAGCCCGAGGATGTATTGATAAAAGACATCGCCAGCATGAAAGTCACCAACTGGACCGATGGCCCAGATACCGTTGCGCTGACGATGAAATCCAGGGTCGTGGTGCATGTGCCTAGCATGTGCGCGGATAGCAAGTTGGCGGTGGCGTTACGGGAACTTGGCATTAGCGAAGTATAATTCGTCGATTAAGTGTGGCTTCAAGTGTGTAGCACACTGTCACTTTGATTCGCATTTTCATATACTTCGGTTTTCATCCTATGCTTGGTTAGCGCGTTCTGCCCACATTCTCCGCGAGCACATTCGCCACATAGGCATTTAGCGACACACCTTCGCGCGCAGCAACGAATTTTAGTTTCTCGTGCAACGAACGCGGCACACGTTGCCGCCATTGGCCGAGCGATCCGGGGCCGGGTACATCGCGGCCCAATTCTTTGGCTGCGGCGTGCCATTCGATGATCGCGGCCTCCGCATCGGCAAGTGCGGCTTCAGGCGTATCGCCGTCACCCATACACCCGGGAAGCGCAGGCACCGTTGCCAACCAGCCGCCACCATCTGCCTCCGAAAGCGGTTCGACCATGATGGCATATTCTGCCTGTTTAACTTTTGCTTTAGCCATTTTGCGCACCCTTCACATATTCCATCAACTTGCGAATATAAACCGGCTTGATCGGTCGTTTCGCCGGAATGGTGAGGATAGTATCGCTCCCCGGCACCGCCACTTTCCAATGCGACCCGCCACCCGAAGGCGGCAAGCATTGCCAACCGAGCCGTTCACAAAGCCGCTGGATATCCTTGATCGTCCAATCCCCGGCAGGGTTGCGACGCATCTGTTCCAGCAGCTTATCCGCTTTGGTCATGGAATAGTGATACCGCATGGGGTGTCATATTGCAAGAAGAATGCGCGGGCGTTGGATTAGGAGTTATAGGATTTTTGCACCTGTTACCGCAATTCGTAAGGTTTACGGTGATCGGGTTTTGGAGACGGCGATTTAAGGGTTTGCGTTTGAACGACAGGATTGTGGGCATGCCGGTTTTGCTAAGTTAAAGCAATGCGGGACTCGATCCATTTCAGAAGCGCGCCCCGAACCAAATACTCAAAGATGTGCAGGTGACAGGGAAGATCAGATTTCATCCATGTCGCGCCCTTAGAGTAGGCGGCCAATCCCGACGGAATTTCTTCAATCCCTCCCGGTAAATGTATTGGTGCACTACACATTGGTGCTGGGAAGGCTACACCCTCGTGCAAGGCTTTCGAACGATATTTGTATATTGTCTGCATTGAATTTTTCAGGCCGCTCTCCGAAAAGTCGAATTGACTGAATTGTGGTCGCTGATCAGGCGTTTCAGGACAAAAATCTATCAGAAAATTGACAAATTTTCGTGTTGAACCGAACAAGCCGGAAAGGGCGTCGGCAAGCGGGCTTAACAGTTCGTCGGAGATTTTTTCGGTAGCTTTACAATATGACCTTCTCAATTCGGCAATATTGTCGGTCGTCGGAGTTGATCCAAACCCTGTCACGGCCTCAATAGCCGAAACCAGTAAAATCCAACTCAATTCGGGATTAGTGTCCGCCACCCAAATGGCTTGCTGATATAACCGAGCTGCCTTGACAACAGCCACTGCTTCTTGATCGGGCAAGCCGATCAGCCGTTTGATTGCATGTAGGTCACGCAGATCTCGTTGGCCAATTGTTTGCGGAACCAAAGGCTGTGTTGAAATTGGAGGAAGTGTTGGAACCTTGTGGAGATACAACTGTCTCGGCGTTCCCAATGGGTCAGAATCAGGCGCGAAATCTCTCACAACGGGGCCAGCCTGAATTCTGCACCCCAATTCCAATGAAACGACCGCAGCTATTTCATCGAACTCAGTTCCACCATGATAATGGCCGAAATTGCTTTCGCTCATTGCTGGGTTTGAGCTTGGGATGCAGTGCCGGAAGCGCAATGCGACGGCGGGTTTCAGTTGATCCTCACTGCCGACACCACCACTGGCGATGGTGTTGATAAACGCATAGGGACCGATATCTCGCGCTTCAGCTATAAAATGCGCGTCTGAGTAAAGATATAGCTCGCTGATCCATGGCGATGGATCAGCTTGATCGAATAAGCGCCAGTTCAAGAAGCTCCTTGGAATTGTCGTTTTGCTTTTCGCCGCAATCACCTCCTCACTCCACCGTCACACTCTTCGCCAGGTTCCTAGGCTGATCCACATCGGTACCCTTTGCACACGCAACATGGTACGCCAGCAACTGCACTGGCACGGCGTACACCAGCGGCGCGATCAGGGGATGCACTGACGGCATCTCAATCGTCGCCATACAGCCTTCTCCGGCTTCTGCGATCCCATCAGCATCCGAAATCAGCACGACCTTGCCACCGCGGGCACGGACTTCTTGCATGTTGCTGACGGTTTTTTCGAACAAAGGCCCGGATGGCGCGAGGACGATGACGGGGACGGCTTCGTCGATCAGCGCAATGGGGCCGTGTTTCATCTCTCCGCTGGCATAACCCTCGGCATGGATATAGCTGATTTCTTTTAGCTTTAGCGCGCCTTCCAAAGCCAGCGGATAATCGGGGCCGCGACCCAGATAAAGGACATCGCGGGCTGGCGCGATCAGATGCGCCATTGCGGCGATGTCGTCATCATGGCCGAGGGCGGCGTTAATCGCGGCGGGGGCTTCGGTCAGATGCTTTACGACTTCCTGTTCTTCGGCGCGGGTCATCTTGCCTTTCACCACCGCCAGATGCGCGGCGAGCGCGGCGAGGACGGCGAGTTGGCAAGAGAATGCTTTGGTCGACGCGACGCCAATTTCCGGCCCGGCATGGGTGGGGAGGAGAAGGTCGGCCTCACGCGCCATAGAGCTCGTTGGTACGTTGACGACGACGGCGATTTTTTGGCCGTGCTCCTTGCTGTAGCGGAGTGCGGCGAGCGTGTCCGCCGTCTCGCCCGATTGGGAGATGAAGAGCGATAAGCCGCCGTCCTCCAGCACAGGTTCGCGGTACCGGAACTCCGATGCGAAATCCAAATCGACGGGCACACGGGCAAAGGTTTCAAACCAGTATTTGGCGACCATTCCCGCATAGAAGCTTGTACCGCAGGCGACGATGGTGATGCGCTTGATTGCGGATAGGTCAAAATCCATTTGCGGCAGTGCGACCTGTTGTTCCAATGGCCGTATGTATGAGGAGAGCGTTTGCGCGACCACGGTGGGCTGCTCGAAAATCTCCTTCTGCATGAAATGGCGGTAATTGCCCTTTTCGATTTGCGCCGCTGACACGCCCGATGTGGTGACTTCGCGCTCGACCGGATTATTGTCTTTGTCGAAAATCAGCGAGCCTTCGCGGGCGATGACGACCCAGTCGCCTTCTTCCAGATAAGCAATCTGCTGCGTCAGCGGTGCCAGCGCCAGCGCGTCCGAACCCAGATAGGTTTCGCCCTCATTTTCATTGGTGCCATAGCCCACGACCAACGGCGAACCCAATCGCGCGCCGATCAGGAAATCGGGAAACTGGCGGAAAGCAATTGCCAGTGCAAACGCACCGCGCAGACGGGGGAGCACAGCTTTGACTGCCTCGGCTGGTGAGTGACCAGCCTCAACCTGTTCAGACACCAGATGCGCGACAACTTCGGTATCGGTTTCGCTTTCAAACGTCCGACCTCGCGCAGTCAGTTCATCGCGCAGCTGCTTAAAATTCTCGATGATGCCATTGTGGACCAAAGCGACTTCACCGGTGGCGTGCGGGTGAGCGTTGGAGGTTGTTGGCGCTCCGTGCGTGGCCCAGCGGGTATGCGCAATGCCGATATTCCCCGCCGCATCATCGCTTTTCAACACCGTTACGAGGTTAGCCAGCTTCCCCTCCGCCCGCCTTCGGACAAGCTGACCGTCATGCACAGTGCAAACCCCGGCTGAGTCGTATCCCCGATACTCCATCCGCTTCAGCCCATCGACCAATCGGTCTGAGACAGGCGATTTGCCAACAATTCCAATAATTCCGCACATGTTTTTTGCTTTCGTTACAATGTGTAAGGGAGACGAATGCCCGGCATCTTGGCGGGAAAGTCCTTGGTGTTTCTGGTAATCAGAATCGCGCCGTTCACCTGCGCAGTAGCGAGGATGAAGGCATCCATCAGCTTCATCGGCGACCGATACCGAATGTCCGCTGCAGCAGTAGCAATCCGGGCATCTATTTCAACGACTTCGAACGACGAAATTGTCCGTTGAAGGACATCGCGCTCTTCAATGGGCACACCTGCTAGTAATTCAGTCCACACGATGCGGCTGATGCGGTGCTTTTTGTAGCGCGACAACTCAGCGATAGCTTTGGGGCTATTGCTCAACCAGTCGATCAGGATGTTGGTGTCAAAAAACGGATCGGACACAGATCAAAGGTCTTCATAAGGCGTGCGTTCTTCGCGCATCGCCCTCTGATATTCGACCGCGTCGCCAATTTCGGTTTTGTCCTTCCACAACCCAGCGCCGCGCTGAATCCAGTCGTTGTTATCGGCGTTGTGGACGAGATAAAGCTTCACCGCATCGCGGATCGCCGCCGCACGCGAGCTTTTCTTTTTGGAAGCCAAGGCATCGAGTTCCTTGACGTCGTCATCGGGAATTTCAGTCAGGATTCTCATGTGTCGCTTTCAATATGCTGACGATACCAGCGGATAATCATACTCAAAATGACACTACGCGACTTGCCCTGCTCTGCGGCGAGCTGGTCGAGCCATTTGATGTCTTCATAGGGCGGGTCGGCGATGATACGAGTCATGATATATTGATATCATGTCATGATATCATGTCAAGAGGGCTAACTTACAGTTTGATCTGCATAATAGGCTATAATCGCGTCAAGCTCGTCAAAATACTGCTTTTTCCAAATGGCTTCAAAAAGAGCCTTATCAAGCCCCGTCAAGCGAATATCGATGACCTCTTTTTTAAAATACATTAATTCTTTAAGCCATTTGGCTAGGTTACGTATGCCGTATCTATCAGAAGAATAGTGTTTTATTCTCTGTGTGAGTAACGCATCTTTGTGATCAAGGACAATGAGATGAAGTGTAGATGTTGCCCTTTCGAGCCTCTTTGCTTTACCAAACACCCACTGTTACTCTTTTATCCACATAATATAATAAAACTTATACATGTTCGATCACGCCGCAATTTTCCCCGGCTGCACTTTCAATTCCATGCCCAATTCTTTAAGCACTGCTAGTACCGTTGCGAGTGTCGGATTGCCTGCTGGTGACAGGCTGGAATAGAGCGCCGCCCTGCTCAAACCAGTCGCTCGCGCCAACCCGCTCGCTCCGCGCGCCCTTGCCACGGTGCCGAGTGCCGTTGCCACATCGGCCGCATCGCCGGTCTTCAACGCATCACTGATATACAACGCTGCTTCTTCATCATCGCGGATATAATCGGCGGGATTGAAGGGGGCAGTTTCAACTTTCACATTAGCCATATCATTCTTCCTCTATCATGTCGCGAGCAGCAGCGATGTCGCGTTTCTGGCTGCTTTTGTCACCACCGGTCAGTAATATAACCAGCACATCATCTTCAAACGTGAAGTAGATGCGATAGCCGGGGCCAAAGGCAATACGCAGTTCATGCAAGCCACCGCCGAGTGATTTCACATCTCCCAAATTACCGCCAGATACACGCTCAATACGTCTGGCGATGATAGTCTGCCCTTTGCGATCCCGCATTGCATCAAACCATCGGATAAAAGCTTCGGTTCGCACAATTTGAAAATGCTTGCCCATTTTAATAGACGGTAATTATTATGATGTCAAATATAATGGACACTACTTCCCGGCCTTCTTCTTTCGCATCGCATCGTGAAACCTATCAGCCCAGCCCGGTTTTACCAGCTGCTCTGCCCGCACCATCCGCAACTCCCCATCGGCTACGTCGCGTGACACTGCGCTGCCCGCCGCCACAATCGCATCGCGGCCGATTTTGACTGGCGCGATCAGGGCGCTGTTCGAACCGATAAACGCGCCTGCGCCGATTACTGTCTGATATTTGAAATAGCCGTCATAATTGCAGGTGATCGTGCCTGCGCCGATGTTTGCACCGGCACCAATGGTCGCGTCGCCCAGATAGCTCAAATGGTTGGCCTTTGCGCCCTTGCCAAGATGCGCTTTCTTGGTTTCGACGAAATTGCCGATCTTTGCCTTTTCCTCCAGCACGGTGCCGGCTCTTAGCCTTGCATAGGGGCCGACTTGGCAACCGCTGGCGATCTGCGTACCCTCGATATGGCAAAATGCGTGGATACGGACATTGTCGGCTACGCTGACACCCGGGCCGAACACGACATTCTGGCCAATCGTTACGTCGCGGCCAATCACGGTGTCATGGGAAAACCAGACGGTCTTTGGCGCAACCAATGTCGCGCCGTCATCCATTGCCTGACGACGGCGGCGTTGCTGCCATTTGCCTTCCATGTGCGCAAGTTCGGACCGGCTGTTGATGCCCGCAACTTCATTCGCATCGGTTACAATGACGGTGGCAACATGCCCCTCACCCATTGCTTTGGTCACGATATCGGGCAAGTAATATTCGCCTGCCGCGTTGTTGTTATCGACTGCACCCAACAAGCGCCACATATCGCGGCTGTGCGCGACGATCACGCCAGAATTGCAGAGATTGATTTTCTGTTCTTCTTCATCGGCATCTTTGAATTCGACCATTTTGATGACGCGGCCATAGCCATCGGTCATGATCCGGCCATACGCTCCCGGGTCGCTTGGCCGGAAACCCAGCACTGCGACCATCGTTTCACCAGTGAGTGCAGCGCACAATCGTTCGACCGTCTCTGCCTGCAAGAACGGCACATCGCCAAAACATACCAGCACCAATCCGTCAAATCCCGCAAGTGCAGCTTGCGCCATTAGCGCGGCATGCGCTGTACCCAGTTGTTCATCTTGCACCGCGATTGTCGCGCCAGTCCCGGCAATTGCCGCCTCCAACTGTTCACGCCGGTCACCCGCAACCACGACTTTGTGCGCGGGCTTCAACGTATCTATGCTATCCAGTAAGTGCATCAACATGGGTCGCCCCGCAATTGGGTGCAGCACTTTGTGCAAGTTCGATTTCATTCGCGTGCCTTTTCCAGCGGCAAGGATGATGGCGGCAATGGGTGCTGTCTTGGTCATAGTTAATCCTTTGCCACCAAATTGTTGCAGATTCCACAACAAGACGTCAAAGATAGGTAATATGACAAAATTTCCTTTCAATATTATCGGCTTTGATCTGGACGGCACGCTCGTCGATACATCGGGCGACCTGACAGCAGCGGTTAATCACGTGTTGGCAGGTGTGAACAGGCCATTGCTATCGCAGGACACCGTAAAACAGCATATCGGCGGCGGCGCAAAGCTGATGCTGCAACAGGGGCTGGAGGCGACCGGCGGCATTCCCGGCGATGACTTCAAACCGCTCTATCGACAGATGCTTGGGTACTACGAAGCCAATGTGTCGGTGCACAGCAGGCCTTTTGACGGCGCGCTTGCGTTGTTAGACCAACTTGACAATATGGGTGTGCGGTACGCGGTAGTGACCAACAAGTTTGAGAGCCTTGCGGTTAAATTGCTGGCCGATTTGGATCTGGCCGACCGCATGGGTTGCATCATTGGCGCAGACACATTGGGTAAAGAGAACGCCAAACCATCGGGCGCACCGATTATCGAGATGATGAAACGCTGCGGCGGCGGAAATGCTGCCTATGTCGGCGATTCAATCTACGACGTCATGGCGGCGAAAAATGCGAGCGTGCCAAGTATCGCGGTTAGCTTCGGGTTTCTGCACGGGCCGGTGGAGGAAATGGGGGCCGACGGCGTGATTGACCATTTCGATGAACTCATCGGCTGTTTAGAGAGGATAGGGTCGGATTGAGTGGTTTAACGCAAAAGAGCACTGCCGCGCCCCCAAAACTAACCCTTTCGCCACTTCGTCCACAAATGCCGCGCCAGCATGAGTGGCGGCATACGCAGCCAGTGTGAGCGGATATAGAATATAAAGCGGATAAATTTGCGAGTGCCCCTGCCCCATTCGTCTCGCGCCAATAAGCGGATGATATACCACTTGTCGTGCCGGTTCCTGCTTTGCCATTCTTTCGGGATTACTGTCCCGTAAAGTTGCATAGAAAGCCGCGCTGCCCGGTGAACGGCGGGCCATAACTGGTGATGATGGGCGCGGGATTTCAGGGCTGGCCAGAATTCAGCGCTGGCAAATTCAGATAGCAAACAGTGCATGTCCCAGAGATTGCGTAGGCCCCCGCTTAGGTCACCGTCGGCGATCAAATGTGTGGCACAGTGGATGACCATGTCAGTGGGGGCGAAGATATAAAGCCCAGAAATCCCCTCCCCTTCCGCAGCTGCGTTGCTCCCTCCTCTCCCCTCAAGGGGAAAGGGCTTTACAGCATGGTCCAACATACCCCCTGCATCAGGCTTTGGCCGCGCAGTAAGTGGCAATATCGTGTGGTGCACATCGATCATCCGGTCGCGTGTCTTGTGGATCATCGGCGGCAGTTCGTGCATATGATCGCGGTAATAGGCATCGTCATAGGCGTCTTTCTTCACCCATTCCCATCCGCCTTCACCCAGAAGCAGAGCTTCAACCTGCGGCAGGTCGGCCTGCGTCACCATGATGTCGAGATCACCGATATGCCGCCCCTCGCCTGCCTTCAATCCGGCGGCTATATAGGCGGTGCCCTTCATCAGCACGACTTTGCCGGGGTAGGTTGCCAGCGCCCGGTGCGCGCAATCAGCCTCCCATAAAGCAGTGCGTTTTTGATAGTCCGCATTGGTCCGTGCGTCTTTAAGGATCGCCGCAGACGAGCCGGGCATATCTTGCCCAAGCAACCTGTGCGCCAAGGTGCCGATCAACTGTTCGGCTCTTGCGATTGTTAAAAGCGCCGTCCAGCCTTTGGCATCAAGCATTTTTGTGCTCGCCGGATCGTTCAGTGCCGCAACAAGGATGGTCGCGTCAGTCATGCCAACTCTGCCCATAATTGTTCGACCAATGCAGTGGCTTCATCCCCGTTCTGATAGTCAATCGCGCGTGCTGGCACGTCTTGCACAAAGCGGGTCAGCGCATGAAAGCCGGCCTCCCCCAACGCCACATAATTGGTCGAGGCTTGCGTCAGGCGCATGAACACCTCGCTTGGCGAAACATCGCGGATGGCGGGTGCATAACCAAAGCGCGGGAACAGCAACAAGGCGGGCTTGGCGCATTCATCCATGCGCGCAATGGCGTGCGACGGCGGCACCAAATGGCGGATGTCCCCTTTAGGGGTGCCCTGCATCAGCGGCCCGAAACGTCCTCCGATTGCTTGTTCCTGCATAGCAGCAATCGCTTCATTCTTAAGGCTTATCATCCGCGGATAAGGAACCGCATCGCCACTCACTGGATCAATCAACGCAAATTCATCGCCCAGAAAGCGCCATTCATTTTGCCCTAAAAGCGCCGACAAAGTGGATTTTCCTGACCCTGAAGCGCCAGTCATAATTAGCGCCTTGCCACCCTTCTCCACTGCACTCGCGTGCAAAATCAATTGCCGCCGCCAGCCCAGCGCCATTTGCAGATTCATGCCCATTTCAGCGGCTAACAACCCTTGGGTGAGCGGAAGAGGTGCGGCATCGGGTAGCATATAATCGCCGTTTATCGCAACCGATGGCCGGATGAAGCGCCGCAAAAAACTGGTTGCCTCCAACCGTACCGTGAAATCGGGAATGTCGGCTTGCGGATAATTTTGATACAGTCGACGCATCTCGATCAGCGGCGCTTCCCACTGCGATCCTATCCGGAAAGAGGCTGGGCCGACACGCACGCTGAATTCATACATCGGTGCGTTCCACCAAACCCAGTGCGGCCAATTCATGCAGGCGCTCGGCAATGATCGCCTTTGCTTGGGTAGCATCCCCCAGATCAAACCGCGTGGCGAGCCGAGCCGCAACCAGCGCCGCGTCGCAAACATCATCGCCCATCACATCCAAAATCTCTGGCACAGGTTCAGCCACAATATGCGTCATACCGCTGCTGCGCTGATAAATCAGCGTCATCACATCCAGCGGCGTTACGATACGGCCACTGAAGAGTTCGGCTTTATAATAAGGATTGTGGGCGCCCATTTGTTGGACGTAACAAAAGAACCTAAAGAATCAATGGATACAGCAAAAATGCATCAGGTTGCGTTGACATTCAGTTCAGGCTTCGCCGAAAATGTTGATTTTCTGTGACCCGGAGCGCAGCGTACTTAATGTACGTGAGCACCAGAAGCGCGGAAAGTCGGCATTTGAAAGCTAGCATCAGCTCAATGTCAGCGTAACCTAACGCGGCATTTGCAGCGATGCGTAGCATGTGAAACCGCTCTGCCCATATTGCAGACGGCGGATATAATTCACATAGGCTTGGCTTTGTTCGTAACTTGTGCCCGGAAGCGAGCGGCCACCCATTGCGGCTTTCACTTGTTCGCCAGTAAATTTCTGGCCATGCGCGATAAAGGAACCCGGCGTATCGGGTGTGACCAGCGCACCGTCCGCACCGATATTCATACCGGCGCCGTGCGGTCCGGTAACCGGAATTTCGCAATTAAGCACCGATCCAGCAGCCTGCGCCAGGGCGGGACGTACGCTCACGACCGCAGCGGCACCCACCGCGCCCAGCATCAACGCACGGCGGCGTGTCGGCTGCCAATCGGTTTTGGTAGCGGGATTTTCCGCTGGATTTTGCTCGTCGCTCATATCGGCATTTGTCCTATTACTCTGCTTGGCTTAGCATATCTGCGGCGCATTTCCAGCGGCCACGCAGATGCTTTGCACACGAGTCTATATGTGGGACAGGGTGACAGACAAAGCCTAACAAAGTCTTTGTCTGTCCTATGGGGTCAGGACCTATTCAGCCTAAAATTCAAACTGCATTCGTGCAGCAAGAACATCAATGCCATATTTTCGCTGATCTACGGGTAAAAGAGACACGGGATACACTTTAGATGCAAGCGGACCTCCCTTTATATTGACTCGCGAATAATTCAGCATAAACCGCATATAATCAATAGGGTACCAATTAATGCCTATCTGATAAGCAAGCTGTGTCCCGCCCCGGCCCAAACGATCATCTGCAGATGCGAGGCTGGTTATCCCGGTGGTGAAGTTATTGGTCAAACCATTTTTTAATTTGTCATCATCAAGGTCCAGATAATCCAAACGTGCTGCAATCTGGAATGCACCTGAACCACCGTTACCAATGGGTTTTAAAACCTTTGTACGGCCCCACAGACCTTTACTGTAAGCCCGTGTTTCCCCGGTCAGAAAATACCCGACTTCCCCGTATCCGCCAAAAAAACCGACATCACCTGTTGGCACTACAGCACTATTTCCGCCAGCAAACACATCAAGCCCCGCAGCGCGATCACCCGCAGCATAGCCATTGGCGCGAAGCCATTGCACTTCACTTGCGAAATACAGGCTTTTGAATACACCGGCAAATTCGGCGCCGATAATCTGGTCATTTTTTGCCGCATAACTTCCGGTATCAACAAAACGCTGATCGGTTAGCTGGCTGTCCGGTCTTGAACGATAACGCGCCAGCTGGTTTTGTGACGGCGAACCCGTGGTCGGATTGACAACGCCCTTATTGTTTGAAGCAAAATCGCGATATTGGTAATTCAGCCCCAGATGAAGCTGTCCGCCGCTCAGCTTGGGCGAATATGTCGCGCGTGCTGCCGCGATCCAGCCGTCGTTATCAATCGACGCATCAATTGCATGTCCGGCAAACAAACCCGTTTCAAGGCGAATGCTGTCATCCTTATTATGCCATGCCGCCGCCGCGCCCAATCGCCGGGCATTGATAAAGCCTTCGTTAAAAGCGCTGCGTTCGATAAAAGTCACGTTGTTAGAACTGCTGATCTGTTCAAGGCTGTTCAACGATTCAAAATTACCAATACGCAGGTTTATCGGCGCGTTTTTGGGATTATAGGCAAACCAGACATCACCAAAACCGATAGAATTATTATTAAAATCCACATCGACCTTATACCCAAGGTTGCCGGGCATTGTTCCCTCTGCGCCCAAACGAACCCGGCGGAGACGGGTTGCAAAACCCAGATTGCGGTTTTCTGCGAATTCACCGGGTGTGCTTACAAAGCCAGTATCAAGGT
This sequence comes from Sphingomonadales bacterium, assembly GCA_043760355.1. Classification (GTDB taxonomy): domain Bacteria; phylum Pseudomonadota; class Alphaproteobacteria; order Sphingomonadales; family Sphingomonadaceae; genus Sphingorhabdus_B. Next base: position 17,044 of record JAYUPC010000031.1, read on the forward strand.
GAATGCGGCCACGTGGTTTAAACGTCCAGCCTTCTTCACCAACAGTTTCGGGCGCGCCTTTCCATTTAATTTCGCCGACCGGCTTTTTGGCTACTTTGTCAGCCGCATCTACTTTTGCAGAAATTGCCGCCAACTGCTCCTTCAATGCCTGTACTTCGGACCGCAATTGTTGCACTTCTGTGTCATTCGATTGGGCAAACACAGGATTTGCTGCCATCATCACTGCCGTTACGGCTACACCAGCAAACAAGCTCTTTTTTGAAAACATATTACAGTCCTTTACGAATCCCATTTCACTTTGATGACGCCTAAATAACATTTTAGTGACACTGTAATGACTTTTGTATTTCATTTATGTGACACTGCACGTTTTGCTCTGGATAACCAGCTTTACGCTTGCGTAAACGTCAAGTTCCTGTCATTGGCGCACCATATTTTTTGGCACACAGTGTCGCAACCATGCCATTTACGGAGAATATCATGACCATCACCTTCAAAGATAAAGTTGCCATAGTAACCGGTGCAGGCGGCGGCTTAGGCCGCGCATATGCGCTCGAACTCGCTAAACGCGGTGCCAAGGTTGTTGTCAACGATCTTGGCGGCGCACGCGACGGCACGGGGCATAGCGATGCCGCGCTGAATGTGGTTGAGGAAATCCAGGCCGCTGGCGGCACGGCTATGTCCAACGGTGGCAGCGTTACCGAATATGACCAAATGGTCGAAATGGTCGCTAAGGCGAAAGAAGCCTGGGGCCGCATCGATATCCTGATTAACAACGCCGGCATCCTGCGCGATAAAAGCTTTGCCAAAATGGAACCAGCCGATTTTGATCTGGTGCTTAAAGTTCACGTATCAGGTTCGGCCAATTGCACCAAAGCGGTGTGGGATATCATGCGCGAACAAGCCTATGGCCGCATCCTGATGACGGCATCATCTACAGGGCTTTACGGTAATTTCGGCCAAGCCAATTACGGTGCGGCAAAGCTTGGTCTTGCAGGGCTAACCAAGACGCTCCATCTTGAAGGTGCAAAATACAATATCCGCGTCAATTCCATCGCGCCAGTTGCGGGTACACGGATGACAGCAGACATTTTCCCCGAGGGCCTGTTTGAACAGTTTACCCCTGAAAATGTTGTACCAGCCGCCCTGTATCTCGTTAGCGAAGATAGCCCCACCAACATGATTATCGGTGCAGGCGGCGGCGGCTATCACGCCGCTTATGTGACGATGACGCCGGGCATTGCGTT
>JAYUPC010000032.1:0-5966 GCA_043760355.1 Sphingomonadales bacterium
GACTTTGCGACGGACAAGCACCGGACTGTTGATGACACCCCTGCTGGCGGGGGAGCGGGGATGGTGCTTAGGGCGGATATTTTGGCAGCAGCGGTCGACCATGCGGTTGCAGTGCAACCCTTCGCCCCTATCCTAGCCATGACCCCGCGCGGTACACCCATCACCCAAGCGCGTATCCGCCAACTCGCATCAGGACCCGGTGTCACGATTATCTGTGGCCGGTTTGAAGGCTTTGACGAACGCTTGTTCGATGCCCGGCCACAGATTGAACAGGTATCGATGGGTGACATCATCCTGTCTGGCGGAGAAATTGGCGCTTTGATGCTACTCGACGCTTGCGTTCGGCTACTTCCCGGCGTAATGGGCGACGCTAACAGCGGGGATGACGAATCTTTTGAAAATGGTTTGTTAGAATACCCGCATTACACCCGACCCAATATCTGGGAAGGGCGCACGATCCCTGAAGTGCTGCGATCGGGGGATCATGCGAAGATTGCGGCTTGGCGTGAAGCTCAAGCTGGAATCGATACACGATCACGCAGGCCAGACCTTTGGGAGCGTCATACAGGCGCTCGGGTCCAGCCTGCCTCTGGTGCGCGGCGTGAAAAGAAGGAAAATTGAGGCATGAACCTCATTCAGACACTTGAACAAGAAGCGATTAACGCTCTTGTTGCCAACAAAATCATTCCGGCGTTCCGCGCTGGTGACACCATCAAGGTAGGTGTGAAAGTTATCGAAGGCGAACGTACCCGTATTCAGAATTACGAAGGTGTATGTATTGCGCGTTCGAACAAGGGCATGGGCTCCAATTTCACCGTACGCAAAATGTCGTTCGGCGAAGGCGTAGAGCGCGTATTCCCGCTGTACAGCCCGAATGTAGAAAGCATCGAAGTTGTTCGCCGTGGTGTCGTCCGTCGTGCGAAGCTTTATTACCTGCGCGGTCTTACCGGTAAAAAGGCACGTATCGCCGAACGCCGCGATCCCCGCCCTACAAAAACCGAGATTAAGACAGGCGAATAACCCTTCGATCTCGCACGTTCATCTAAATTAGAACAGGCTGGGGTCGAATAGACCACCGGCCTTTTCTTTTGCATCATGCTAAGCAGTTGAGGAAGTAAAAATGGGTTACAAAATCGTTGTAGCGGGTGCGACCGGCAATGTGGGTCGCGAAGTCGTGAATATATTGGCTGAACGCGAATTTCCGGTTGATGAAATCGCGGTACTGGCATCGTCACGCAGTCAGGGCATCGAGATCGAATACGGCGACACCGACAAGATGTTGAGGATCCAGAATATCGAGAATTTCGACTGGACCGGTTGGGACATGGCAATTTTTGCCATCGGATCGGAAGCAACTATCAAATACGCGCCGCTTGCCGCTAAAGCAGGATGCGTTGTGATCGACAATAGCTCGCATTACCGGATGGACCCTGACGTGCCGCTGATCGTGCCAGAGGTGAACCCAGATGCGATTGATGGCTATAAGCGTAAGAACATCATTGCCAACCCGAACTGCTCGACCGCGCAGCTGGTTGTCGCTCTCAAGCCACTCCACGATTATGCCAACATCACCCGCGTGGTGGTTTCAACTTATCAGTCGGTATCAGGAGCGGGCAAGGAAGGCATGGATGAGCTGTTCGAACAGAGCCGCAATATCTTTGTGGGTGACAGCGCAGTGGCCAGTAAATTCACCAAACAGATCGCGTTCAACGTCATCCCGCATATTGATAGCTTCCTTGATGATGGCTATACCAAAGAAGAGTGGAAGATGATGGTCGAAGTCAAAAAGATACTCGATCCCAAGATCAAGCTGACTGCAACTTGCGTACGCGTACCTGTGTTCGTGGGCCACAGTGAGGCAGTGAACATCGAATATGACCGCGAGATGTCGGCGGCCAAGGCAAAGTCGATCCTGCGTGAAGCCCCCGGCATCATGCTCGTCGATAAGCGTGAGGATGGCGGCTACACAACGCCGATCGAGGCCGCCGGCGACGATGCTACTTATGTCAGCCGCGTACGCGAAGACCCGACCGTAGATAACGGCCTTGCCTTCTGGTGCGTATCCGATAACTTACGTAAAGGTGCGGCGTTGAATGCAGTGCAGATTGCCGAACTGCTCGGGCGGAGGCATTTGAAGAAGGGATGAGTTTATGTGGTTGCAGGCGGACGTTTTTTGGTCATTCCGCAGCCCCTATAGCTATCTTGCGACGCGGCGTTATCGGACGCTGACGAAAGAATATGACCTTACGATCAACCTGCGTCCGGTTTATCCGCTAGCGATCCGCGATCCCGATTTTTTTGAGCGCAGCCATCCTGGTTGGCTTAGCTACACCTTCACCGATGTTTTCCGGCTGGCGCAGTTTCACGGCATTCCTATTGGTCCGCCGCGTCCAGATCCGATATTGCAGGATGTGATGACGCGCAGGATTGCTGACGAGCAGCCGCACATTTTTCGCTTGACGCGCTTGGGGCAAGCAGCGGCGCGGCGTGGCCAGAGCCTTGCCTTTTGCGACGAGGTTTCGCGTTTAATCTGGGGCGGGGCGGAGAATTGGCATGCGGGAGAACACCTGGCAGATGCCGCTGAACGGGCCGGATTGGACTCGGCTGAACTCGACTCAGAAGCTATCAGCAGTGCCGAAGAACTCGACGCCGAAATCGCGGCCAATCAGGCGGCGCTCGAAGCATCAGGCCATTGGGGCGTGCCTACTTTGGTCTTTGATGGCGAGCCGTTTTTCGGGCAGGACCGAATCGAAATGGCGCTGTGGCGGATGCAGCAAAAAGGGGTGGAGAAACGGGCATGAGCGATACGATGACCGGTGGTTGCTCATGCGACCGCATCCGTTACTCTGCTACGCTCGCCGACCAGAAAGCGTATCTCTGCCATTGCCGGCTGTGTCAGCGCGCAACGGGCGGGGTTTCGATTGCCTTCGTTAATCTACCCAAGGTCGCTGTGGTGTGGCAGAGTGAGCCGGACTGGTATCATAGTAGCCCGATTGCAAGGCGACCGTTTTGTTCTAAATGCGGCACGTCATTGGGCTTTGAATATCCTGATAGCGAGAGATGCGATTTGACGGTGGGTAGTTTTGACAATCCTTCGAAATTTGTCCCCGACCACCATTTTGGTTCTGAAAGCATTCATGAAGCATGGATCGATACAACCGGTTTGCCGCGCTATCGCACCGATAAAGACGAACGAACTGTTACGAGATGGATGAATAATGTCGGCAAACTCCCTGATAGTAGATAGTTTTATTTCGGTTGACGGGATCCGGATTGCATGGCGTGAAAGCGGCAAGGGAAGGCCGTTGATCCTCGTTCACGGATATTTCTCCGACGCGGATACCAACTGGATCAAATATGGCCATGCCGCGAAGCTCTCCGAAGCTGGTTACAGGGTCATTATGCCCGATCTGCGTGCCCACGGGCTAAGTGACAAGCCCTATGATTTGGCGAATTACCCAAAGGATATTTTGGCAGATGACCAGTTTGCGCTCATCGATCATCTGGGTCTAAAAGATTTCGATCTTGGCGGCTATTCGCTCGGAGGGCGAATGGTAGCGCGGATGCTATCGCGGGGATGCGCACCGCGCCGAGCAATTATCTCGGGCATGGGGCTTGCTGGCTTAACCGACACCGAAAAGAGGGGTAACCATTTCAAGCATATCCTTGATAATCTGGGTACACACGAAAAAGGGTCATCTGCCTGGATGGCGGAGGCGTTCTTAAAGACGACTGGCGGGGATCCGGTGGCCTTACGGTGTATCCTTGAAACCTTTGTCAACACGCCAGAAGAGGCCTTGCGTTCAGTAGAAACGCCTGTGGCCATCATTTGTGGTAAGGACGACAACGATAATGGTTCAGCCTCCGCACTTGCCGACATACTACCCTGTGGCCGTCTGATTAACGTACCGGGCAATCATATGAGTGCAGTTGCCAAGCCTGATCTGGGGCAGGCGATACTGGAAGCCCTTCAGTGACACACGATCTGCAACCGACACTGATAGGCGAACGCCTGACGATGCGACCTTTGCGCGAGGACGATTGGGATGCCTTGTTCGCCGCCGCCAGTGATCCGCTGATCTGGGAACTGCATCCGTATAGTGACCGGTGGCAGGAGACGCGGTTCCGCAGTTATTTCAATGAAGGTATATCGAGCGGCGGAGCCTTAATCGCACTCGATAATGTCAGCGGTGCGGTTCTTGGCAACAGCCGCTATGCTAATTTTGACGCTAAGCGGAACGAGATTGAGATTGGCTGGACCTTCCTTGTCCGTTCCGTCTGGGGCGGGGCATATAACCGGGAGATGAAGTCTTTGATGCTTACCCATGCTTTAGGATATTTTGATAGCGTGCGGTTCAATATCGGGGCGAGTAATTTGCGTTCGCGCGGTGCTATCGAGAAAATTGGGGCGCGTCTGGACGGCGAATATGATGTGAACTTTCAGGATCGCATCATCCCGCATGTGATCTACCGGATCTCCAAAGCGCAAGCCATTAACGCCGGAATGGTTGCAGGTGCGCGATGAAGGATGAGCGTAACTTTTGGGCGTACTGGCTCGGTGGGCTTTTGCTGCTCTCCATTATGGCGGCGATAAACCCCTTTCTCTCGCTTGCAATGTCGCCGATGGGGATAGTCGACCATCAGATGGCGGGAAGCGGAGCACAGGTCGATGCTATCCAGTTCGGTTGGAAAGTGGATGGCGTGCTTATCCTTGCAAGGATCAGCATAGCCCTCGATCTGGTCTTTATCGCAGTCTATTCATGGGGTGCGTATCTTGGTGGTCGGGTAATGCGCCGGGAAAATTCGCCAATGCTGAGCCGTTTGGGTACGTTAATTATGGTCGCAGCAGCACTTTATCCCATCCTCGATTATGCCGAAACAATATGCCAGTTCATCCAAGTGATGACATTTAAGGGCAGCGACCTTCTCGCCGGAATTGCGGCCACAGTTCGTCCGTTCAAATCCGTCGATTTTCTGGTCACTTTCATTGGCCTAATCGTTGCGCTTACACTTCGACGAACGGCGCGTCACAAATATGATCGCATTCAGAAATAGAGGGTGCTACGCGAATTTTCTGCTTTCTTACACGCCAGTTTAATGAAATATGCAGCACATCTTTTCATGTTTTTGGGTAATTGCAATGATACAAATTAAACCGATTTTATTTGCCACCATATTGTCAACCATGTGGGGCACAAATGCTTCTGCTGAATCGCGCTGGATTGTTGCCGGTGAATACGGACAAAAGCCTGATCGTACACTGGTTTTGATAGACTTGGGCGAAACCAAAGTTGACGAATTTCGCGGCGAGTACGGTCCTGGCGGACAGCCATATTCACAAGGGCCAAAAAAGAAGTCTGTAAACGAAAGCGTTGATGCAGCCGAAGCAGCACTGGCGGCTGTCGTCGGCAATACAACAGGGCCGTTTATTTCTGTGCCAATGTGGATAGTTTACGAATCTGCGGACAAACCAGATTACTCCAATGGAACAATCCGGAATTTTTGTGATCGAAAAATCAATGATATTTATTGGCCATTCACCTACTGGCGTAATGACAAAAGCAGCAAAGCAGAATCTGCTATTGCACTTTCGGCAAAGCAGGAAGTTATGGACAAAGTGTTCAATTTAACCTGTGGCGATGCCCAAACCGCATTTGTCGCCGGGGGATTTAAGCCGATTGCTGGCGATGCTGCAAAAAGCTCATATCCTACGAATTATCCGTGGGAATCTCTGTGGCTTGATGGGAAACGTCCTGCCTATGCTAATGTTGATCAGGCGACTCTCGACGCAAAAGAAGCCAAATTAAGAGCGACGATTGCAGACACGCAAGCAACTCTTGGTAGCGCTGAAGCAATAGCGCTTAGTCAGATCAAAAAATCAAATGAAGAAAGCGAATTTTGGAAAGATCAAGCCGAGCGTCGCAAACATCGGCCTAAGTCAAAACTAAATCCGTTTCTTGAGGGAT
>JAYUPC010000033.1:0-18117 GCA_043760355.1 Sphingomonadales bacterium
AGCTTGGCCTGCGCCTCAGGCGTCACCAGCCGCGCAATCAATCCCCAAGCCGCGGCAGGATCGCGCGCGCTCGAATAGACCACCAGGCTCGATCCGCCGGGGGTCGAGCGACCGGGACCGTCGGGGCCGGGGAAGGGCGCGGTCGCCCAGCTCGACTGGAGGTTGGCGGGGAGCCGGCTCTTCATGTCGCCGATCGTCCACGGTCCCGACGGATAGACCGCGAAATAACCGCGCGCGAATTCATTCCACACATTGGATATCTGCGTCGCCGAAGCCAGCGGAGCTAGCCCTTCGTCGAACAACGATTTGTAGAACGCCAAAGCGGTCAGAAATTCAGGGCTGCCAAATGCCCCTCGCGTGCCTTCGGCGTTCAACATACCCGCCTTGGCCGATAGCGCGAGCGTGGTCAGATGCTCGAACTCATTGACCGGCATAAGAACGGCATAATTGCCGTCGCCCGCGATGCGCTTGACCCTGTGCAGCGCCGTTTTCCAATCGTCCCAACGCGGCGGAGGTTCGTCATATCCAGCTTTGGCAAAAAGGTCGCGGCGGTAAAATTGCACGCGCGTGTCGACATACCAGGGTACCGCCCAGATTTGCTTGCCGATGCGGCAGGTGTCAATGACTGCGTCGAAATGATCGGTGAGCAGAGCGGCTTGCGTTTCCGGCACCGGTTCGATTGCGCCGATGGCGGCGAGTTCGGATATCCAGCTGTTGCCGACCTGCGACAAAGTCGGCAGCGCGCCTCCGGCAAATCCGGTCAGCAGCTTCTCATGCGCCGCAGTCCAAGGCAGCGGCTGGACCGAAACCGATGGCAGTTTGGCCGAACTGTTCAGCAAGCGCAGCAACTCCGGCATCGCTGCCGCTTCATTGCCCATCGCCCACATTTCGACATCAACGCCATTTTGCGCACATCCCGAAGCGGCCAGCACCGCGGCCCCCGCCAAAAAAAGTCGCCGGTCAATGTGAGTGTTCATCCCAGCCAACCGCCGGTAAAGCCAGCCTTGCTCAAACCGCTTCGGATAACCGACGACCTGCGCATATACCGCCAGACAAAATCGTCCTGCGCATTGGCGATCATAGTGATGATCGGGCCTTGGTCGATGCCAAGATAATCGCCATCGACCCAGCACAGGCCGGGGACGACCTTGCCGTGTCTGAGCAGAAGGCCCGCCGGATCAATTAACGTAGGGTTGAACGAATCGAAAAAGCCATAACGCCCGTAAATCGCGGTGCCATAGCGTTTGTGCATATTGGCTAGTGCGGCTTCGGCAATGGCGGGTTCGAAGGCAATCGAACCACCTGCGGCGGTTGGCGACAAGGTGCCATCGTCCCGGTCGCCCGGACCGCGCGCCGAATAGCTGAAAAACTCGCGCTCACGTCCGGCGATCAAATACTTGAAATCGCCTGGACCATCGCAAGCGGTCAGGCCCCAGACGTCGCCGCCATAACCCTTCCATCCGCCGGGATTGGCAATCGCATAATTACGCTGCGCCCGCGTGGCCCGCCTGCTGTTTTCGAAATAATCGATGCCGCGCCGCCTCATATAGCCGTCCTGAATGCCCCGGAAGTCGATCCAGATATGGCTGTACTGATGGCCGAATAGCGGCGGGAAATGCAAATGTTCCTCGCCCCAATGCATTCCCCAAGACAGATCGAAATAGTCGGTGTAGCGCGTCCATAGTTCGGCATCGATGGCATGTGTCGGACTGGCGAGCGCCAAAATATAAAGCAGCATCGCCTCATTATACCGGTCCCATTGATGCACGATAAAGCCCGTCTCAGGATGCCAGCCCATCGACACGAACGGCCCTTTGCCGAGCATCCAGTTCCATTCAACGCGTCCGTTGATGCGCGCCGCAAGTTCTCGGATTTCGACTTCGTCCGGCTGGTCGGCATCGAAATATTGCGCGGCGAACAAGATACCGCCCAGCAGCAAGGAGGTGTCTATGGAAGATAGCTCGGTGGTGCCGAAACGGGTTCCGTCCTCCATTTTAAGGAAATGATAGAAAAACCCGCGATGCCCGGACACGCCGGTCTTTGCGTCTCCCATCGGCGCACGGTCAAAAAAGCTTAGTGTAGCAAGCGTGCGTTCGCGCGCGGCGGCGCGGGATATCCAACCCCTTTCGGCCCCATAGGGATAGGCAGTCAAGCCGAAACCGACGGCTGCGATGCTGGCAAAGGAAGGCGTCGGCCAGCGGTCGGGGACCAGCCCGGTTTTCGGGTCGGCCAAATCCCAGAACCAGTCGAATGTCCGGCGGCTGAGATCGGCAAGAGAAAAGCCGGAAGGCGGGCGGCTGATGGGATTGGTGCCGTCGCTGCTCATGGCGCACCCAGCAACCAAACCGCTTGCACCAGCCAGTAACAATTGCCGACGATCAAATAACATGACGGACCAATAAGCCTCTTTGCGTTTGCACTCAAAAAAATTATCCTGTGCCGATCAGGGAGGATTGATCGACGCAGGCCTTCCGACCTTAATCCTGACCTAAAACCTGTAAGCTGCGCGAAATTGGATACGGCGTGGAAGGGTCAACAACGCGTTGGGCTCACCGAAACGGAAATTCGACGGCGGTGCGCCACAGCAGACGAAGCTGTTGAATGAGGTGTAGTTCTTGTTGTTGAACAGGTTGAACACATCGACCGCGAAGGACAATGTGTGGTCGCCGAACATGGTGAAACCCTTTTCAAAGGTTATATCCACTTCGCAGCGGGCAAAAATGCCTATGCAATTCTTGTCGGGGAACGCCGAGCGGATGACGTTGGTATTGACGTCGAAGAACGGCGGGGTGTTGGCGTCGAATACCTGGAACGCTTGCCCGCTACCCAGCTTGGTCAGTGTCGAGAATTTAATGCCCCATGGCAGATCGACGAGGCCGCTCAATACAATCGCATGCCGTTCGACACCTGCCTTGTCGCGGAACCCGAAATCCTTCGGTAGCACTTTATCCAAACTGAACAGATCGTTGCCGTTCTGCTCGGCCTTTTGCAGCGTGTACGCGAGGCTGACACCCCAGCCATCCGAAGAATTATATGGTTTTTCGATGGTCACATAAAGCGCCTTGTAGCGCGTATCGAGCCCGTCATAACCGATTAGCACATTGGCAAAGCCTGCGGCGTTGGCAAGCGCCGTATCGCAGCAATTGCCGAGGCCGCCATTCTGCCTAGTTGCGAACAGATGCGTGTAACCGTTCTGTCCCTTGATATAGCTGCCGGTAACAGAAGCATTCCAGTCGCCAAACTTCTGACGAATGCCGAGGCTGAACTGATCGGTTGACGGGACTTTGGCGGTGTTCTTGACCGCAAACAGTTCGGGTAGGCCGGTGAGCGCGGTTGCCTGAAGCGCGATAAGGCCGTCACGGGTCAGATAGGCCGGGTTCCACAACACCGTCGGGCTGCCGTTCCGCGGCAGGCCGTCCGATGAGAATTCAAACCGACCAATTGTATATTGCAGACGGAATTTTTCATCGAGGGTGTTGTTGAACACGTTGCGGTCATAATAGCGACCATAGCCACCGAAAATTACCGTCCGCTGGTCGTCGTTAAAGTCGTACGAGAAACCGATGCGCGGCTGGATCAAGTTCTTGGCTGGACGGTTCGCCCCGTCGGATATGTAATCTTCCGCCTTGAAATAGCTGGTCTGCGGCAAGGCGCGCAACAATGCGGCTGCTTTTGCCGGGGTCACATATTCATTGTTGAACATATTGCTTTCGCGGTCCCAGCGAAGCCCCAGATTGACCTGCAACTTGTCGGTCAGGTCCCAGTCATCCTGAATATACGCGCCCCAGACGTCGTTTTTCGCGTCGATGCGGGGATTACCCAATCCCAGAAACGCTTGGCGCGGGAATGAATAATCCGGACCTTGGAATACATATTTGGGCTGGACGTTGAACAATTTACTGAACTGGTAATCCTGCGCCGAATATTTGAACCCGGCTTTTATCACATGATTGTCGAGTGCGGTATACGTGAAGTCGTTGCGCACGGTCATTGCCTGCTGGCGCACATCCTGGCTGCCGTCCTTGCCGCCGAAGGTGACGATACCCTGATATTCAAAGGTCGGGCTATCGGGGTTAAGCGAGGTCGGATTATAATTATAGTCGAGATAATCCATCGAAAATTCGTTGATGAATCCGTCGCCGCGATGCGTCCATTTGAGCAGATATGTGTCGATATTATTCTTCTTGTTCTCGGCAGCTTCGCGTGAAGTCGTCCCGCCAAAGCCTTGGATGTCAGTTTCAATGCGCTTCGAGAATGACAGATCAACGGTGTTATCCGAATCTTGGGTCCAGGTCAGCTTGCCAAAATAATTGTCGCCTCTGAATGGGCTGACGAATGCACCTTCATATTTTCCGAACTGTGCAAGAAAAGGTGCGGTGCGGTTACCCAATATCACGTTGGTCGCGCGGTCCTGATCATTGCCTTCATATGATCCGAAGAAGAACAACTTGTCCTTTATGATTGGGCCGCCAAGCGCGAGGCCATATTGCTTGCGTTTGAAAACCGGTTCGGGTCGGTTGGCCTTGATGTCGAAGATACTCTTCTTTGCCAAGCTGCGGTCGGTATAGGCACCGAACATTTCGCCGTGGAATTCGTTCGTCCCCGATTTGGTAATCGCGGTGACAATGGCGGCAGAGGCCTGTTCATATTCGGCCTTATAGTTCTGCGTCAGAACGCGGAATTCCTGCACGGCTAGCTGACCGAAGGGGTTGCCCCGGCTGTCCTGCTGTCCCGCCACGCCCTGATCGAGCACTGCGTTTTTCAGGCTGACCCCATCGATGAAGACATTGACGCCTCCGCTGGTCGAGGCACCGCTTCGGAAACCGCGATTGGTTTCGCTATCATTATATTGGACGCCGGGTGCCAATTGTGTGAACGACAGGAAGTTACGGTCGGTCTGTGGCAACCGCCGGATCTGTTCCTGACTGATATTAGTCGCGACTTCGCTGGTCTTGCTTTCAACGAGTGTCCGGCCGCCGGTCACGACAATTTCGTTGCCCTCGGCTGCTGGAGCCAGATCAAGCGTCGCGCTTTGGCCGATGCCGAGGATCACGCGCTGCTCGACTGCAGCACCATTTGCATCGACGCGGATCGTGTACGGGGCAGGGCGTAGTCCATCGAGCACATAGCCGCCATCTACCGAGGTGACGGCACTGGCTCTTGAGTTGGTGCCTTCGTTGGTCGCGGTGACTGTGGCGCCAGCAACCGGCGTACCCGATGCGTCGGTGACCGTACCGCCGATCGAGCCGGTAGTCGATTGTGCCATCGCGGCGGTTGTACAGGCAATGGCGATTGGCCCTACGCTCGCCGAATAGAGCAACGTGCGTAGCAGCAGCCTTGTTGAATTCCTCATAATATTTCCCTTTCCTCTCGCTGATCGGTTGCGGTCATTCGCCGCATTGAATTGTGGTTCATCGCCGTTGTGCCGCGCATCATCAGCGCTGGTTGCAACAGATGGTCCCGGGGCGAGGCATCATCGCCCTGTAATTGTGAGAGCAACAGCGTCATCGCCGCTGCGCCCATATCGGCGATATGCACCTCGACGGTGCTGAGCGCGGGATAGGTATGCCGAGCAAGCGGGATGTCGTCGAAGCCTGCGACTGCGATTCTGTCGGGAACAATTATGCCGGCCTCGCGCAATACAGCGAGGCAGCCGACCGCCATCATGTCGTTTGCGGCAAACACTGCGTCGACCGCCATGTTGCCCGCGATAATCAAGCGCGCGGCTTCGGCGCCGGCTTCCTCGGTAAAGTCACCGGGGAGGATGAGCGGACTGAGTTCGCCAGCGGTCTCGCGCATCGCATCGGTAAAGCCGCGAAGTCGTTCGCGGGCATCGCGGTTGTCGCGCGGGCCGGAAATATGGGCGATCTTGCGATAGTTGCGTTCGAGCAAAGCTTCGGTCATGGCGCGCGCGCCGGAATAATTGTCGATGGCAACGCTTGGCACATCGACATGGCCCGGCGGGTAATTGATGAGCACGGTTGGAAGGCCTGGCGGCAGGCTCGACGCCAGATAAGAGGGATCGCTTTCCGGTGGCATGATTAGCAGGCCGTCAACGCGGCCACGCATCGCCCGGATTGCGGTCGCTGTACCCTGCGCGCTGCCGTGCATGTTGCTGAGCAGGAGCTGAAGGCCTGCCTGATGCGCGACCCGGTCGATACCGCGCACAAGTTCAGAGAAATATTCGCCGAACAGATCGGGGAGGACGACCCCGATGGCGTCGCTGCGCTGCCGCGTCAGGCTACGCGCGCCGCTGTGGGGGATATAATTGAGCTGCGCCGCTGCGTCGGTCACGCGCTTGCGGACGCCGTCGGTGACATTCAAATGGCCATTGAGCGCGCGCGAGGCGGTTGCAACCGAAACGCCAGCTGTGCGCGCTACATCACGAATGGTGGTCATCGATTTTATATCCTCTCTGCGATTCTCTATCCGGTCGCTTTTCCTGAAAACTGTCACCGTGTAACCGGTTTCAATCGAACCGTTGTAACCGGTTACAGGAATTTAGCGCAAGCGATTTTTTAAATGGTGCTTTCGACCCGCTTGCCGCTCTCATCGAAGATGTGGAGCGCCGATGATTTCGCCAGGTCGAAGCGGATGACTGAACCGGCGGCCTGCGGCGCGTCACCCTGAATTTGCCACAGCAACGCGCCCCCGTCTGAGATTTCAAGATGAACAAGCGATAGCCCGCCCATGCGCTCTGTGAAATCCACGGTAGCCACCAGACTGCCCGTCTCTGCTGGCACGAGATCGTCCGGGCGCACGCCGATGATGATCGAGTCGCCTATACCCCCTGCTTCAGGGCACGCTTTGAACGGAATAGCGAGCAAATCGCCATGCGCCATCCGCAGCATCAAACTGCCTTCCTTCACCGCCTCTACCTTCGCGGCAATAAAGTTCATCTGCGGCGACCCGATAAAGCCTGCGACAAATTGGTTGGCGGGTCGCCGGTAAAGCTCATCGGGAGTGCCGACCTGCTCGATCCGTCCGCTGCGTAAAACTACAATCCGGTCGGCCAGCGTCATCGCCTCGGTCTGGTCATGCGTGACGTAAAGCGTCGTCGTCTTGAGCGCCTTGTGCAGCCGCAAAAATTCGTGTCGCATCTTGACCCGCAATTCGGTGTCGAGGTTGGAGAGCGGCTCGTCGAACAGGAACAGATCTGGCTGCCGGACAATCGCCCGCCCGATGGCCACACGCTGCCGCTGCCCGCCAGACAGCGCCGCTGGCTTGCGGTCGAGCAGATGCACGATATCGAGAATCGCTGCCGCCTTATCCACCGCCGCCGCGATCTCCGACGACGGTCGCTTTGCCATCCGCAACGCAAAACCCAAATTCTCGCGCACGGTCATGTTTGGATATAAAGCATAGGATTGAAAAACCATCGCCACACCGCGTTCGGCTGGGGGAAGATGCGTAATGTCGCGCTCGCCAAGCGATATTGTGCCATTGCTGGCTTCTTCAAGTCCGGCCACAGTCCGCAGCAAAGTCGACTTACCGCAGCCCGAAGGACCAACCACGACAACATATTCCCCGTCGGCAATGTCCAGATGGATATCGGACAAGATCGAAGCGTCTCCAATCCGTTTTTCAAGGCCCGCAATCCGAATATTTGCCATTTGTCTCTCCTGACGCGGATGTAACCGGTTACACAGGTCTAGTGCAATAGCTTAGAACTTCAACACGGTAATTAATAAACCGAAAACATCGGGATAAAGCTTACGCCAATCGCCGGATCGTTGGGTTATATATTTTACGATCATCAAATACGTTATAATTCAGAAGGCGGCTTTGAAATGTTCTAAAGTCAAGGGATCAAGAGCTGCAACTTTACATTGATATGATTCAACATAATGTTTGTCTGAGGGACAAATCACCGACCAGAACCAAACGGCTTTGCGGCAAGAAATGCTAACAACGGCGCCGATTACGAAATAGTCGGCCCGCTCGGCGAGTGCCCGATAATCGAGCAAATCCAGAAATCCTTCTCGATATTCTGTGCCGCGGTGCTGAGCCTTTGGCTCGCGCCAATATCGCATCGCGGCGGTCGTTTGTTGACGATGCAAGGAAGTTATCAAAATCCGCGCTCATCTTCTTGCATTCCGCGACTTGGAGCCGTGCAGTTTGCTATCTGCATAGGTTTGACGATCAGGTGCGGTAGGGCGATTAATAATCAGATCGCACAGGAATATTTGTATCCATGTCTGCAAGGTGGATAGTCCATAGCGTAAATCGGCAGTGATTGCTTTCCCCTGCACGGGATCAGCGAAATGGATTACAACCGGTTTCTGACACGGGGGCTTTGCTTTGGAGCGTGCCTTGGAACCAGTGAAGCACCTGATCTACCGCGTCGCGTGACCGAAGATCGGCCAAGTCGGCAGGCACCCACACACCAAAAGGTGAATGTGCCGCCATCCGGTTTGCGATACTATCCTTCAGGTCGATACCTGGCCTGCGCATATCGATTTCTTTTGTCAGAAAGGTGTGCACATAATTCTGACAAAAATGCCAAAATCGAACAAGAGCAAAGCCCGAAGTTCTGGCGAGCGACCTTCGCCTTTACAATACCAAGACGTCCAGTCGCCGATGATTAAACCCTCAACTATATGGCGTTTTCAGGCCTTCACGTCAATCTGTGTCAAATTTAACACAAAAGAGTGCGATCTAGGGCAAAATATCGAAAATGCTAACACAATAATTAACGCATATCACAAAATATGGCCATAATATCATATTAGATCAATATTTTAGATACAAGCACTTCCGTCTCATAACCTGAGGTCCGTTGGTCAATTACGTGCGTTTGGGGAACCGCGGATAACGTAGCCGCCCGTGGGGCGAACTTAAACATCCGATTTTGGTCGATGTATCTGAATTTTAGATCTCTAAAGGTTGCACTCTCCTCGTGACAGTTTCCGGCATACGCAGCCAGATTATTGCCGCTGCGAGAAAGCTGATCGAAGCAAGACTCATCACGGGCGCACGACCGAACGATTCTGCCAGTGGTGCTGTGATGAGCGGGGCGGTCATACTGATTACGCGGCCCCAGTTAAAGATTGACGCAGCGGTTGACCTCAGATGTGGCGGGTACAACTCCGACAGCCACGGCCCCCAGATGGCGCTGCACGATAGCATAATACCGTAAGTGAAGCCGGTCAGTTCGAGCAGACCGATCGGCATCGGAACGAACAAATAGACGGGGATGATCGCGGCGGCAGCTACAAAGCCCCATGCTGCATTCCGGCGCCCGAAACGATCACTGATAAAGCCCCAGATAAGGCCACCAATCGCTGCGCCAATGAACTGCCAGCCTAGGACATCGCCGACCACAGTGTCCGGTATCGCGCGGTCCTCCTTTAGATAGGTTGTCGCCCACCCGGTGAATGCCTGATAGGCAAAGAAATTGAGACCTGTCATCGTTGCCAACAATATCGTTTGCTTGGCAACACCGGGTTTGAACAATTCGGTGATTGGCAACTTTGATTTGGCCACCGCTTCGTCGTCGCTAGCACCATCCATCGGGATGAAATGGCGGTCATCGGGGATGACGAGAAAGGCGAACAAAGCGATGGCGACGGGCACGCCGCCAGCCCAGAGCAATATCTTCCAGTCATACCCGGCTTTGAATGCAGCGGCGGACATAAAACCCAATGCCGCGACCGCCAGATTGTAAGTTCCCAGGACAAATCCGGCGATAACGCCGCGCACATCGCGCGCAAACAGGCCGGAATAAATACCGACGGCTATCGGGAACATCGAACCCATAAAGAACCCAAGCCCGATCCGCTGGATCATCAATCCTGTGTAATCGGTGATGACCAGCGCACCGAGCAGGCCGAGGCCGTAACCGATCATCGAAATTACCAGCGCATTGCGCCTTCCGATCTTGTCCGCAACCTGCCCCATAACAACTGCGCCAAAAATCGCACCGGCCGATTGCAATGTATAGGCCGACCCTGCTTGCAAATCGGTCAGGCCGAGGCTTTCTTTAATATAGGGGCGAAGGATATCGACGGTGTTCCATGACCAGGCATAGAAGAAATAGGCGACGAGCAAAAAGGCAAGCGCTCCAAAGCGGCGGCCTTGCGTGAATTCTTGGGCGCGGATCATGCTATTTCCCTTTTATAATTGGGTAGTAAGTCGATGCCGAACTGGCCGATCAAATCGACCATGTCGATGAACACCCAGTTTTCGGCGAGCATATCATCCTGCCGCCGCCAGAAATCCATAATTCGTTGCGTGATGCGCTTATCAGTTGCAGGAATGCCGATCCAGTCATCGCCCAGATGCGTCGCGTTGATGCTGGGCCAACCGGTTGACGCGACATAAGCGTTTTCGCCGATCCGGCATTTATGGTTCCCGCCGATGCGGTCGGGAAATGCCTTTAGAAATGGCCCTTGATGTACGCGTTCATAATCGGCGTGGCCGCGCGCGCTGCCAATACCGCCAGGGCCGTACCACTGGAATTGCGGTGTCCAGAATCTCTTCATCCCCATGCTGGCAAGCGATTTTTGGTCATAGGACATGAGCCCCGCGATCATCGCCTCAACCAGCTTCAAGCTCTTTTCTGACTTAACAGGGTCCGCCGCGCCAAGGGTCACGCCATCTTGCGTCGCGGGCGCAAGCGACCAGCTTTCGCCTAATTGGGGGCGCAGTGGCCATTGATCGGTTTCAACCATCAGCCGCGTGAGATCAAGCAACACATAGCTCTCGACGACTTGATCGCCGACCACGCGGTCGAACCAGCCATAGCGCAAAAATTGCGGCCGACCGCTGGCCTTGATCCCGAACAGGTCATTTTCGAAATGACCGATAAAATTTCCAGTCGACGCAAACCAATCTCCGTCTTTGAACTGCCCGCTCATCAAAATATCGGTGCGGCGCTCAAGATCGGGGAGGGCGTTTACCAACGGCTGCCAAAAGCGCGCTGCAATTTCTGTGGTTCCGGCGCAATGATCAACCGGCGATCCGGCGTTAAAGTCGCAATCTGGAGCGTATAGCGACTCGATTAGCGCCGCATGGTTTTTGCCAAGATCGGGGTGGGCGTTAATCAGCTGCCAGTAGCGGGCTTTATCAAAAGTCATTTTCATCTCTTCCTTGTCACTAATATTGACTTCGAATGCAATCGCCGTAAACCGTTATTTACAGGGCCGATGGATTTTGCCCGAAACTGACGGAAAAGCGGGAAACTCATGGCCCAGAATAATGCCAGAATCGAAAGCTGGACTACAGAAGCGTTGTCGCGGCGGCTGGTGCGCTATGGGAATCTGATTCCCTGTTACAATGCGTTTATCGATTGCCGAACGCCGGGTTCAGAGGCGAAAGAGAACTTTACAATCATCGGTCCGGGTGTGTCAGAAAATCCGCAGCAGCATGTGCATATTGCTGAACCGCATGGCTATAATATAGGCGCTGCACGGCAACCCCCCGGGTGCGTGAATTCACAGCATAGCCATGATACAGCAGAAGTTTTTGTGGTCCATAGCGGCCATTGGCGCTTTGATATGGGCGAACATGGCGAGGATGCACAGGTTGCACTGGCGCCCGGCGACGTCATTTCCATTCCGACACGCGTATTCCGCGGCTTTACCGCAACGGAAGCCGCTGAGGATGGCGGCCCGGGATTTTTGTGGGCGGTTTTGGGTCAGGACGATCCGGGCCGCGTGACATGGGCCCCAAAAGTTTTTGAGATGGCCGTCGACTATGGCCTCGTTCTGCTGGAAAACGGATCATTGGTCGATACAGCATCGGGAGAATCCATTCCGGCGAATATAAAGCCGATGACGCCAACGTCACAAGACGATGCCGCTCAGCTCGGCCGGATGACAGCGCAGGACGCAGAGGAGATCGTTTGGCGCAATCTTATTGTCGAAGGCACTGACGTTGTGCCCGTTATCGGCAAAGAAGCTCCACTTGGCTGGGATCACGGCTTTGAAATGGACCGCATCGCAATCGCGCCGGGGGACGGCTTTTATTGGGACGGCAACGACGAAAAAGAAGTGCTGTTCGTTGATCGCGGTTCGCTTTTTCTAACTTGCGCTGACGGGGAACTCTTGGTGCAACAGGGCGATACCATAAGCCTTCCGGCTGGCCTCTCCCGTTCGGTGCGATCCGAAACCGGTGCGGTTGCCTTTCTGGTCTATCCATGACCGCCGCAGCCATCCCCAATGTAGGTGGCCGCGACATTGCCCAAATATTGATGCCGCAAGGCGCGTCGCATCAGTATATCCCCGGCTTTGATCCTGAATATGCCGACATCGTCGATTATATCCTGCGCTGCACCCACCGCATTTGGGAGCAGAAGGATGTCGGTTTGATCGCAACACATTATGCGCCGGATATTGTTGTCCATTTGATGACCGGGCCGGTGTTGGGCATGGACGGGGTGATCGCGGGGACTTCGCGGACGCTATCGGCCTTTCCGGATCGCACGTTGACGGGCGAGGCGGTTATCTGGTCCGAGGAAGGGGAGGGGGCCTATCTCTCCTCGCACCGCATTACATCAACCGCGACCAACCTCGGCACGTCAGAACTCGGCCCCGCGACCGGAAAGCGCATCACCTTCACCACCATCGCCGATTGCCTGTGTAAAGAGAACCTTATTATCGAGGAATGGCTGGTCCGCGATTATAGCGCAATGGCGCTTCAGCTGGGCTATCATCCCCGCGCCGTTGCCCGCACACATGCGGCGGCGGATAAGGCGCAAGGCGGAAAGGCCGATTGGCGAAAGGCGG
The DNA here is from genome assembly GCA_043760355.1 of Sphingomonadales bacterium. Taxonomy (GTDB): domain Bacteria; phylum Pseudomonadota; class Alphaproteobacteria; order Sphingomonadales; family Sphingomonadaceae; genus Sphingorhabdus_B. The sequence goes on from JAYUPC010000033.1 coordinate 12,729, forward strand.
CGATGGAACGTGTCCGGTCGGCTTCCACGACCCCATTCCCTGCCGCGACACTGCCCGATCCGGCAGCAGACCCAAATGCTTTTGCGCACGCGTTCTTTGATATTATCTTCAACCACAGGCGTTTCGGGATGACCCGCGATGCGTATTCTCCTGCGGCGCATTGGAACGGCCCGGGCGGACGGCGGCTGTTCGGCTGGGGCGAGATTGCGGGCTGGTTTACCGCACTGATTGGAAGCTTTGGTGACGCGCGGCTATCCATTCAGCATGTCGCGGCGGTCGACGACATGATCGCCGTGCGCTGGGAGCTCGCTGGCACACATGACGGCGGCGCGCTGTATGGCCCGGCGACCGGCGAACCGGTCTACATCCTCGGCGTTACCCATTGGCGCATACAGCATAATGTGATTGTTGATGATGTGACGGTGTTTGATGAAGTCGCTCTGATGCGCCAAATGGAGGGCGGGCTTTGAGCGATCTGGCATCCCTTGAAGTCGCATTGCGCCGTGACCGAAACCTGGCCGCACTCGCCGATAGCCATGTCCACCGCGCCGTGCGGGAGGATAGCCTGAGCATCATCAAGGGCCGCGACGCGATCACCGCCGCTTGGGTGAATGAAGACGCCAGCGACATTACCATCACCGCTGATCTGGGGGACATGATCGCTTATAAAGTAAAGGGATGGCACGGCCACCGCTGGGTCTGGCGCGAGGAAGGCCGGATTTTGCGCGAAGTCGTTATCGAGGATTGCGGCGAGGCCAAGGCCGCACCACCCGTGCACCCGCCCTTGGGTGAACTGCGCAGCGGCGAAGGTCAATGTGCAGCCGGCGATAGCGCACTGCTCCCGCCAGGCTTCCCAGAGGATGCCCGCGACATTGCCAATTGGTTGCATCAGGCATGGAATGGTCGTGCGTTTAATCTCTATGACCAAGCATGGCTGCCTGCACTTATTCGCCAATTGCCCGATGCCGTATTTTATTTCGAACATGCTGTTGTCGGAGAAAAACAAACCGCGATCCTCTGGCGCGTGATGGGGCATCATGTGGGCGGCCCTAACTCCACAGGCCAACGGGTGAGACTAATCGGCAGCAGCGTGTTTACAGGCGATGCCGATGAAACGGTGATCGACCACGCGGCGATGGCGGCGCAGTTAGAACGGCAGATGATTGATTATGGGGAGGTATAAGGCTGTCTGCTATTTTCCACCCTTTTTCCCAAGGATCGGCTTGAGCTTTGAGTGCAAGCAATCTTCCAGCGCTTGCAACACTTCACTTGAGATTTCGGTCCCGTGGTAGGAATAAACTGAAATTTCTACCCCACCGTTTAAGCCATTCGCCCAATTCCTGATTTGCATGGCGTAAGTGCTTGCTGAATTGCTTAACCCAAAATGCTGTTTAAGCCGCGACACCGTAGCTGTTTTATGACAGCTACCAACATATAGGCAGTCAGAATTACCGCCTAAGAACCGAGCGTAAGACCTACCATCCTTCGCGTTCTTTGCAGTATTGAAAGCAGCCCCAACATCGGTGTTGTTCGCCCCATCGACGATGCGAAAGACGTATATGGATTTAGTCTTGTCGTTGAGTTCAGCAGGCATTTTCTCCACTAGTTGCCGATCATCCGAAACGTAAATGTCGGCAAAGCTCATTTGCCATTTTGTCGGTTTCGGCGTGGCGAACCGAGACACTTCACTCGCCAGCTCGGTAAGCTGTTTGGAAGTTTCGGTGGGTAGATCAAAATCGAATTTCCCCATTTGCTATACCTCCTCAAAAGACCGATCTTCCCGCCCGTGAAAAATCTTCAGGATGTGAATTTCGTCGCGGTAAATCTCGTAGCGCATTTCATAATTGCCGACTTTAAGCTTTCGCACCTCACGCGGCATCAGAGTTTGGAAGCGTTCACCGATACGCGGGAACGTGATGAGGTTATCTGGAGCTCTTTGCAGCATCTGTACAGCCTTGGCTGCGGCATCTGGATCAACGGTCGCAAGAAAAGCGTATAGCCTTACGATGTCGCCAGCGCCTGCGGGCGTCCAGATGATCCTCATCTGAGCTTGCGCGGCTCAGGCGGGGGTAGCAGGTTGTCTGTTCCTAAGCTGTTGGCCCAGATGGTCATTTCCTCATGCGGAATGCCGATGCCTTGGGTGACACTTTCCATTGCTTTTAGGGTCAAGAGTTCCCGCTCTTCTTGAACCGCCACCCAATCGGCCAAGGCTTCCTTCACGGCCCAGCCGCGGGGGCGATCAAGCAGTGCTGCCATAGCATCGACTTTTGAAACTAGGTCTTTAGGTACATGCGCAGTTACGGTTTGGGTTGTCATACAGTCTGACTCCTTATGATTAAATAATAATCAATATAAGTCAGATTTGCAACAGGTCTTATGCTAGCTTCAATACCGCATCCAGCTGCGCCAGCGTCACCGTTCCCAAATCATCGACCTTCAACGCTGCGCCTACAAAATCCTGATCGTCGGTCATCGCGCCCGGTGTAGCGATTACCGCAATTCCAGCCGCTATTGCTGCTGCCATGCTGACGGGTGTGTCCTCAATCGCAACGACCTCATGCGCCGATAATCTCAGTTGTGACAGGCAATGCAGATACGCGTCGGGGGCGGGTTTTACGGCCGCGATTTTGTCGATGGTGGTGATGCTGGCGAAGGCACTAAAATCAAGAGTATCGCCCAGCGCAGCCTTGATGGCGTTTACGTTGTCGACCGATGTTGAGGTGCAGAGTGCAACGCGGACACCCGCATCTTGGCAAGCCTTGATGAGCTCAGCAACGCCCCGGCGCGGTGTCAGCGTGCCGTTTGCGGTAACCGCACCGTAGTGATGCGTTTTGCGTTCGTGCAACGTCGCGATCACAGCTTCGGTCACGTTCGATCGGCTGGCATCTTCCTCACGGTACGCTCGCAACCTAGCCTGCCCGCCGTTGATGGATAGCAGCCGCCGATATGTCGCGGTGTCCCAGTTCCAGTCCAGCCCTGCTTCCGCAAATGCCAGATTAAACGCCTGCCGCTGCAAGTCCGATGTTTCCGCGATAACGCCGATTGCACCGAAAATGACCGCTTTTAACTGCACCATGAAATGGGTTTCCTTTGAATGAGGCCAACCTAATACAACGCACCTAGCGTGGTTTTGTTGCAGTATTTTTTAGGTTCTGATCGCCTCTGCCAGCTTTGCGGCACCTTGCAACAGGAAATCATGATCCGAACCGAGAATGAATAGGCTCGCGCCCTTCTCGCGCCAAACGCCCACATCACCCACGCAGCCTAAAAACATGCCAGTGGTGCGCCCCGCCGCTTTGCCCGCAGCGACGATGCGGTCGACAGCAGCAACCACTACCGCATCGTCTGGCGTGTCGGCGATGTAGGCAATCGTCAGGTCAGCGCGGCCAATGAACAGCGCGTCGACACCCTCTACAGCGGCGATGGCGTCGATATTGTCTACGCCTTCAACATCCTCGATTTGCGCGATCACCACCACATCCTTCGCAGCGGCGCGGTGGGCGGCCATGCCTTTGGTAGTATAGCCAGCCGCTCGGCTGCTCCCCGCATAGCCGCGCCCTCCACTTGTGTAGGTGCACGCTTTGACGGCTTCGGCGGCTTCGGCGGCAGTGCGGATATGGGGGAGGATCACGCCGTCTGCGCCACAGTCGAGCGCGTTCAGGATTTGCTCATGGCTCGCTGATTGCGGACGGACGAGAATAGGCTTGCCGCCCGCGCGCGCCGCCAGAATGCACTGGTCGAGTGCTGCCCGGTCAAAGGGAGCGTGTTCGACATCGAGTACGAGGCAGTCGAGGCTGGAGAAGCTCAATACCTCGACCACATGCGGGTGCGGGGTCTTGATCCAAGTGCCCGTGAGGAGATCGCCTGCGCGCAGCTTTTCGCGGAAACTCACCATAGCTTCTTACTCGCCAGTTCCGCGCCCTCGGCCAATGTTTTCAGCTTAGCCCAGACAATGTCGGGATCAACTACGCCGAAACCGGCAAAGGTCGAAAAGCCGCAATCCGTGCCAGCAATCACACGTTCGCGCCCTATGATATTGGCATAGCGTTCAATTCGTTCGGCGACGACGCGGGGGTGTTCGATGAAGTTGGTCGTGCTGTCGATCACGCCGGGGATCAGGATTTTGTCCTCTGGGATGATGTCGGCCATTTCGACGAAATAATTCCAGTCGGCCTGATGCCGCGGGTTGGATGTTTCAAATAAAAGTGCCGCGGGTTTGGCCTTCATCAGCGTCGGCAGTATGATGCCAAGTTCGACATCGCAACAATGCGGCCCTTCATAATTGCCCCAGCACACATGCATCCGCACCCGGTCGGCGGGCACATTACGCAGCGCATGGTTTAGAGCCTCGACATGCCCGCCGATCAGCGTCAGATATTCGGCGTCGCTCCGGTCCTTATACATCATGTGCCGACCAAGCCCCAGATCGGGGCTATCGAGTTGCAGGTACAATCCAGCCGCAACAATCGCCTCATATTCGGGACGCATTGCTTCCGCCAGTGCCTCAAGATAGGCGTCTTGCGTCGGATAATATTCGTTGGGCTGGAACAATGCGATAACGCCAGGTGAGGCCGCGTTCATGAACCCGCCGGTTGGCTTGTGCGCCGCAATAGCCGCCAGCATATGCGCGACATCCTCCTTCAGCGGTGCCATCGATTTAACCGCAATCGACCCAACGCATTTGGGACGACGATACGTCGGCGTGCCGCCACCCTTATCTTGCCGCGCCAAAAAGTTCGGAAACATCTCAAGGTCTTTGGGCGGCGTCCGCGCACTATCACCGTCAAAGCCGGTAATCCGATCCTTGATATATGTCGCGTAAGAGATCTTGGACATCTCACCGTCCGATACAAGGTCAATACCGCTCGCGACTTGTCGCGCCACCGCATCATCCACCGCCGCGTCGATGACGGATGAAAACTGCGCGGCATCAACCGGCTCTCCGCGTTCTTGCGCAAAGACAAGATCGGTTACAGCCGCAGAGCGCGGTAGCGACCCGACATGGGTAGTAAGGATACGGTTGGTCATGCGTGAAAATCCCCTTTGTAATCGTCAAGCCAAGATATCAACGCCGCCGAAAAGGCAGCGGATTGTTCGAGCGGGAGCATATGTCCCGCGCCCGGAATAATCGTCAGTTGCGCATTCTTTGCCTTGTGCGCCATCGCTTCATGCCATTCAGGCGGACACAGCCTGTCTTCCGCGCCGCACATTACCGCAATCGGCCCTGTGAATGTATCGAGCACGGAACCAAGGTCAGCTCGCGTGCGCAGCGCCTCGCTCTGCGCCAGAAAAATATCCTCGCCTAGGCTCATCGCCATATCAAATAGCAGCTGCTTCAATGCCTCATTATTGCGATTGGCTGCTGACAGGTAAGCGGGCTTTAACTCGT
>JAYUPC010000034.1:0-47300 GCA_043760355.1 Sphingomonadales bacterium
GTGCGCGATTTTGCCAATGTAGCAGGAGAGCCGGTTGTAACCGCCAAAATCGCCGATAACGCGCTTAACCGGCTAGAGGTTGATGCGCTGGGGCTCGATGCAATGGACCGACGGTATCTGTTCATGATCGCCGATATCTACAAAGGCGGTCCGGTTGGTGTGGAGGCGTTGGCGGCGGGGCTATCCGAACCACGCGATACAATCGAGGATGTGGTTGAGCCGTATCTGCTCCAACTCGGTTTGATCGCTCGTACTGCTAGAGGCCGTGCGCTCAATCCGCCGGGATGGAAGCATCTGGGACTTAACCCGCCTGCCGGGAGTGCGATGCAGGACGGGTTGTTCGACAAATGAAGTTTCGGCTCAGCCTTTTGCTGAACCTCTTGCTTCTATTCGCGCTAATCTGGGTGAGTTGGCCCATATTTGGGAATCGATACAAGCAAGACGGTATTTGGCAATTGGCCGATCCAAAAGCACTCGGCCCGGATGGCGCCAAAGCCCTAATACAGATTGAGGACGGCTTGGTGACATTCAGGCATGATGGCTGCAATAACGCGGGAGTCGATGCGCGTATGCGATCACCTTATTGGATTACCGACCTTAAAGAATGTCCGGCAAACCCGGTCACATCATTCATGCAAAATATCCGCCCGTTATCTGCTGTTGAATATGATGCAGGTCATGACATCGTTTTTGCGCCAGACCATATGTCAGGACGAAAGTTCATCCGCAAAAAATAAGCTTGATATCTATTCAACGAGAGAAAATAACCCCTCCACCGGCCGCCCTAACGCCCGCGCCAGTTTGAGCGCCAATACCGTTGAAGGAATGAACACGCCGTTTTCTACAGTGTTTATGGTCTTGCGGCTTACCTCAACCCGTTCTGCCAGCTCCGCCTGTGTCCACCCCGCAGCAACGCGGGCATAGCGCAATCGGTTCTCCAATCGATCAACCATTTTTAAGGGATCGCAACTCCAATATGCCAAATCGAATAATCGACGTGCCAACCGCTGCGGACAATAATAAACGGATAGCATCGCGACCCGTAATCGGTTCGTAAAAGCTAATCCCATAAAGTGCAAAGGCCGACAGCACCGTTGCCCAAAATCCGGCAACCATAGCCCGTCTACGGTTATCAAGCGTGGTTTCGTCATTAATCAAAGAGCGCACGGCCTTGCCGCGAAAAAAACCACCGCCAACTCCAAGTAAAAGCAGCAATATAGCAGCCCACACAATCCATGCAGCCAACTTAAACGTCTCTGGGCGACTGGTAGGGAAATCAACACCCAAACTTTTTGCCATTGTGGCCAAAAAGAATAGCCCTGAAATGATGGATACCCGTGCCCGACGCATTATAAGCTTTTCGGCCAAAGCCATTTCCTCTGCTGACATTTTCAACTCCCTGTTAAGTCACCTTAGGGTTACATAAGTAACTTTAAGGTTACATAAGAGTCAAGACCTATTTTTGAAGCTGTTAATCCAACACAAGAGTGTTTCATGTGACGGAGCGATTCCTTGGCGGGATAAACCGAGTCTTGGCGCGCCAAATCCACTTCCTGTGAAGGAAACCTTGCGGTAAGCCGTTAAGCAATGCAATCGCCCCTTCCCTATCAAGGTCATTTTGACGGTCCGAACCACCACTTTGCGCAACGCGTGTATTTTGAGGACACTGATTTTTCCGGTGTTGTCTATCATGCGCGCTATTTGCATTTTATGGAACGTGCGCGGTCCGACATGCTAAAGCGGGCAGGAATTGACCAACGGGCAGCACACGCAGCCGGAAACGGCGCCTATGCCGTAACCGCGATGGCCCTGAAATTCAGGCGGCCTGCGCATTTCGACGATGCCTTGCTCGTCACCACCCGGGTCGACACATTGCGCGGCGCGAGCGTTGATATGAAACAGGAAATCACCCGCGACGGCGAATTGCTGCTCCGCGCCGATGTGACCGCAGCCTTTATTTCGCCAGCTGGCCGCCCTTTACGCCAACCCAAAGAATGGATTGCGGCCTTTGAAACAATCATGAATAATAAGCAAAAAGAATAGGATCACCGATGTACATCCTCCTCATCGCACCGCCAGCGACATTTTCTCCGCTAAAATTGTTCTTGGACGCCGATTGGGTCGTGAAACTCGTCATTATCGGTCTTGCTCTTGCAAGTGTCTGGGCATGGACGATCATTGTCAGCTTCATCGTCAAAATGCAGCGCATCACACGAGAAACCGAAAAATTTGAACGCGAGTTTTGGAAATCGGGCGATATCGACGGATTTTTTGCCACACACGGCAAAAGCGACTTGCCGGTGGCGCGGGTGTTTGCGGCCGGCGTTGCCGAATGGCGGCGATCAACCAATGGCAAAAATATTGACCGTCAGGGTACGCGTGAACGGCTATCCACCGCAATGGATGCTACAATCGCGGCAGAAACTGACAAACTTGCTAACCGGTTAAACTTTCTTGCAACTGCCGGATCGGTTGCGCCATTTGTCGGGCTGTTCGGTACCGTCTGGGGTATCATGCGCAGTTTTTCTGCAATTGCGGCGGAACAGAATTCCAGCCTTGCTGTTGTCGCACCGGGAATTGCCGAGGCGCTGTTTGCAACTGCGATTGGCCTATTTGCCGCTATCCCTGCTGTCATCGCCTATAACCGCTTCTCGCACCGGTTGAACCAGCATGAAGCGCGGCTCGGACGCTTTGCTGACGGATTTCACGGCACCTTGTCACGCGAGCTGGAGCGGGAGGCTTAAGGCGTGGCTATGAACCTCTCTTCGGGTGGCGGAGGGCGCGGACGTCGCCGTTCAAGCCGCCGTGCGCCAATGGCCGAGATCAATGTTACCCCGCTGGTTGATGTGATGCTCGTACTGCTCATCATCTTTATGGTGACCGCACCTTTGCTTGTTACTGGCGTCCCCGTCGAACTCCCCGAAAGCCGGGCAAATGCCCTTGACCAGAAAGCCGAACCGCTTGAAATATCAATCGATAAAGAAGGTCAAGTCTTCGTCGATGCCAAGGCGGTAAAGAACAGCGAGCTTGCTCCCTTGCTTGAAAGCATTGCCGCCAAACAAACCCCCGATGATCCGCGCCAGATCATGCTGCGCGGTGACCGTGATATTGATTACGGTCAAATGATGCAGGTGATGGGTGAGCTGAACCGGGCAGGATTGAACTCCGTGAGTTTGGTCACCACTGGTTCATCTAAGGCAGAATAGGCCAAGCCCATGGATCGCGTCGAAAAATTAGGCCTGAGTACGGCGGTTGGCGGCCATATTCTGCTGCTCGGCGCGATGATGCTCGGTCTGTTGTTTACAAGCAAGCCAATGCCTAAGCCTGCGCCCATAACGGTATCCTTGGTCGGTGAAGTCGCCCCGGTTTCAACCGCACCTGATGCGATACAAGAAGAACCCGCACCTGCGGCTCCTGCAGAGCAGGAAGCACCGGCCGACCCGCCGTCTGCACCTGAAATAATGCAAATCGAAAAACCGGTTGAACGGCAAGTACCAACGCCGCTGCAACCCGCCATAACCAAACCGCAGCAATCACGCGTGGTTCAGAAAATTGCGGTCAAACCGGTAACGCCGATAAAACCGGCAACCAAGCCCGCAACCGCGACCAGTGGCAAAGGAACTACCCCGGCCAAACCCAGCAGTTTCAGTGACAGTTTTGAACGTGCGATAAATGGCGCCAATAAGACGGGCGGCCAAGGCAAAGCTGTTGGAACTCCTGCTGCGAAAACCGCCTCACAAGTACGCAGCGCCGTAACCGTTAGCTTGCGAAACGAGATCAGCCCGTTCTTCAAACGTTGCGCGCCAAGCGGTGTTGATGTCGACCAAATCCTGACAAGTGTCACGCTCAGTATCGCTGCCAATGGCGGCTTAATCAGTGCGGGTAACGTCCGTCAAAGCGGCGTAAACGAATCTAACAGTCCGCAAGCCAGCCTTCACAAAGACTGTGTCTTAAAAGCGGTCCGTGCAGCGTCCCCTTATCAAAATCTGCCTGCTGACAGTTACGATGTCTGGAAGAATTGGCCGATGGAATTTAGAACGAGGTAAATGAGCATGGCATATCTGACATCTGTTTTTCGTTTGACTGTACTTGCTACTATGCTGGCAAGTACAGCACCGGCTTTTGCACAAACTCCGCCTGCAATCCCTGATGCACAAGGACCTGAACAAGTTGTTGTCGATGTTGCCGATGTGCGCAGCGTTGCCGTCCCGGCTTTTGTGGCGCCGGCACCCGCAGATACGCCTGCTGGCAACAGTGCAAACCTAGCGCGCCAAATCGCCGAGGTTATTGCATCGGACCTGCGCGGCAGTGGTCTGTTTGAAACCAAGGGCCCTGCCGGCATTCGCGCCATCAGCATCGGTGAAGTTACCGCTCCCCAATATGCCGATTGGAAGGGCCGTGATTTTGACCAGTTGATCCAAGGCTTTATCAAGGTTGGTGGCGACGGCAATCTTACCATCGGCTGCTATGTCTATGATGTAACATTTGGCAGTGAAACAACACGACTGGGATTTGTCGTTAGCCCAGGTGAATGGCGGCGCGCGGCGCATAAATGCTCGGACGCGATCTATTCCAAGATCACTGGTGAAAAACCGTTCTTCGACAGCCGCATTGCTTATATTGCCGAAAGTGGTCCGAAAGGAAAGCGCATCAAGCGGCTGGCGATTATGGATTCAGACGGGGCGAACCATAAATTTATCACTAACGGACAATCAACCGCGCTGACGCCGCGTTATTCGCCCAATTACAAATCGATCCTGTATCTGAGTTATACCGACGGCAATCCGCGTATCTATGTCTATGATGTTGACAGCGGACGGCAACGCTTGATTACCACAAGTAAGAACCCCACCTTTGCCCCGCGCTGGTCACCCGATGGCCAGACAATCCTCTATTCCATGGCAGTTGCTGGAAATACCGATGTGTACAAGATATCGGCAAGCGGCGGAGGTACACCCGTTCGCTTAACCAATGCACCCGGCATCGATGTGGGGGGAAGCTTCTCACCCGATGGCAGACAGGTTGTGTTTGAAAGCGACCGCAGCGGTAACCAGCAAGTCTATGTCATGGGGACCGACGGCGCTAACCAGCGTCGGATCAGCTTTGGCAGTGGCCGTCACGCGACACCGGAATGGAGCCCGCGCGGCGACCTTATTGCTTACACCCATATCGGCGGCGGCATTCGTGTTGGCACAATGCGCCCCGATGGATCGGGTGAACGCCTGCTCACCAACAGCTGGCAGGATGAAGCCCCGACATGGGCGCCAAATGGCCGCGTCATCCAGTTCTTTCGCACAGAGAAGAATAGTGGTAAAACAGGTATCTGGCAGGTAGACCTGACCGGACGCAATGAACGTAAATTGCCGACACCCGTTGATGGATCGGACCCGGCATGGGGACCCGTATTACCCTGATTTTTTCGTGGGGATTAATTTAAGCGGGGCGCTTTAATAAGGAGAAGGTCGATGAATAAGAACCTAAAGCTGGCCGGAATATTACTGGCATCTGCGGCACTCGTTACCGGCTGCGGTAAGAAGAAACTGGAGACCCTGCCCCCTGTTGCCGATGGTACAGGCTATGGCAATACCGATCCCAATGCAGGCGCAGGAGCAGTGGTTCCCGGAAGCCAGGAAGATTTCGTCCGTTCGGTTAGCTCGGACCTCATTTTCTTTGATCTGGACCGTTTCAATGTCGATGCCGATGATCAAGCGACGCTACAGAGCCAGGCACAGTGGCTCGCAAAATATCCTAACCGTCGCATTACGATTGAAGGTCACTGCGATGAACGTGGCACCCGCGAATATAACATTGCCCTTGGCGAACGCCGCGCCAACTCCGCAAAAAACTATCTCGCGTCACTCGGCATCGATTCAGCCCGCATCCAAACGGTCAGCTATGGCAAGGAACGCCCGCAAGCCATGGGCTCCAACGAAGAATCCTGGGCACAGAACCGACGTGCGGTAACGATTACGTTGCAGTAATATCCTCGCCCAACATCCTGTATCATCCCCGTACATGTTGGGAAGGGAAAGCCTGCATTACAGGTGGGGTGTGATATCTAATCAGGGGTTATTCGTCGTTTCAGAATGGCTCACTCAGGTCGCCTGTGCAAAAACCTGTGTACAGCCTTGGGACAACGCTTTCCCTTGTAAAACCTATGAGCTAAAGCCGCAGATATGGCAACGGCATCACTTGAGAATATCAAATGCGACCTCGCGATTGTTGGCGGCGGGTTATCGGGTGGGCTGATTGCGCTCGCGGTGGCGAAAGCACGCCCTGACCTGAAGATTGTATTGATCGAACAGGAACAGCATTTTGGTGGCAATCATATCTGGAGCTTTTTTGCGAGCGACATTGCGCCGGAGAACCGGTGGTTGACCGCACCCTTGGTCACCTATGGATGGTCAGGACATGATGTCCACTTCCCCGATCATTCTCGCGAACTGGACGGGATTTATTATACGATAGAATCCGAACGTCTCGATTGGGTTCTGCGCAATACGCTTCCTGCCGACAGTTTGATGACCGGCCGAGAGGTAAAGGCGGTCAGCCCGCGTTTGGTGGTGCTGGACGGTGCACAGAGGATTAATGCTGGCGGTGTTATCGATGCACGCGGACCAGCCGACCTCAACCATCTGATATGCGGATGGCAGAAGTTTACCGGGCAATTGATGCAGCTGTCCGAACCCCATAACCTGACGCGGCCGATCATTATGGACGCGACGGTTGAACAGATTGACGGATACCGCTTTGTCTATGTCCTGCCATTCGGGCTCGATAAATTGTTTGTCGAGGACACCTACTACAGCGACAAGCCCGATCATGACCCGCGCAAACTGCGGCAACGGATTGCCGAATATACCGATACCAAGGGATGGAAAGTAGAACGTGTCCTGCGCGAAGAGAACGGCGTTCTGCCTGTGGTGATGGGCGGCGATCTTGACAGTTACTGGGCAAGCGGTAGCGGGCGTGTTGCCAAAGCAGGGGCACGGGGCGGGTTCTTCCAACCAGTGACCAGTTACTCCCTGCCCGATGCAGTGAGGCAGGCTATATTCATTGCCGGGCAAGCCGACCTTGACGGGGACAAACTGCACCTGATCCTCAAACGCCGCGCAGAACAGCATTGGAAAGACGGAAAATTTTACCGTATGCTCAACAAAATGCTGTTCCGTGCCAGCGTACCCCGGGAACGCTATAAAATACTCGAACGTTTCTACCGGCTGAATCCCGTATTGATCGCACGCTTCTACTCCGGTCAAAGCACAATCTCGGACAAAATCCGTATATTATTGGGTAAGCCTCCGGTACCAATTGGTAAGGCTATTTCCGCTATCAGGAGCAAGAAGTAATGAAGTCAGCCGCCATAATTGGCGCGGGGTTTGGTGGCCTTGCGCTTGCCATCCGGTTGCAGTCTGCGGGTATCAAAACAACGGTCATTGAGGCGCGGGATAAGCCGGGCGGTCGCGGATATTATTGGGATCAGCAGGGCTTCATTTTTGACGCCGGCCCCACCGTGATTACCGATCCGCCTTGTCTGGAGGAGCTTTGGGCATTGTCGGGCGCTAAGCTGTCCGATGATGTGGAACTGATGCCGGTAAAGCCGTTTTACCGGCTCAACTGGCCCGATGGTGTCGAGTATGATTATTCGAATGACGAAGAAGAACTGCGCACCGAAATCCTGAAAATCGCACCCGATGACCTGGTCGGATATGAGAAGTTTCAAGAATATTCCAAGGGCGTGGAAAAAGAAGGTTATCAGAAACTTGGCTCGGTCGCGTTTCTCGATTTCACCAGCATGATAAAAGCAGCACCTGCATTGATGAAGTATCAAGCATGGCGCAGCGTCTATTCCATCGCGTCGAAATATGTGAAGAGCGAAAAACTGCGTCAGGCTCTATCGTTCCAAACTTTGTTGGTTGGTGGCAATCCGATGAGCACCAGCGCGATATATGCGTTGATCCATACAATCGAAAAACGCGGGGGCGTGTGGTTTGCACGCGGGGGCACCAATCAATTGGTCGCCGGAATGGTGCGGCATTTTGAAAAGCTGGGCGGTACATTGATGCTATCCGATCCAGTGGATGAGATCGAAACGCAAGGGAACAAAACTGTCGCCGTGCGAACACAGAGCGGCACACGCGTGACCGCCGATGCCGTTGCCACCAATGGCGATCTGATGAATGCGTATAGCACTCTCCTGCGTAACCATCCGCGCGGTGCCAAACAGACCAAAGCACTGAAACGAAAACGCTGGTCACCCTCGCTGTTTGTTGTCCATTTCGGATTGAAGGGCAGCTATCCCGACGTCGCGCATCACTCGATCCTGTTCGGGCCGCGCTACAAAGGGTTGCTTGACGATATATACAAGAACGGCACGGTGCCAGAGGATTTCTCGCTCTATCTCCACCACCCCACCGCCACTGACCCGAAAATGGCGCCCGAAGGGTATTCCACTTTCTATGTCCTCGCGCCGGTTGCGCACATGGGCAAGGCGAAGGTTGATTGGGACGGCGACTTTGGTGAGAAGTTCAAGGATTCGATATTAGATGAGCTCGAACGGCGGGTGTTGCCGGGTCTGCGCGAAAACCTCGCGACATGCTTCTATTATGCACCCACCGATTTCGGCCGCGATTTGGCCGCGCACAATGGAAGCGCATTCAGCCTTGAGCCTGTCCTGTGGCAAAGCGCATTTTTCCGCGCCCACAACCGCGATGATGTGATCGACAATCTCTATTTCGTGGGTGCTGGAACGCACCCGGGAGCCGGGATACCGGGAGTTGTTGGAAGTGCGAAGGCAACTGCGGCATTGATGATTGAGGATATGAAAGCGTGAAAGCACTCGCCGTCTATTGCGGTTCGGCCAGCCCTGCTGACCCAGTTTATATCGAGGCCGCCCGCCATGTTGGCCGCACCCTGGCGCAGCGGGATATCACCGTTGTTTATGGCGGTGGGCGCTTGGGCTTGATGGGCGCAATTGCCGATAGTGCGCTTGCAGCTGGTGGCAAAGTTATCGGTGTCATCCCCGAAGCTCTGGTCGATGCAGAGGTTGCGCACCGTGGTTGCACCGAACTTCATGTGGTCAAAAATATGCATGAACGCAAGGCGTTGTTCACCGACCTGTCCGATGGTTTCGTCAACCTTCCCGGTGGTGTGGGCACAATGGACGAAATGTGGGAAGCGGTCAGCTGGTCACAACTTGGCTATCATAACAAACCCGTCGGCGTGCTGAATATCGCAGGATATTACGATCACCTGATCGCGTTCAATGCACATATGGCGGATGTCGGCTTTGTACGGGAGGCGCATAAAGGGATATTGTTGACTGCAGGATCCATTGAGGATTTGCTTGCCAAGATGACCGTCTATCAACCGCATAAAAATATCTTTGCGATGAAGGCGGAGGATTTGTGAACGACCGGGCAGAGCTCGTTACTTATGCCCGGGAAAGTATCGCTCGCGGTTCAAAATCTTTCGCGCTTGCTAGCAAATTGTTCGATAGGCAAACCCGCGAACGGGTCTGGCTGCTTTATGCCTGGTGCCGCAAATGCGATGACATGGCCGATGGGCAGGAACATGGCGGGACGATGGCCGAGGTGGGCGATTCTGTCGAGAGACTGGACGCAATCCGCATGCTTACCAGCAAAGCCTTATCCGGTGAGACAACAAGCGAACCCGCGTTTGATTGCTTGGGCATTGTTGCCCGTGAATGCGGTCTAACCCGACAAATGGCGGATGACGTGATCGACGGCTTTGCACTTGATGCCGCCGATTGGCGCCCCAAGACCGAAGACGATCTGTACCGTTATTGCTTCAATGTGGCGGGGGCCGTGGGCGTGATGATGGCGGTGGTTATGGGTGTGGCCGCAGACGATGACGCAACACTCGACCGAGCATGTGATCTGGGCCTTGCGTTCCAGCTTGCCAATATCGCCCGCGATGTCGCTGAAGATGCAGCAGCAAGGCGATGCTATTTGCCGCAAGGGTGGTTAGCAGAGGCAGAAATTGCCGAAGCAAATTTGATGGCCCCACACCATCGCACAGCCCTTACCGCAATCGTCAAACGACTATGCGACGCATCTGAACGTTATGAAGCATCGGCAAAAATGGGTGCGGCCAAACTGCCGTTCCGTGCGCATTGGGCCGTCCTGTCGGCGGCAGGGATTTACGGCGATATTGCGCGTGAGGTTCGTCGCAAGGGTGCTGCTTCGTTTGATGCTCGGGTGTATACAAGCAAAGCGGATAAGCTGGCTTGGGTGGTTAAAGCCTATTGGCAGGCCTTAAGTAACAACCCTAAGATAGTGACGCGCGGTGGATTGTGGACCAGAGCGCCTAAGAATTAAGAATAGCTTCAGCCCGACCCGCTAAACGCTCCACGGCTGCCCTATGTATCCCTCCGGAACAACAGATTAATCCAAAATCCTTGGGCTCTGCTTTATTATACCGGATCACCTTGCCCAGCGCATCGGTAACGCTCGCCCCTGCTTCTTGCGCCACCAGATGTGCAGCAGCAATATCCCATTCATGGCCCCAGCGCAAAGTCGCGACCAGATCGGCGCGATCACACGCAACCATTGTCATCCGCATTGCAATGCTGTTCGGCTTGGTCACTGTCACCAGATCACGATCCAGTTTGGGCAAGTCATCGGCCGGAACGCGTGCGCCGGAAAACTCTGCGCGCTGGCTGGCGGTCAGCTGCTTATCATTACACCGCACGCCTTCCCCCGTTTTGGCAACCCAAAGCTGATCGGTGGCCGGGGCCGCCATCACTGCAAATATCGGCTGACCATTGGCAATCAACGCCACAGATACGCACCAGCCGCTTCGGCCACGCACATAATCACGCGTGCCGTCGATCGGATCGACTAGCCAGATCATCGAAGATTGCAACCGTGCGGCATCGTCGACGGTTTCTTCGGACAGCCAACCTGCCGACGGCACAATCGACGACAACCGTTCTTTCAGCAAAGCATCAACCGCCAAATCGGCATCGCATACCGGATTGCCTTTGCTTTTTTCCCAGACTTTTGCAGTAGGAACATCGCCCTCGCGCCATCCAGAATAAGCAAGCGCGGCGGCTTCGCGACTGGCGTTTATGATTGCATCGAAATCAATATTAGCCACCCGCAACCATCATTCCATCAATACGCAACGTCGGGACATTGGTGCTGCGGATGAATTCGATATCATTGGCAGCAGACAGGTTTGCGAACATATCTTTCAAGTTGCTCGCAATCGTGAACTCGCTCACCGCTTCGGCAATCTGCCCGTCGCGGATCATGAACCCGGCCGCACCCCGGCTATAGTCGCCGGTGACACCGTTGACACCCTGGCCGGATAATTCGATCACATATATCCCATTTTTGATATCCGACATCAGTTCTTGTGGACTTAGTGTACCGCCTTCCAGATGCAGGTTTGACGGGCCGACGCCAGGAGCACCGCTGACCCCGCGACTTGCGTGGCCAGATGGAGCCAGCCCCAATTGCCGGGCCGACGCGCTTTCCATAAGCCAACCCGTCAGCACGCCTTTATCGATGATAGCACGCCTCGATGTGGGAAGGCCTTCGCCGTCAAACGCACGACTACCAAGACCACGAAGCCGCAGCGGATCGTCAATGATCGAAAGACCACTGTCAAACAATTGCGCGCAAAGACTGTCGAGCAGGAAACTTGATTTGCGTGCAATCGAGCTACCGCCAATATTACCAACCAGATGCCCGACAAATGAACCGCCGACACGTCGATCAAAGACGATTGGCATTGATCCGCTTTTCACCATAGCCGGATTCAGCCGTTTTACGGCGCGTTCTCCCGCAGATCTACCAATGGCCACAATGTCACCCAGGTCGCTTTCATGGCGCGCCGAACGGTAATCATAATCGCGTTCTTTGTGATCGCCTTCTCCTGCAAGCACGCTCGCCGAAACGCCGTAGCCTGATGATGTGTTGACGCCGGCAAAGCCGTCACTGGTGGCAAGGGCAAAGATCGAACGACCCGCACTTGCCCCTGCACCCTCGCTATTGGTCACACCTTGCACGGCGCGGGCTGCATCTTCACAGATTAGCGCACGTTCGCGTAACTCGGCGGGATCGGGATCGCGACCATCGTCGCTGTCGATATCGGGAACGGGCCCCTTCAAAAGCTTGTCGGATGGTGCAAGCCCTGCGTATTTATCTTCAGGTGCCTCCCGCGCCATATCGAGCGCGCGGGTAACGAGTCCGCTCAAGATATCGGAATTCATGCTTGATGACGATATCGTTGCCGATCTCTGTCCGACAAACACCCGCAAGCCGATCTCTTCGCCTTCGGACCGCGCAACATCTTCTAACAATCCAAGACGCACTTGCACCTCGGTCGATGCGTCACAGGCATAGACTGCGTCAGCAGCATCAGCACCAGCTTTAATGGCTTGTTTGACAAGAATTTGGGCGCGATCAAGCGCATTTTCAGGACTTAACATCAATCCGACTTAGGCGTGGCGCTTTACAGCGTCAATCCAAAGCGGTGCTTAAAATGTAGCAGCAATCGTCCGGAACAATGCCGCCAGCAAAAACGGAATTCCTATCGCCCCGACCCACAGCTTGATCCGGTCAAATGCAAAGCGTGTTTCCAAGCCGCCTTCCCCCAGTTCGCTGCCCTCAAGTATTTTCCATTTATACTCAAAACGACGAAGCGACGGAATCACTGCCGCAACCAATAGAACCAATAGAAAATAGGGCAGGATCGTCGTGCCCTTGCTCTCCATTGACGGAGTGACCATGAAAATCAGCATCAATGTGTAAATGATGAGGGCGAATGCGACATGATCGCTCATCCGTTTCGCATAGCCTTTATGCGCACGCATACTGCTTGCTGGTTTGGCTCTCGCCATTTTGCGTCCCCTTTTTTACACTCTCCACGAACGAATGTGTCACCAAGTAAAGCCGGAGTCAAAGGGGTTTACCAAACTATTAAGGAAGCCCTAAAATCTTGTGATTTTGCAACGATAAACGCCATTTCGGGTTGGTGTCGACAAATGTGAGCGCGGCTTTTATGTTAGCTAAATTGGACGAATCGTTGCCATTGTCCACGGGCTGGATCAGATGATTGGCAAAACCCCAGCCCTCCATCGCGGACGTATCACTTCCGGGTTGCGGCCAGACCAGCTTGAGTTCGTCGCCGCTGCGTTGGACAATTTCGGACCCGGCCTTTGGGCTGATACATATCCAGTCGACGCTTGGTTCAACTGCAATAGTCCCGTTGCTCTCGATAGCTACTTCGAAACCGGCGTCATGCAGGGCGGCGACAATGGCCGCATCAACCTGAAGCATCGGTTCACCGCCGGTCATCACGACATAGCGGTGGTCAGCACCCTCGCCCCACAGCTCAGCGACTTTCACCGCGAGCGCGCCTGCTTCGTAACGCCCGCCATTTTCGCCGTTCATGCCGACAAAATCGGTATCGCAAAACTGGCAGACCGCACTAGCGCGGTCTTTCTCTAGGCCACTCCATAAATTGCATCCGGCAAAACGCAGGAACACGGCGCGCCTTCCCGACTGAACGCCTTCACCCTGAAGTGTCAGGAATATCTCTTTGACTGCATAGCTCTTAACAATGATGCTCATACGTAGATCGTCGGATCAACCAGCCCGGCATCGGCAAATCCCTTGGCGCGCAGCAGACAACTGTCACAATGGCCGCAGGCCTTATTGTCGGGCGTCGGGTCATAGCAAGACCAGCTCATCCCCGCGTCCAACCCAAGCCGTGCGCATTCCGATGTGATCTGTGCTTTACCCAAATGAAGCAGCGGCGTGTGGACAGTAAAGCCCCCAATCCCTCTCTCAGCGCCCTCTACACCGGCCTTGGTGGCAAGATTGGCCATGGCTTCAAAACTGGCGATAAACTCCGGGCGGCAATCGGGATAGCCCGAATAATCCAGCGCATTGACCCCGATCCAAAGATCGCGGCTCCCTCGTGCTTCGGCTAGTCCCAGGCACAGCGAGAGGAATATCGTGTTGCGCGCCGGAACATAGGTGACGGGAATGGCATCCCCGTCCGCGCCGTCCTTTGGCACATCAATATCCGCAGTTAGCGCCGAACCGCCAAAACGGGTGAGGTCAAGTGGCAAGATGATATGTTCAATCGCGTCCAGATGCACGGCGATCTTGGTGGCTGATTCCAGCTCGATCCGGTGACGTTGGTTATAGTCGATGGTCAGCGCGATCAGCGCGTACCCTGCCTCTTTGGCCAAGGCCGCAACGACCATGGAATCAAGGCCGCCCGATAAGAGGATGATGGCGGTTTTGGTTAGTGTGGTCATATTGGAAAGCCACTCTCATACACGAGAGGAAATGGTGCACCCGGAGCGATTCGAACGCCCGGCCCTCAGATTCGTAGTCTGATGCTCTATCCAGCTGAGCTACGGGTGCACTGGAGTGGAGCCATTAGGCGGGGATTGTCAGGCGCGCAAGGGTTTTTTGTTTTGTAGCTTTCATGAAGGCCGATCCGGGCCGCGTCACATGTGAGAGGTCACACTAAAGTCACACCTGAACCGTTTTTGTGCCTTGCAGGGAGGTGTCTGTGGAATAAGCGAGAACAAAGAAGCTGATTGCAAGCCCATAAAGCGATAGGACGGCTAGCGATAACCTTGTCTTGGTGGCAGGGGAAATTCTACTTTGCAAGGCGATAGGTACGTAGGGTGAGCGGTTACTGTGACTGTCGCCCTAATTGGTATTATTTCCTCGAAACATGAAATGGGTAAATATGCACGTGCCACCGATATTCCAGAACCCTATTTTTCGGTTATGTGACGCTTGGAAATTCGCGGAAAACTGACGCAATCGTGTGTAGCGCTGTCTTTCTAAACGATGGCCGCATTTGCTGACGCCGACATATCGTTGCTGCGCGACTTCGTTATAAGCTTGGCGAAGGATGTGCGGCTGTTTTCGCATGCGTGAAGGTAAGTTAAGGGGTTATTGCACCTGTTACCGTAATGGCTGTCACCGTAATGGGACTTTAGACAATCACACCGTGGAGGTTCGTTGCAAACGAATTAAATCCTACAAAGCGCCGTCCACACCTGTCACCGTAATGGATATTTCTACATACTAGGCTCGACACCGGTTGATTATCTTTTTTTTGCTCCCATATCTTGTTTGCTCTATTCGGAGCTTTGAAAGTTGATTTTTTATGCATGATATTGTTGATACTGCGGTTGCCGCAGGCTCGTTCACAACATTGGTCGCCGCCGTCACAGCAGCTGGGCTAGCTGATACACTAAAGGGTGAGGGTCCGTTTACGGTATTCGCACCGTCTGATGACGCTTTTGCGAAGTTGGCCGAAGGCACCATTGCCGATCTGGTCAAGCCAGAAAACAAGGACAAACTGACCGCGATCCTCACGCTGCATGTGATGAGTGGCAAGGTGATGGCTGCTGACGTAACAGGCAAGACATTGTCGCCTGCGTCAGTCAACGGTGAAGCGCTAACAGTTGACGGCACTGATGGCGTCACTGTTAACGGTGCAAAAGTAACCAGCGCCGACATCGAATGCACTAATGGCGTCATCCACGTCATCGACACGGTGATCATGCCCAAGGGCTAAATTTCGCGCAGTGCAAATCGTAGAAGTTCAAAGAAAGGGGCGGCAGCGATGTTGCCCCTTTTTTTGTGCGCGATAGTAATCGCGGTAACAGTGAACTAAATTCAACCCTCAATCATGCTCCCTGTCCCCTGCGCCCATATACAACTCGCGCCCGGTTTCATCATAGACCTTGCTCATCTCCGCCATGCCAGCCTCTGCTTCCTCGGTAGCGATAAACCCTTCGCTCCCCTGATTCTGCAACCGCGCGAATTCGCGCACTTCCTGGCTGATCTTCATCGAGCAAAACTTAGGCCCGCACATGCTGCAGAAATGCGCGGTCTTTGCGCCTTCGGCTGGCAGCGTTTGGTCGTGATATTGCTCCGCCGTATCCGGATCGAGGCTCAGGTTAAACTGGTCGCGCCATCTGAATTCAAACCGCGCCTTGCTTAGCGCGTCATCGCGGACTTGTGCCGCCGGGTGGCCCTTTGCCAAATCCGCTGCGTGCGCGGCCAGCTTGTAAGTCACCACACCGACCTTCACATCGTCACGGTCGGGCAGGCCCAGATGCTCCTTGGGCGTGACGTAGCACAGCATCGCCGTGCCGTACCAACCGATCATCGCCGCACCAATGCCGCTGGTGATATGGTCATATCCCGGCGCGATGTCGGTGGTCAGCGGCCCGAGCGTATAGAACGGCGCTTCGCCGCATACCTCAAGCTGCTTGGTCATATTCTCCTTGATCTTGTGCATCGGCACATGGCCGGGCCCTTCGATCATCACCTGTACATCGGATTTCCACGCGCGGTGGGTAAGCTCGCCCAGCGTGTAAAGCTCGGCAAATTGTGCTTCGTCATTGGCGTCGGCGATGGAGCCGGGGCGCAGGCCATCGCCAAGACTGTAGGCTATGTCATACGCCTTCATAATCTCAGTAATGTCATCGAAGTGTTCGTAGAGGAAGCTTTCCTGGTGATGATAGAGGCACCATTTCGCCATGATGCTGCCGCCGCGGCTGACGATGCCCGTCACGCGTTTGGCGGCGAGCGGGACATACGGCAGGCGCACGCCCGCATGAATGGTGAAATAATCGACGCCCTGTTCGGCTTGCTCGATCAAGGTATCGCGGAAGATTTCCCAGGTCAGATCTTCGGCAACGCCGCCGACCTTTTCCAGCGCTTGATAGAGCGGCACAGTGCCAATCGGCACAGGCGAATTGCGGATGATCCATTCGCGCGTGTCGTGAATATTGCGACCGGTGGACAGGTCCATGACGGTGTCCGCGCCCCAGCGGATCGACCAGACCATCTTGTCGACCTCTGTGGCGACGTCAGATGCGACCGCGCTGTTGCCAATATTGGCGTTGATCTTAACAAGGAAATTGCGGCCGATGGCCATCGGTTCGCTCTCGGGGTGGTTGATGTTGTTGGGGATAATTGCGCGGCCCCGGGCGATTTCGTCGCGGACGAATTCCGGGGTGACGTAATCGGGGATTTCCGCGCCAAAGCTCTCGCCGTCGCGCTTATATTCCGCAAGGCGGGCGCGGCCAAGGTTCTCGCGCTCGGCAACATATTCCATTTCGGGGGTGATTAGCCCCAAGCGGGCATAGTGCATTTGCGAAACATTGGCGCCGGGTTTGGCGCGCAGGACGGTCTTGCGGACATTCGGGAACGGCGCGACCCCGCCAGACCTATCCGGGCCAAGCTGTCCGTTATCCTCTGGGCGCACTTCGCGTTGGGTGACTTCTTCCACATCGCCGCGTCCCCGGATCCAGTCACCGCGCAGTTCGGCAAGGCCCTTGCTGATGTCGATCAGGACATTGTCGTCGGTGTAAGGACCGCTGGTATCATAAACCCGCACCGGCGCGTCATCGCAACTCGGGTCGAGATAAATCTCTCGCATGGCAACACGAACGCCGCTGCCGGTTTGGGCGGCGACGTGAATTTTCTTACTGCCCCGGATCGCGCCCGTAGTTACGCCAATTTCGGTTTTGGTGGGTATGTCAGCCATGTTAATCGCTCCAAAAATTCGAAGCGAGGGCGGTGTCGAAATGATAACCGCTCCCTCCCTCCGCCGGTGTTATCCGGATCAGGTTCAGCGGGTCGCGGGCATTACAGCACCACCTCTCAGTCGTTCGACTCCCCGGGGAATAAGACTAATTAACGTTAGTTATTGGAATAGCAAATCGCTTTTGCAAGATGGGCATTTTCATCCAGCCATATTATTTTGCGCGCAGCACCGCATTGTCCACACCGGAGATTTTTACACGTGGCTTGCTGCCTTTAGGCCCCGTCCAATAAATGCGATTATCCATGCCTTTAACGGTGATGTTAGCCCGTGACGTAATGCTAATGCGAATTTCATTGTCTGTGCCGTCAACCAGTAAACTTGAACAATTACCTGTAATCGAAACTTTGTTGTCCACGCCGCTAATCGATGCCGGACCGCCGTTACAATTCAACGTTGTTGTTTGTTCCACGCCATTCAGATTTGCCCCATTAGTAGCGGCAATCAATATACCAGCAGCAGAAGTCAGGGCGAGGATTGAAGTGCTTTCGCGCATATATGTGTCCTTTATACTGCTCTAAATAGTGTCGAAAATTAAACTTGATAACAAAACTTACATTGCTCAACCAACGTTACAGCAAGATGAACAGAGCAAATTTCAGTATTTTATACCGCTTCACATTAAAGTGTTTAGATATCGAAAGTCGGCAAATCTGCTGTTGGTATGCCTTGCGAGACCTTTGCCACTAATGCCGCGAATACATCTCTATCAATTGCAGTATCCACTTCGCCTGCCATGACATCCAGCGCTGCTGCCACCGACATGGCCGAGCGATATGGCCGTTCAGAGGTCAATGCGTCAAAGATATCGCATATCGTGATGATCCGCGATTCAATCGACAGGATGCTATGATCAATGCCCAGTGGATATCCTTTGCCGTCCAACCGCTCATGATGGGCTGCCGCGATCACCGCCATGTCACGCATGGGTGCAATCTTGCTCAGTATATTGAACGTGTGCAGCGCGTGGCTCTGCATGATTTCCCATTCAGCTGCGTCAAGCTTACCCGGTTTTTCAAGGATGCTGCTGCTCACCGCAAGCTTGCCGACATCATGCAACATCGCCGCACGGCGAAGTGACCGGCGGGTGTCGGCATCCAAGCCCAGTTCTGCTGCAACCAGGTCGGTATAATGCCCGACGCGCTCGCTATGCCCGCCGGTAAAGGGGCTTTTCGCATCGATAACCTGACCAAAAGCATTAGCGATATCGTCGAGATAGTCTTCATCGACCAACACCGACTGCATGGCGGGTTCCATCGCCAAAATCTGTTCCTCAATAGTCTCAGAAGCAAGCGCGACCCAGAAGATCGGTGAACTGGCGAGTTGCAGGAATGTGTCGCATAATTCGGGGTCTAACCATGTTCCGCTGCGTGCACGGATTTCGGCCATAGCGGCTTCTGCGCCGCGTGCGTTGAAAAACACATCGGCAACCTGAGCGATCAAAGCAATACGGCCGCCAATATGGATATTCTCGCCAGATATACCTAGCGGCAATCCCGATCCGTCCCAATGTTCATCCAAATGCGCGATGGCGTTTGCGACGTCTTCTGAAAATCTTAGCTTACGGGCGATGTCTGCGCCGCGTGTGCAGCGGGTCGACATGATATCGGTCATGATATCTGCGCCGTTTTCAAACAGATTGGCAATCGCACCGTCACGTATGTCCGCATGCGCCTTCACACCGACCTCATTCATGATGAAGTCGGCAAAATCCTTCTGATCCGGCCCGATCAGTTTGAAACTGGCCTTTAGCTTTCGGTCATCGCCAGCAAACATTTCAGCAACGCGGGCGGCATTGACGCTGCACCCCAGATCCTTGAGCAATACTGCGTAGTAAATATCATGCAGTTCAGCGCCTTCAAGGCCGATGGCTTGGGCAAGCTTGGTTCCTATCCAACAGGCACGGATACTGTGTCCGGTGGATTGTCCTTCGGTGAGGTCCAAGGCATAGGAAAACGCGCCGAGAATTTCTGCAAGCGAGGAAACGGCTTGGCTACCATCAATGGCAAATTCGGATGAACGCTGCTGAAACATGCATGAGTGCTCCCTGATATCAGAAGCAATATGCGTTATTTACGTTATGAACGGGTTAATTTACACCCGTTGTTAAAACATATATTTCATTTTCACCAACAGGCTGGCATCCACCGCGCCAACGGTAAACGCGGCACTTCTAAACTTTGGAGGGCCCATGCCGATGGCTGGATTGCGCGAAAAGGCAAAACCTTCTTTGGGAATGAAGACGGTCAAGTCCATTTTGTTATTGCGGTTTTCATCATGGACGATGGCAACCGCATAGGTGCCAGGCGCGATACCAGAGAAACGGATATTGGCGGCATCGCTTGCCGGAACAATGCGCTTGACCGCATTCGCATCCTTGCTGCAATCCGGAAACGCTTTTGGGTTTTTGGTCAAACAGACCATCAATTGGCCCTTTACATTACGAAGGCCGCTCACGTTCAGGCCAACATCAACCCCGCTGCTTGCGGTAAGAGTGCTGCCCATGCTTAGCGCTACCAGTGCCCCAATCCCCCAAACCGAGATCGGTGCCGCATACTTTGTCCCAAAATCTGAAATATAACCCATAATTTCCCCGATATGCATCGTGATGTTTCTGGTGATGCGTTGCTGTTATCAGCAAATGTCCTAATACCCCGTTAACCATGAAGCGTGGAAACATCTCCCAACCCATATGATTGGTAATGCCCATAATGGTCATAATGGTTACCACAACCCCCAATGCGGCAATGTGAATGGGGATCACGAATACGAGCAGCGGAATAACAATCGCGCCGGTTAGAGCCTCCCAAGGATGAAAAGACATGGCCGCCCAAACGGTTGGAGGGCGGCTTTCATGATGTACTGCGTGAGCCGCCTTAAACCAGAACGGGCGGTGCATCAGCCGGTGGGTCCAATAAAACCATGTGTCATGGGCCGCAAGATAGAGCAGGATCGAAACCGGCAGATACCAAAGCGGGTAATCACTTAAGCTTGTATAAAGCCTTGTCCAGCCCAGATTATCCCAACCCCATGCGACTATCCCGGCCGGAATCCCGTAAATCGCCGCACTCGCAAGCGACCAGAAAACCTCGCGCTTTATCTGTGGCGTAAGCCCGGAATAAAGCCCTGGATGTTTAATCCTGGTCACCCACGCAAACGCTCCGCTGGTCAACAGATACCGAACGCCGACGATTAAGGTCATAACAATGGCGGAGAGGATGATGGCAAGCATGCCAATTCCATAGGGGACTGCCCGTCGAAAGGCCAGAATTACCGCTCTGAAAATTCGGGGGAGCATCTTTAGGCTCCCCGTATGCTCAATCTATTTTTGCACTGCCGGAAGCAGCAAGTCCGCTGCATCGCTGGAGGGATCTGCTGCTGCACAGCGCGCCTGAACGCGGGGACCGCCGCCGGGGCCACCGCCCGAAATCATCGTCACGCCGTCAGCCGAAGAGAAGTGCATATCCTGAAACGTCGCCTTGCTGCTTGATGGCAACGACAGATGTACCGTGACGATAGGATCGGACGGGTCGCCTGACGTGTCACAGCGCAATGACCAACTTCCAATTTCTATATGGTCTTTGTGCTGCTTCGAAACGATCGTGGCGTCTTTGAAGTGCTTGCCTTGCGCGCAATGCTTACTGACTAGCGGGGATGTTAGCGCGTCGCCCGCGTCGCCCGCACGAACCCTTGCATTATTGCCGCCAGTCCCTTTGGTATTGATCGCGTGATAACTTACAATCGGGGGGTTCCCCTCGTTACCGGGGGTGAATTTCACGCGCATGGCCGAGCTTCCACTCTGACCTTGCATCAGCTGCCATACCTTGAGGCGGTTGGAAGCGTCGATCATCGTCCCTCCTTCCGAACTCGATACGGTACAGGCGTTATCTGACCCCGTTTCAACCGCGCCAGGCTCTGCGGCATCTACCATTTGCGGCGTTGCAAGCGAAGTCGTCAGTGACAAAAGCGCAAATGATGCGCCTGATAAATTTTTCATAACATTCTCCCCATCCAATATACGAAGCTCGTTGGCTTTATAATTGCACCCTCGTTTCTAATATCACACTAGAAGTGTGAATGCGCGGTGAATGTTTTTGGTGTCAAAAAGTATCCATACATCAAAAACAGCGACCGATTTGCCGGCCGCCGTTTTTTAATAGATTTGGCAAGAAAAACTTAACCTTGCAGGAACGCCATCATTTCTTCTTTGGTGACCTTTTTGCTTTTGTCTTTGTCGGCCGCAGCAAAGGCACTGGTTGTCCATTTGGCCATTTCGGGTTCTGGCATCTTTTCGGTTTTACCTTGTGACGCATCCGATTTTTCACGCAGTGCGGTTACCCATTTTGTGAATTCGACCTTACTTAATGACGCATTTTTATCGGCGTCATAAGTTGGGAATTCACTCTCAACCACTTCTTTGACAGCCGCAGCTTTAGGTGCAGCAGGGTCTTGTGTCGGTGCGCTGTTTTGGGGGGCCGGGGCTGGTTCGGGCGCTGGCTGCGACATTGGCGGGCTACTTGGTGGTACCTGAGTTTCCTGTATCGACCCGGTATTGGGCATGCCGCTGCTTGGCGAAGCGGTTTGCGCAAATGACGAAACTGCGATTGTGGTAAGCGCAAGAGCACTTACAGTAGTAATAATGCGAAACATGATATTCTCCTTAATTGCGACCCCGAATGGCTCCGGGAAGTATGATATTATCGAAACATGAAGCGCATTTCCGGCTTCATGAAAGACCTTATTCTTGCGTGGTCTCGACAATAATTTGAGTGGTAATTTTGATACATGCACGACAAAAATTTTTGACGGCTCGTTTCAACCGCCGCTACGCTTCGGCTGATCCTGTTTCGGTTTTTCTTTTGCGATTAGAAGAAATATCACGCGAATTTATTACTTTAACCCCAGATGAACAAAGGTGAATATTCCACTGAACATATGCCCCCAGTTCGAATCAGATCAGAATTTTGGGGCTACAAGTTTCTTATCAATCGCCCGCCACAGCATCGCAAAAGCCTCGGCTGCTACAGTGCGTCTGGCAAAGCTGTTCAGCGGGGCGCGGTGCATCGCCATTTGTTCAACCACACTGGCATAAGGGATACGTGGCCAATCAGGTTCGTCGGCCATTGCGCCGCGGTGCAGACTGCGCCGCGCGTCGACCATAGAGAATAAAGGCAGCAATTGCACAGGGTCCTTATGCTCACGCTCCAGATAAGAAACCACCTCGGTCAGTGCACGACGCGAGAGCGGCGACGGGATCACCGGCACCAATATCATATCGGCGGCACGCATTACTTGCTGACTGGTTTCAGTTAGACCGGGCGGGCAATCAAGAATTATCCGGTCATATTTTTTGGCAAGCACCTCAATCAACTTCGCCAACCGCTTCTTCTTGCCAATCGCAAACAGCATGTGGTCAAGCGCACGCAAAGAGACGTCAGCGGGGAGGAGATCAAGATTTTCAATTGCGGTTCTGAGGATTAATTTATCCGGCGACAGGTCTTTTTCAAACACCGATGCCGCCCGCGCTTTCTTTCCCGACATTGCGTCATCATCTCGGCCAAGGATATAGCTTGCCGCCGATTGGGGATCCAGATCCCACAGTAACGTCCGCCGCCCCAACTGCGTTGCCGATTCCGCAGCCAGATTAACCGCGAGCGAGGTTTTGCCCACGCCCCCTTTAAGCGAATAAATCGCAACAACTTTTGCTGTCTGTGTCATATGGTTTTGTTCTGCTTTGGATAGGCAAAAGTCAACTGCGCAAAAATCCGGACAGTCCCCGGTTTGAAATCACGGTGCAGAGGGGCTTTGCGGAGGAGTGTGATTGCAGCAAGAGCGCCACCCAAACGCCGCACCTCTGCGGAGATCAACAAACAAGAGCTTGAGTTAGCTGTAAAAATGGACAGTTAAGAACACTACTGTTTAGTTGTTATGTAATCTAAACAATAAACACATGCGTAAGGGAAAATTGGTGGAGCCTAGGGGAGTAGGCCTAACTCACATTAAATGACTGTAATATAACGGCTTTTTATTGATGACTGTGGTGTACGTAATAGACGGATGTAACAGGAAAGCAAGTCGATTGGTAAAAAAGGTTAGGACGTGACAGGCGGATGCTGTTTCTAGAACGGTCACTACACTGAGCTGGAACTCCAAAGTCTGTCTTTAATTGCACTTTGGATTTGCTTCCGTATCTCTGGCCCCTCCTTATGGAATAGGTCGCAATTTGCGAAACGCCCCGCCCTCGGATCGGGGTGGCGGTGCTCAGTTTCCTGTTCCACCAAAGCATCTGACATTAGCTCTCGAATTTGCTCAATCAAATCCATCAGATTTGGTTGCAAAAAGACTGTCTTAGATGTTGCATATCTATCGAATGCTTGGAACCGTACTGCCACCGCGTTGTACTTTTTCCAAAATATATAAACGCGGTGTACCTCAGTTTTGTCGGCAGCGGCTCGTATTTCAATTTGCTGATATTCCGGTAATCCACTGTTTTCTAGAATGTAATCCATCTCAGCGGGAGGACTTTTGTTCAAATCTGCGTACTGTTGCAGGCGAGACGTAAACTCGGCCACGCTATAGTAGGCTTCATTGACCAGCTCCCACAGCTTCGGAAGTATTTCAAACTCATGGGTATGTAGTTTTACAGTCCAGTCGAATGTTTTGTTTATTTGAAATCGTAACTGCTCCAACTCTTGCTGCTGTAAATGTTTGTAGCTTTCTAACCTCTCGTCGAACTTGCTTGTAAGCCACTTATCGCCGAGATAGCGGAACAAAATATAAGCGGCGCCCGCAGCCATCGCCGATGTGACCCCTAAGGTTCCTACGATACCTGTCCAAGTCGCGCCATCAAAGTTCATGCTACCCTCCCCCGCCAATCATTTCCTATTTATTCCCGGTATTGCACTCGACTTGTCGACCAGTGGCGATATTGTGCAAATCTACATCACACGGGGAGTATCGGTATGCACAACAATAAACAACCTGCTCCATATTTAAAGAACCTGGCTCTTGTTTTGGGTGGAGCGGCTTTAGGGGCTGGAGCTATGTACGTTGCAGCATTCCCCGCCACTATTACGCTGACCATGCCTTCTCCTCCCGTTTCATATTACGGTGTTACAATTGGCTCGACTAAGAACGAAGTCGGTTACAAACTGGGATACCCGACAAAAGTTATGACGCCCTTCCGAGACGACCCAGACCGACCGGGCTGGAAAGTGAGTGACGATTTAGACGTGAACGAGTCAGGCAACATCGACATGAGTGACCCTTCACCCGGACGGGCGTTAGAAGAGTTCCACAAATGGCGGTACATCAAGGGCAATGGCTGGGTGGATGTGGAATTTGACACCGACAAAAATCGGCTTTTGTCCATATCCTGCATGGATTCTTCGGATGGCCCCCGTACAGGCTGTCAACAGCTGGCAGGCATCCGGGCAGGTACTTCCGAAGCAGATTTGCGTGACAAGTTGGGGAAGCCAACAAAAGAAGATATAACGTCAGTATTCAAGTTTATGGAATACAGCCATATGGGCCTTCGCTTTATGTTGGATAAGAGCGGTGTCTACCTGATTACACTAGCTAAACCGATTGGTGCCACGACCAAAAAATAACGTAGTTATACAAGGGGGCAACTCCGATCAAACGTAAGTTCATATCTCCCCCATCGGGGGTGCCCAGCCCGCGCCGAATTACATAGGCTCATAACTTGTAACTTAGGCGCTAGGCCCAAATGATAGGGTTGACAGGGTTAGTGGTCCAGCTTATGAGCCAGCTAATCAGCAACCCTAACTTGTGAGCCATCCCGTGACAAAGCACCGCATAGCATACTACCGGGTATCGACCGGGGACCAAAGCATTGAAGCCCAGCGCAACGCAATGGGCGGGGACTTCCACCGCGAATATGCAGACGAAGGCGTAAGCGGGTCGATCATGGCCGCAGACCGTCCCCAGTTCGCCAAGCTGCTAGAGGGCGTTCGGGCCGGGGATACCGTACACGTATATGCGGTGGACCGCCTTGGCCGGGATGCACTGGACGTACAGTTCACCGTGCGCCGATTGATTGACCTAGGGGTGACGGTGCACGTACATGGCCTAGGGGAGATAGGCCGGGGCGTTGGCGAACTTATCCTAGCTGTATTGGCACAGGTTGCCGAAATGGAACGCCGCAAGATTGTAGAGCGTACCGCCGATGGCCGCGCCAAAGCCCGCAAGTCACTCGCAGAGACAGGCAAGACGCACCGGGGCAAAGAGAGCCTTGGCCGCCCGAAGGCCCATGACGGGGCAGCGGTGGCAGCGTGGCGAGTTGATCGCAAGGCCAGCATTAAAGAGACGGCAGTGCAATTCGGTATCTCGGTTGCTAGTGTGAAAAGGTATTGTTCCGGGGCTAGCGGGTGAATTGGTACCGTCTTACATGGAGAACGTTGGCGGCCATCCGCAGGGGTGGCGGTGAACTGATACCGTCTTACATAGAAGCGAATTGATACCATCAAGCTTTAGAACCATCCCTTCGATAACTCCCAGTCGGCTACGCTAGATCAGCGTAGTGCGCTCAGGCTTTGGCCAGCAGCAATCACCCCAGTAGTACGGCGGTGCTTACGGTGAACTGACTGGGGGTTATCGAACGGATGTAACCGGGCGTGGCGAAGCGTAGGCGCGTCCGGGCGGTATCTCTATAATTCGCGGGACAGAATGCACCCGCCTTCACCTGCCCCCATATCAACCCAAAACAAGGAAACTGAATTGACTACAATCACCGTCAATGACGGGATATTAAACAGCCCCGAAGCCGAGGCATATTTCCAACGCGCCGACCGGCGTGTAATGATCGGCCTACGGGCCACCTGTGAATTACTTGGGGTGCAAACCCCGATATATGCCGAACGGGGCAAGCCCGGTGTGACACCTGCCAAAATGGTCACGCGGGCATATCAGGCCGACAATCCCCAGCCCCGGCCATTGGTACTCCCCGAGCGGAAAACAAACGCCAGCCCCGAAAGGGTGCAAGTTGCCAAGGCCACGAACGAACGCCACTTGACCGGCCTATTCGATCAGACGTTCTCCCAATAGTTAACCGGCACTAATCCAGCCAGATCAAAGGATGAAATGACAGATAATATCAGCGACCTATTGCCTGAGGGTATTAGGGACGCCATCGGCAAAGCTGCCGACCATAACAAGAGTACCGCACTACCCGACCAGAAATCGCACCCCCAGCTTATGCGGGAAGGTATGTTCAAAGCCGCTGCTAATTTTGCCGGTAGCTATAAGCAACACCACCCTGAGGCCGTTGGCCTTATGACCAGAATTGAGACGCTGGCTTACAAGCCGAAGCCCGCTGGCTATCCCCAGTTCATTGACGGGATTGTTAATAGCTGGCTAACCGGGACGGCAGATAGCAAGCAAACCAACCGGGCCATAATATCGCGTATTTGCGACAGGTTCCCGGAATACAGCTTCTCTAAAGACTTACTGAACAAGCCACTATCAAAGGCGATGGCTAACCGGATTAAGGCCAAGGCCGCAGATCGTGGCCTCAGTCTGGATACCCGGCAACATGATACCCTGTCTAAGATCAAGGCGGCAGCCCTCAAGGGTGAGCTAGCTAAGATTGCCGACCGGCCTATTCGTATCAATGCCATATTGTCCGATACGCACCTTGCTGGCCTCAAGATCGAGTTGAGCGGCAAGCGACAAAGCGTCCGCTTTACCCACGGCGGCAAGCGACGGCGTATCTACATTGATGACCTAATTGCATTGTCAGAATTTATGGCTGGGGAAGCCGGGGATAATCAGTCTCTATCTAGTGTATACACTATAGAGATGTTGGCCAAAATAACTCCCAAACCCGCAGAACCCCGTCAAGAGGCTGCCGAGATTGACGCTTTATGCTCCGATGCGGGACAAACCGGAGATTTCCGACCGGAGATGTTGGTCAAAGATTGCGATAATCCCGCAGAAACCCTCAGTTTTGATGGGAGATTTTTGACCGGAGACATTGGCCAAAATGCTCCTGAGCCTACCTTGACAGAACGGATTGCGGCACTTCGCGCCAATATCCCCGCCGATGATGCACCCGCATATCCACCGGACTACGACCCTCTCACCGAGCTTTGAAAGCACCGCATATGACGACCCTTATACTACGTCCCGATGCAATCGGGGACGCGCTGACTGCCGCCTACGGCCACGCTGCCGCAGACCGTGCGGACATACTGACTAACCTGATTAAGCGGCTGGATGACAGCGGCGGCATTGGCGACATTGCCCGCTATTATCTCTGCCGTAGCGACTACCGTCGTTCAACGCTTCGCACGGTCCTAGCTGCCCAGCGCCTGCCTATTCCAATGTGGTTGCAATCCAACGGGGCTGCCGCCGATGCCAACCGCCAATTTATCGCAGCCACCCGCAACACCTACAACGCTTGGCGTAAAGCCCAGCGCAAACAACGCGCCGCCGTTCGCGGTAATTCAATACGAAAGATCACCCATGACTAAGAATAAAACCGCCCAGCCAGTAAACGCAATCGCACTGGCCAATCATATTTCAGGCATGACCGCCGAACTCGTTACGGTTAAAGCCGACGTCGAATTGTTGAAGCGCCTTAAGGGCGCAGAGGCCAATGCCGAACGCCTAGAGGCAGCGATTGCCGAAGCGCGAACTCAATTGGCGACCGCCGAAACCAATGATGATGAGATCAAGCGGCAGGAAGCCTTTGCCCGTATCCGCAATATGTCGATCACCGCTATCGCACCCGGCGACAATCCGAACCCCAGCTTGTTACAGACAAGGTTCGCCGTCACCTATGAAACCGTCTCTTACGATAGCAACACCCGTCGCACCGTCTGGCTTGTAGCATCGGCCCCGAATATCAATCATCTGCCGATTGAGGCGCTGGCCTATTTGACTGAGGCAACCCCTGAGATCATCCCGGCAAGTATTATGGCCCTTGCGCCCGATAGTCCCGCTCAGGCAGTCGGCAGCTTTATCCAAGCGATACGCCGTGGCTACATGACACAGTGATAGCGGATAAGAAGGGGGCTTGGTATCGCGCCAAGTTCCCCAGCCCTTACCACGGCCTGTTTCCGCAAACGCTAAACGAGCTAGCCGATATGTGCGGGGATTATGGGGCGGCAGCGGTCGCCTCTGCCCAGTGGGCGGCAGTGGGCGTCCATCTTATGAAGGGCGGGACGTTCACTAACCCGTTAGCCGTTGTAAGCGTGGCATTGCGATACTGTGAACGCGATGACCGGGCACGGCTTGGCTATCCCGATTGGCAAGGCCGCAAGCTAACGTCCGCACTGCCCGACCTGTCACCGCAATCGCAATGCGAGGCTAGGTTAGTGGGAGACGAAACGCTTGCGGATTGGCGCGGTGCCGGGTCGCCATACTTGCACCGTCATATTCGGCAGACCTATCAATATATTCAAGCTTGCATCGCCCCTGAGGCGGCAGGCACCGACATAAAGGAATTAGCGGAATGACCGCACTTACAGACAAGCAACGGGTTAAAGTAAATGCAGCTTTGACCATTATTCACGGACATGGCTTCGACCCGGCACCCGTTAGTAAAATCGCTCGGGACTTAATCGCCATCGGCCACCCGGCCCGCTCAGCATACGAGCAAGCCCTAAATACATTCGCTGAGAGCCGTCCCGGTATCGGCGGGGCCATTGCCAAGGTTGCCCAGCTTATCGAAGCCAGCGACGGCCCGACCGTGGCAAGATATGACGAAGCGTTAGCGCTCTACATCCAGACCGGGGACAACAGCGGTATAAATGCCCTAGAAGCCATGATCGTGGCAGATGCAACGGCGCTGGCTATCCGTAGCGGGGAAAGCACCGCCGATGCCTTGACGGGCCTGAGCATTGATGACGCGCTAGGCACCGCCTTTGATGAAATGCAGGAACGGGCCACAGCCCCCGAAATGATGGCAGACCCTGCCCCTACCCCGCCCCCCGTTATCAGCCAGACGTTCGCATTTGCTGTACCGGGCCAAGCGCCACGGCCTGCCAGCGCACCCCCAGCCCAGCGGCCAACGGCACAGACCCCGCCCACATTATCGAACGGCACGGCTGTACGTGGGCAGTTGTCAGACCGTGCGGCCCGAAGTTGGGCAGGCGTTCCCATAGGAGCAACCCCCGCTGTACGCACGGCAGAGGGTGGCTATCGTTCACCTAAAACAGGTGAAGCCCTTGCCCGTGCTATCGGCGTCCCGCTGGCTTCCCTAGCTGGACAGACAGCGGCAGCGGCAGAGGCCGCAAACGCATAATCTCGGACCCGGCCTTAACGCTAAGCCATAGGCAGCTTAAGGCCGGGTATTTTGTACATAGCCATGCCCTCGACAAGCGGGTGCAAGTAATAATCGGACCCGTAATCGTCCGCAACGTCATCGCCGCTATGGCCCATGATTTGACGCTGTATGCCCTCGACCATACCGACCTGACGGGCATATTGCTTGAACGTATGCCGGAATGAATGGAATGTCATACGGCTATCAGTTACCCCGCATTGTTCCCGTTTATAGCGGCCAAACCATTCACCCCATTTAGCAGTGAAGGTGCCGAACTTGTTTGGCTTAAGTTCGGGGAATAGTCTGGCATGACCTTGCCCCTTCATATCCGCACAATACGCCAGAAACCCCAGCCGCTTTAGTTCGGGATGCACAGGCACCCGGCGTTCGCTGTTGGCGTTTTTAAGGGATTGCCCCGCCTCATCATCCTCTAAGATCATAATAAAATCAGCCGTGCGGTCCTGCCCGTCTAAATCCGTGTAAGTCAGCTCCGCTACATCTGTTATACGAAGCTGGCCTAGTTCCTCTAATCTGGCCCCGGTGAACAAGGCTAGCAGCGGCAACCAATATGCTGCCTCTCCCCTGCCCTGCGTAGGTCTAGCCCCGGTGGCGTAGACGGGACTGCCAAAGATGGCCTTTAAGGCCTCTAGGCTAAATTCCGTCCGCTTGTTCTTAGCCGCATTCTTGTCAATCACCTTGATACCTGCCGCCGCATTCGTAACAGCGTAATCATTATCTGCCGCCCATTGCAGCAAGGTCCGCAGTCGGCTTAGCTTCACCTTGATATTGCCTAGGGTCTGCCCCTCGCTGACAAGAGCATTCTTGAATGCCAGCGCATCCGCTCGGGTTATATCGGCAACGGCCTTCCTGCCGACCCGCTCATAAAACCAGCGCGCTACGGCCCGGTGGGCTTCGACGCCCCTTGGTTTTACCGCCCGTTCGACGGCCCAGCGGTCAATTAGATCGCCGTCCAACATGACGCCCGTTTCTGCCAATGCCGTGGGCTGGGTAAGCAAGTCCGGGTTATCGGCCTTTGATGCTATCCGAATATCATGCTGGTAAATCCGCAGCCGTTCCATTGCGACCGCATGGTTATAATCCTTGGCAGCGAATAGGTCTTTTATCGCAGCTTCCTCTGGCGATAGTTCCTGCGTGGTTAGGGCCATGCGCTTTTCTAATGCACGGCGGTATTCTTCCCGGCCCTCGAACCTGTCCTCTTGCTCGGAACGCTGTTGCTCCTCGAAATCTGTTTGTTCTATTTCAGCGGGGGTAACGGGACGTCCAGCAAGCGGGTTTCTGGACTCGCCAGCACCCTGCCCGGTCCGGTTGGTTATGTGTACCCCAGCTTGCTCTATAAGCTCGTCTGTATGCGTCCCAGCGAGTCGAGCGAGGCGTTTCCCTTCCGCAAGGTCTTTAGTCCCCAGACTGTGCATCCATTGTTTCTTGCCATCGAAATATGGTTGCAGGTTTGCCGGGATAACGCGCCGGAAATAATAGACCGAATTGCGCTTAGTTAGGTGGGTACACATGGGCTGTCCTCGCTGTTACGGATGTAACAGTCAACCGACAAAAACCCGTTATATTTCAGTAACTCCCCGCAAATCCGCGGTTTCTGGAGAGTTGGTGGAGCCTAGGGGAGTCGAACCCCTGACCTCTTCGCTGCCAGCGAAGCGCTCTACCAGCTGAGCTAAGGCCCCATCCGCGGTCCCAAATGGTCCGCTATGGTCTGGTGTACAGTGCCCCTACTACCCCATCCTAATCAAAAGCAAGGGGGAAAGTGTGAGGCGAGGGGTATGCTTTACATTTCGTCCGGTTCGTCTTCGGTTCCGGCAACGCCCAGATCTTCATCACCACCAAGGTCGACATCGTTATCGGGCGATACATCGCCGTCAACCGCATCAACATCGATATCAAGATCATCATCGGCCAGATCGCTATCGTCTTTCTTCTTCTCAACCTCTTCAAACGGCAAAGGTTGTTTCGATTTGAGGACAGGTTCAGGTGTCCATTGGTTGCCACATTCGATGCACTCGACCGGTTCATCCTTGGTCAGGTCATAAAACCGTGTGCCGCATTTCGGGCAAGTGCGCTTGGTTCCCCATTCAGCCTTAATCATGGCAGGCTCAAATCCTTCTTAAATTGCTTGAAAACGGCAACACACACTTGTGAATCGCCGTTGATTGGGGCGGCCTTTGCCACAGGCGGGGGGCGGTGTCAAAAACTCTATTGGTGGCGTTGACTTGGGACGCGGTAAACAGCAAAGCGTGCAT
The DNA here is from genome assembly GCA_043760355.1 of Sphingomonadales bacterium. Taxonomy (GTDB): domain Bacteria; phylum Pseudomonadota; class Alphaproteobacteria; order Sphingomonadales; family Sphingomonadaceae; genus Sphingorhabdus_B. The sequence continues at coordinate 32,182 of JAYUPC010000034.1, forward strand.
ACATGACGCACGGCACACCTATATCCCGGACTTTTGCTCCAAACGGCCCCTTGCGCGGCACCGTTCGCGTACCCGGCGATAAGTCGATTTCGCACCGTTCGCTGATGTTTTGCGCGTTGGCGATTGGTAAAAGCACGATCCAGGGATTGTTGGAAGGAGAAGATGTGCTCGCCACGGCCGCTGCCATGCGGGCGATGGGGGCGGATATCGTGCGGGGCAAAGACGGGATATGGACCGTCCACGGCGTCGGCGTTGGCGGCCTGATGCAACCGACTGGCGCACTGGATATGGGCAATAGCGGCACGTCGACGCGGCTGTTGATGGGGTTGGTTGCGAGCCATGCTATCACCGCGACCTTTATTGGCGATGCGTCGCTTTCAAAACGGCCAATGGGGCGGGTCAGCGACCCACTTGGCATGATGGGTGCGGAATTTAACGCAAGCCCGGGTGGGACATTACCGCTTATGGTGCGCGGCATCGTGCCTGCGGTACCGATGACTTACCGTTTGCCAGTGGCGTCGGCGCAGGTAAAAAGCGCGATATTGCTGGCCGGGCTTAATACACCGGGCATTACGACTGTCATCGAACCTGTCCCCACCCGCGACCATAGCGAACGGATGCTGCGCGGCTTTGGTGCAGATTTGTCCGTGGAGGTGGACGCAGAAGGCGTGCGCACGATCCGTTTAGTGGGCGAGGCCGAACTTCGCCCACAAAATATCGAAGTTCCCGGCGATCCTTCCTCTGCCGCTTTCCCGATTGTTGCCGCCCTGATTACCCCGGGCAGCGAGGTAACCGTGACCCATGTCGGCATGAACCCGACGCGCACCGGCATATATAAGATGCTGGAGGCGATGGGCGCGGACCTGACCTACACCAACGAACGCGAGGTTGGCGGTGAGCCGGTCGCAGACATTACAGCGCGGCATTCGGTTTTGCGCGGGATTGAGGTGCCACCCGAAGTTGCGCCAAGCATGATAGACGAATTCCCGGTGTTCTTTGTCGCGGCCAGCATGGCGCAAGGGCGGACGATCACCAGCGGCCTCGACGAACTCCGCGTGAAGGAGAGCGACCGGCTGTCGTTGATGGCAGCAGGGCTGAAAGCCATCGGCGCACAGGTTGAAGAGCGCGAGGATGGTTTGATCATAGAAGGAAGCAGCGGCGAGCCATTGGAAGGCGGTGTAACCATCAACAGCGCGCTGGACCACCGCATCGCCATGGCCTTTGCCGTGGCGGGGCAGCATTGCTATCACGGGGTGATCGTGGATGATGTATCGCCAATCGCAACCAGTTTCCCGACGTTTGAGGGGATGCTCACCAATTTGAAAGCCAAAAAATGACCGATATTCTCTCCCCTTTTGCCGCCGACCTGATCGGGTTTGCTGGCAGCTTTTTCATCGTCGCGGCGTTTGCATATAGCAATGTGACAACCCAGATGAATGCATTGTGGTTCAACGTAGCAAACTTGATCGGAGCGGCTCTGCTCACGGTTTCGTTGACGGTAAATTATAATCTGCCGACGATTGTATTAGAAGTTGTCTGGATGGCGATTGCAGTATTTGGTATCATCAAGGCATTGAGAGCGCGGAACAACGCCGCCACTTCCTCTCATAACATCAGATGATCATCGCGGTCGACGGCCCCACCGCTTCTGGCAAAGGTACTATCGCCAAGGCACTTGCCGAACATTATGGTTTGCCGATGATGGACACCGGAATGCTTTACCGCGCTGTTGGTCGGCAAACAGAACAGAATGGCGGCGATCCCGATAACTCTGCCGATGCCCATACCGGCTGCGAATTCCCCGACAGCTTGCTTGAAGACCCTATTCTTCGCAGCGAGGCTGTGGGTAGTCTTGCCAGTCGGGTTTCCGTTCATCCGCAAGTCCGCGCTGCACTCAACAAGCGACAGGTCGACTTTGCCAATCAACCCGGCGGCGCATTGCTTGACGGGCGCGATATCGGAACGGTGATTGCGCCGCATGCCGATGTGAAGCTGTATATTACGGCATCGGATGTCGTGCGGGCCGAGCGCAGATTTCGGGAGATGCAGTCGCGCGGTGTTGATGTGGATTTCGCAACCACGCTTGCAGACATTTATGCACGCGACCAGCGTGATACCGACCGCACCAATGCGCCGCTTAGGCCTGCGGACGATGCCATATTGATCGACACAAGCGCACTTTCGGCGGATGCGGCCATTCAGGCAGCAATTGCCACTGTTGATAAGAGCCACTGTTGATAAGAGCCACGGTTGATAAGAGCCACGCTTGATAAAAAGCGTACGGATATTCAATGATCTCAGGCCCGGAGAGCTTGGCGTAACACTTCTGTAATATCGCCGACATTGCCGTGTAATACCCTTGGTTTAGTTATACTACCTACAGCACGGGGAATAAATGAAGTGACGAGCCTTGTCCAAAGCATAGCTTTACCTGAATTTAAGGCGCGGCCGCGTCACCGGCAGATTTCGCTGACGGCTTGGTCAAACTTGTTTTTCGGCCCGGGACCAATCTGGTTGCGTTTGTTGCGTTGGGGACAGCGTAATGCGTTTAGCTGACATCTGAACACCCGCTTTCATCGTCACAACTCTTCCATATGACGAGACTTCTTGCTTGATACCGGCGATTTGACTACACGCACATTCGTTCAAGCCGCGATTGCACTTGCAGAGTATAAATTCTGCAAGGCTTAGGCGGCGGGGTGTTTGTAATTTAGGATACCTGTCATGCTGAACTTGGTTTAGCATCCATCCCGCCAAACGGCCACTGGTCGAGACGGAGAAATGGACCCTGAAACGACTTCAGGGCGACAGATTATTTTGATGCAACCCTCTTAAAACGAACGCCTTATTGCTATTCGGGCAATAGGGCATTTCTGGTCAAAGACCATCGGAACCAACCGATTGGCCGGACAAAATGTTTGTTAAGGAACTCTAACCCATGGCAACTTCGCCAAACCCGACCCGCGACGATTTCGCGGCACTTCTCGACGAATCACTAGGTGGCGCAGACGGCGGCTTTGAAGGCCGCGTCGTAAAAGGCACCGTAACCGCAATTGACAATGACCATGCCGTTATCGACGTAGGTCTGAAATCCGAAGGCCGCGTGGCTCTGCGTGAATTCGCAATGCCCGGCCAAAAAGCCGATCTTAAAGTAGGCGACGAAGTAGAAGTATTTGTTGACCGCGTAGAAAACATGAACGGCGAAGCCATGCTCAGCCGTGACCGCGCCCGCCGCGAAGCCGCTTGGGATGTACTCGAAGGTGAATTCGATGCCGGCAACCGCGTCGACGGCGTTATCTTTGGCCGTGTCAAGGGTGGTTTCACTGTTGACCTTGGTGGTGCTGTAGCCTTCCTGCCCGGCAGCCAGGTTGATGTTCGCCCCGTGCGTGACGTTGCGCCTTTGATGGACATCGCCCAGCCTTTCGTCATCCTGAAAATGGACCGTAAGCGCGGCAATATCGTCGTATCGCGCCGTGCGATCCTCGAAGAATCGCGTGCAGAACAACGCAGTGGCCTGATCCTGAACCTTGAAGAAGGCCAGATCATCGACGGCACGGTCAAGAACATCACCGATTACGGTGCGTTTGTTGACTTGGGCGGCATCGACGGCCTGCTCCACGTCACCGATATCAGCTACAAGCGGATCAACCATCCTTCTGAAATCATCAACATTGGTGACGTTGTGAAGGTACAGATCGTGCGCATCAACCGCGATACGCAGCGTATCTCACTTGGCATGAAGCAGTTGGAAAGCGATCCATGGGATGCAGCAGTAGCGAAATATCCGGTTGGCACAAAGCTTCGCGGTGCTGTCACCAACATCACCGAATACGGCGCGTTTATCGAGCTAGAAGCCGGTATCGAAGGTTTGGTTCACGTTTCGGAAATGAGCTGGACCAAGAAGAACGTCCATCCTGGAAAGATCGTTTCGACGAGCCAGGAAGTCGACGTTATTGTCCTCGACATCGACCTCGAAAAGCGTCGCATTTCGCTTGGCCTCAAACAAGCTCAGGACAATCCATGGGCATCGTTTGCCGATAAGTTCCCAGTTGGCTCAACCGTCGAAGGCGAAGTCAAGAACGCAACCGAGTTCGGTCTGTTCATCGGCCTTGATGGTGATGTTGACGGCATGGTCCATATGTCCGACATCGCATGGGGCATCACCGGTGAAGACGCACTTCATCTTCACCGCAAGGGTGAAACGATCAAAGCGATCGTCCTCGACATCGATGCAGAAAAAGAACGCATCTCGCTTGGTATCAAGCAGCTTGAAAAGGGTGCGCCATCGGCCGCTGGATCAGCTGCGGCAAGTGGTCTGAAGAAAGGGGCGACCGTTACCGTCACTGTGCTCGAAGTTCGCGATGGCGGCCTTGAAGTGCAAGCGGGTGATGACGGCGCAACCGGCTTTATCAAGCGTGCCGATCTGGGACGTGACCGCGACGAACAACGCCCCGACCGTTTTCAAGTTGGACAGAAGTTTGACGTGCAGGTCGCTGGCTTTGACCGTTCGAAGAAACCGAACTTTTCGATCAAGGCACTTCAGCTTTCAGAAGAAAAACAAGCGGTTGAGCAATATGGTTCATCCGATTCAGGCGCAAGTCTGGGCGACATTCTTGGCGAAGCTTTGAAGGGTGCCAAGAAGTAATAAAAGACTGCATTTACGAACAAAAAGGCCCGTTCCTATCACTGGAGGCGGGCCTTTTTTTATAGCGCAGCAACATTCCTGAAACAATTTATGGAATGACGTTGTAAAATGGCTTGTTTTCTGTCAATTTATAGTTTGAGAGAGTTTGAGTTCTCTGCCCGGTGTGTTGGTCGCACAGCACTGGTAACGCAGGACTTAAAAAACTGAACTGCGACAAAGGACAAAATGCCATGATCCGTTCCGAACTGGTTAAAAAGATCGAAGCCGAAAACCCCGAGCTTAAAACAGAAGAAGTCGAGCGTATCCTCGATCTTTTTTTTAATCAGATCATCCAGCGATTGTCCGACGGTGGTCGCGTCGAACTCCGCGGATTTGGTGCATTTTCAACACGTGCGCGTAACCCCCGGAAAGGCCGCAACCCGCGCACAGGTGCATCTGTGGATGTCCCGTCCAAAAGCGTTCCTTATTTCAAACCGGGCAAAGAAGTCCGCGAACGGTTGAACAAGTAAGCCTTTTCAAGCTTAAACCATCTTGACCGCGAAGCCGTAATGCTGTCTTCGCGTTTCAGCAGGCGGATGTGGCGGAATGGTAGACGCTACAGACTTAAAATCTGTTGTCCGAAAGGGCGTGCGGGTTCGAGTCCCGCCATCCGCACCATGTTGTGATTATAAGAGCGATTTCCAATCGATTGGAAGCAATCGCTGGTTAAAAAATCGCGGTAAACTAAAAAATTAGAGCGGTTGACCTGATCCAATCAGGTTAACCGCTCTATCCAGCAAATTATTAGCATGGCGCTTTCGCAATAGCCGCGTTAGCTATTGTACATGCGCTGGATACCGACATTGCTGATATTGTTACTCGCAGCGTGCAGCAGCACCGATAGCCCACAGAAACGCGACCCAAACACCCTGATCCGCATCACCGAAGCCGAATCGCGTGGCCTTGATCCACAAATGGTCTCCGATCTTGCTTCCGTGCGGATCAACAGCGATCTATTCGAAGGGCTAACCCGCTTTAGTACCAATGGCGCGGCAGAAGCCGGACTGGCTGAACGCTGGTCTGTGTCAACTAATGGTAAGATATGGACATTTGCCCTACGGCCTGATTTGAAGTTTTCCGATGGTGCGCCATTAAGAGCCGATGTTTTTGTAAAAGGCCTGGCCCGCATCCGCGATGAAAAAGCCGGGTCACCGCACACCGCTCTGTTCGATATTATCGACCGTATCGAAGCGAGCAATGACCGCACAGCCATCCTCCATCTGAAATACCCCTTCCCACAACTTCCCGCCCTCCTTGCCCACCCGGCAATGGCGGCACTTCCTTTTCACCGGATCGCTGCAAAAGGCGCTGTATGGACCAGTGATCGTCCGCTCGTCAGCAGTGGCGCCTATCGCCTGACCAACTGGGAACTGAACCAGCAGATGACACTCGGCGCCAATCCGCATTGGAATGGTGGTAGGCCTGCCACGGATAAACTCATCTGGAAACCGATTGACAATATGCAGTCATCGATGCGTCTCATGCTGGCGGGCGGGGCCGATATCGCGACTGATTTTCCTGCGAACCGGCTGCCTTGGTTGAAGACGTATTATCCAAAGCTCGTCCACAATAGCGGGTTTATCGCGACCTATTATTTCGCCTTTAACACCAGGCGACCACCTTTTAATGACCCTCGTGTCCGCAAAGCCTTATCCATGGCAGTCGACCGGCAGTGGATGGCGGACAATATGATCGCGGCGGGAAATGAGCCTGCTTGGGGGCTGCTGCCACCTCAGTTACGCGGTGCGTCTGCGTACCGTCCGATATGGACATCATGGCCCAAGTCACAACGCCTTGTCGAAGCGCGACGTTTGTTAAAGGCCGCTGGCTATGGCCCGGGAAAACCGCTCCGGTTTGAAGTACGCTTTAACAGTTCGACCGAACACCGCCGCGCAACCGTTGCCATGGCGACGATGTGGCGCGACATTGGAGTAGAGGCAAGCATGCTCAACAGCGAAGCAAGCCTGCATTTCGACAGCCTGAAACGCGCCGATTTTACAATGGCCCGTTCAGGATGGATTGCCGATCTGCCTGCGCCGGAAAACTTCCTCGCCGTGCACCGCAGCGATTCTGGTGCGCAGAATTATTCAGGCTATGCCAATCCGCTTTACGATGCTGCCTTGGACGCAGCATTGGCCGAACCTGATCCGGTCGCCCGCGCCGCAAAAATGCGCACGGCTGAAGAGATATTGATGCGTGACAGCCCGATCCTCCCGCTCTATTTCTATGTTTCGCGTGCTTTGGTGCGCCCAAGTGTTCGGGGATGGGTTGATAATGTTGCCAATGTGCATCCCAGCCGAACTCTGTCTATAGTGCACAAATGATCGCCCGCCTCGCCGCTTCCCTCACCGCCATCAGCTTGCTTGCTGCTTGTTCGGGCTCGATTGATAACAGCCGTCTGCGCGCAGATATCATCGAAGACAACCCTCGTGCTTTCTCGATTAGCGCCCTTCCCTTGTCCGAAGGATCGGCCTATCTCCGCTCCGCCACGGCGCAAGGTTTGGTCGCTTTTGACGCCCAGGGCCGTGTAGTACCTGCGCTCGCTTCACGCTGGATCGTTACCGAAGACGGGCTTAGCTATATCTTCCGCATACAGAAAACCAGCTGGAATGACGGACGCGATGTCAGTTCGGAGGAAATAGCCCAAGCCCTTAATGCACGCATTGCCGAACTGCGTGGTGGACGTTTTGGCGCGGAAATGGGCTTGATTGATCGCGCTGTGCCGATGACGGGTAAAGTCGTTGAAATCCGTCTGAAGGCTCCGGTTCCCAATCTGCTGGAACTGATCGCGCAGCCTGAATTCGGTATTGTCCGGCGCGGTGTGGGTTCGGGACCAATGCAGGCCCGTAAAATCGGTTCGGCGCTGCAATTGCGGCTGCGCGGATTGAATGAAAAAGGGGACACGGTGCTGGAGGATGAACGCGTACTTCTGCGTACCTTCAGAGCATCATTGGCACTCGCCCGGTTTAATGCAGGCGAAACCGATTTTCTCGCCGGCGGGCGGTTCCAGAATCTGCCCGAGTTGGAGGCTGCAAAGGTGGACGACGGCATAGTGCAATTTGATCCTGTACCCGGTTTATTTGGCCTGTTGATTATCGAGGCTGGTCCCTTCTTGTCAGATACCGCCAATAGGGAGGCCATAGCGATGGCGATTGACCGGCCAAAATTGCTAACATCTTTTGGCATCCCCGCTTGGCAAGAAACGCTGACACTTGTGCCCGAAACCATGCGGAATCGTGCGCCTGTTCCACGCCCCGAATGGGCACAGTTGCGGATAGAGGACCGGAAATTAAAAGCCCGTGTGACTATCGCCCGCTGGACCGGAGCGAACGGTCAGGTACGTCCGTTAAAGATTGCCCTGCCACGCGGCGCGGGTGCGCGTATATTTTTTGCCCGGATACGCAGCGATCTTGCAGATATTGGCCTGCGCGCCGAACGGGTAACGTCTTTACAAGAAGCCGACATCCGCCTGATCGACCGCGTCGCCGATATGTCGAGCCCGGCATGGTATCTGGCACAATTATCTTGCACCACAAGTTTCGTTTGTGACCCGGAAGCCGACCAATTGGTGGATGCCGCACGTCTGGCCGCTGCTCGGGATGAACGCACCTTGATATTAGGGGAGGCAGAGGTAAAATTACAGGCAAAGCGCAACTTCATACCAATCGCCAATCCGTTGCGTTGGTCGGTTACCCGCAACGGCTTGTTAGGCTATGCCCCTAATCCACGTGGATGGCATCTGTTGCAATATCTGGGTCGCGATACCAGATAAAGGGTTCAGGAGGTACAGACATGCCGATTTCGCAAGAACAGTTTGACAAAGTAGCGGCCCAGCTTCCCAATATGAGCAGGGATCCAGCATCGGTGCGTGCACGGGTTGAGGCGCTTGAAATATTGCTAGAGCGGTCATTCCAGATTCCTGGTACCAAAATCCCCTTTGGCCTTGATGCAGTTATCGGACTGGTGCCTGTTTTGGGCGACCTCGTCACGGCGGCAATGGGCGCATATATGGTCTGGGAGGCGCGCAACCTGGGTATGTCGAAATGGCAATTGATCCGAATGACCGCCAATGTTGGCATCGATACCGTCCTTGGTGCGGTTCCCTTGGTCGGTGATGTTTTTGACCTTGTATGGAAATCCAACAGCAAAAACCTGAAGATCATCAAAAAGCATCTCGACAAACATCATCCCGGAACACGGGTTATCGAAGGGTAATCACCCGCCGCGCCATATCTTTACCACGGTATTATCTGGTGCACCTTTTTTGTCCGGGCCACAGGTTTCCGGTTTCAAATCATTGCCCAAACAAACGCGTACTTCTTTAAGCCAACCGCTTTTATTTGTATGAACGGCTATCGCCTTTGCCGGTAAGCCGGGATTGATCGCGGCAAAAGCTTTGGCAACGTGACCTGCATTAAGCGGCGGCTTATGTGGGTCTTCACGCGACAGTTTTGCCATATCAGGCATCTCGACCGCGTCATAAAGCAGCTTGGCCGCACCAAAATAAGCTTGCGGGCTGCGTGCCATACAGGTGCCGTGCTTTGCCCATTCATGCTGGAGCAACTGCACCGAGGGTGTCATGCACATATGTTCTGCTATCACCTTTCGGGGCAGCAAACCGGCTTTCTTGCACCACATAGGATAATCGCTGCCTTTACCTTCTGGCCACAGCCCGTGCAGGACAAAGCCGAAATTCCCCATCTTACCTGAACATTGCAGATCATTCTTATTTTCGCGGCAGTGTTCGGGTGACCAGCTGAGCGCCAAAAGATAACCATCAACCGGCACTCTGCGTGCTTCGTTAGGTTTGGGCATTTCGATTTTCGGGCGGGGCAGGTTTTTAGGCGGCACGCATTGCCAAGCTTGGGACAAAGCAGAAGATGAGAGTAAGCCGCTAAAACATGCCAACAACATCAAACCAAGTGTTTTCGATATTCTCATTTGTGACCTAAACACTCGTAAAATCCAATCCTATGTCCGCCGCAGGTGCGCTCTGCGTCAACCGCCCGACCGAGATATAGGTCACGCCCGTTTCGGCCTTTGCACGGATAGTTTCCAACGTCACACCGCCCGACGCCTCTGTGGGTACCCGCCCGGCAACGAGCGCCACGGCTTCACGCAAAGTCGCCACATCCATATTATCGAGCAACACATGCGTTGCACCCGCCGCCAACCCCGGCTCAATCTGAGCAACGCGGTCTACTTCAAGGATAATCCGTTCAACACCGGCATCCTTCGCCCGCCGAACTGCATCGGCAACACCGCCTGCAACCGCAACGTGATTGTCCTTTATCATCGCCGCATCCCAAAGCCCCATACGGTGGTTAGTTGCCCCACCCATTCGCGTCGCGTATTTTTCAAGCACGCGCAGGCCGGGTATCGTCTTGCGCGTATCAAGCAGAATACAGCCTGTACCTGCGATTGCCTCCACATAGCTCCGTGTCATCGTTGCAATGCCTGACAAATGTTGCACGGTGTTGAGCGCGGAACGCTCCGCCGTTAGCATCGCCCGCGCATTGCCGTTCAGGCGCATCAGGTCGCTGCCCTTCGCCACAGCTTCGCCTTCCTCTGCCAGAACCTCAATCTCCATCGCAGGATCAAGGTGGCGGAAAAAAGCGACAGCAATCGGAAGGCCAGCAACGACAATCGCATCGCGGACGTCCATCGTGCCAGAAAACCGCACATCAACAGGGATGACGCTTTCCGAGGTAACGTCCTTACCAGTTGGACCAAGATCTTCGGCAAGAGTCGCACGAATAAACGCGCCAAGATCGAAATTTTCAAGGGCAAAGCTCATAGCAAAACCCGCGATATTCCGTGCAAGTTCACACTCGATTGCGATAAATTTTGATGAGAGGTTCGAGACAGGTTAATCATTTCACCAGCTAACCCAAATAGCCCGTTGTAGGACAGCAAAAAACAAGGGGCGGCGCAAACAAAACGCACCGCCCCTTATATTATTCAGGGTTTAACAACAACCTCAACGCGACGCGATTCCGCATTGCTTGTTCTGGTGCCAGTGGCCTCAGCGGGTTTTTCAAGCGCAATTGAAGCCGCTGGAATGCCGGTATCGGCAATCGCTTTGGCAACCATCTTAGCACGGTTTTTCGACAATTCGGCGTTGGCCGCGGCATTACCCGTTGGATCGTTAAAGCCCGATACCGCAATCTTCGCATCAGGATTTTTTGTCATATATTCCTTTAGCTTGGATGAAGCAGCTGCAAGGTCATTGGATACCGCCGACTTACCGGTATCAAAATAGACCGTCAGCATCGGACGACCGCCACGTTCACCCGCAGTGACGCCTGAACCTTGTGGAACAGCCGCGACTGGCACCGCAGCGGCGGTTGCAGCTGTTTCTACTGGCGGTGTAGCAACCGTGTTCGCAGCATCAGCAGTTTCGCCTGCCGTCGCCGCTGTGCCGGAATCCGCCGCAGGTTGAACTGCCTGGTTGGAGCAATAGCGCATGCCAAAGAAGATCAGCGCGAGCAACACAGCTGCGAGCAATAACCATTTGAGCCAACCAAGCCCGCCGCCACCCGCATCGACATCATTATCATAGGTCGAATACGCCGCAACTGGCTCTGCTGGGGGTGGAGGTGCGCTATATGCTGCAACCGGCTCGGGATCAGGAGCGGTGGCAACTGGCTCTGGAACTGCTGCTGCCAAACCGGCGGCGCCCAGACCGGAGTCGGCAAGTGGCGCTACAGGCGCGCTGCTATCTTCATCCTTCGTGAAATTACCCATCGCTGCTGCGGCAACTCCCGCAACTCCTGCTGCGCCTGCAACACCACCAAACATATTCAGCAAACCAAAATGCCGGGCGAGCAGATAATATACCGTCACGCGGTTCTTCGACCGGTCCTCTTTCATAACCTGGCCAACAGCGATAACTGCTTCGTCAAGTTCGGCATCTGGATTAACCAAACCGAGTTTCTTTTTCAGATAATTGTCGCGGACAAGATCGCGTTCCTGTTTGTCCGACATCGCCACAAGCGAGCTATCCCTGCTTTGCAAAGCAATGCCGCAATACCTTACAATCGCACCGACAACGCCTTCGTCTGCGTCGGGAGCATATTTCCGGACGTCCACTAACCAATCTTCTGCCATCGCACTTCTCCTTACCATCTGCGACCGGATATTCCGGACCTGTGCTTATCCGCAGCAGACACCTGCCATGAATCTCGATTAAGTTAAGGAGCGTAGGACAATGCCTAGCGAACACAAGCAGACTGCCGCCGCTACGACTCGGATTTTATTAGGTTATACATTGAAAGCGGGCGGCGGGATATAGGATGCTAAATGCACGCATTTGCCCCAACATCTTCCTCACCCACAGCTTCCCCACCCCGCCGTTTCGCATGCGATCAGCACCTGAGTTACCCCGTGCATCAATGCTTGACGGTCTGGTATAGGCATTTCAGTTGCACCGATCATAACGACAACAGCGTAATGCCGCCCGGCTGGTGATGTCAGAATACCGGCGTCATTATATGCACTGGCGAGCTGTTTGAACACCTGTCCCGTGCCGGTTTTATGTGCCAAGGTCCAACCCTGTGCAAGCCCGCCACGCAGACGGTCTGGCCCGGTTACTGACTTGCTCATCAAGTCCAGCAGATAGGCCGTGGAAGACGCCGATAGCAGCTCGCCTTTTTTCAAGCGCGCCAGCCCATGCGCAATACCAATCGGCGATGCGCCATCCGCTGGATTGGTGATATAGGCGCTGATCGCTTTTGCGCGCCGTTCAAACGGCACACCTTCGCGTACCTGCCAAAAAATCCGGCCATAGGAAAACCGGTCATCCCATGTCATCCCGGCGGTTTGCATTTGTAAGGCCTTTTCCCCCTCGCTCATGTGGATAGCGGATAAGCCTTTTTTCGCAAGAAAACTTTCCACACCGGCCTTTCCACCAACACGCCGGAACAGCACGTCATTGGCGGTATTATCGCTCTGCGTCATCGCGAATTTCAACAGCTCGGCTATGCTGGCACGGTAGCTGCCCGAACCGATGTTTTTGCGGATAGGTTGGTGAAATATAGTCAAGTCCGCCGGGGTTAAGGTGATGCTATCGTCGAGTGAAAGGTCGTCAGCATCTACCCGGTCCATTACGGCTGCCGCGACCCACAGCTTGCTAACGCTTTGCTGCGGGAATTTGCCATTGCCTTCGAAATCGGCTGTCCACCCGTCATCGATTGCGCGCACTGCGATGCCCACCTTGCCGTTAAAGCCAGCACCCAAAGCCTTAATGCGCGCCGCAAACGCAGCGGGTGGTTGCGGCCCATTGTTCTTAGGTGTGACGTATGCCGGAGCTGTCGTTGGAACTTGTACAAATATCTGATCCGCTGGCGGGGACGCATATCGTTTGGCGGTTAGATAGCCAAATACGGTGACACCCGCCAGCAAGGCAAAACCACAGACGAACAGCCATGTTGGAGGGGTACTACGCGATGCCATTACCTTGGTTGATAGCCAGAACATGCCAATAGGTAAAGTCCCTCTCCCTTGACGGGAGAGGGTTGCGCAGACTTAATGAGCGCAACGAATTTAGGCGCATATGGGTGAGGGAGGCAGTTTAGCCACAACGCATGTTGCATAACTTTCCCCCTCTCTAAGACTTGCTAAGCAGCAAGCTGCCAAGCCAAGTCTTTTCTCTCCCGCAAGGGGGAGAGAAGTAATTAGTTGAGCTAGAGTTTATTGAGGCGATTGTTCATTTTGAGGGTTTCGGTAAAATAGCAGGTGTTCTGCTTGACTTTGGCTTAAGCGAAGCGGGCTCTGCAACTGTGCCTGTTTGCGAAGCTTTTAATTCTTTGATCGAAAATATACTCGCTAAAGTTCCGTAACTAAGCAGGGATGCCGCAACAAATCCTATGCTGCCAGACGCAATTACAACCCACTTCCAAAATCGATTAATCCAGCCCGTATCTTGGAGTCCGCTCGCAAGGGCCGCACGATAACGATCTTCAAAGCCATCAACGCCCTCGCTAAAAGTCTTCAAAGTTTTCAGATTGTCCGTTTGTAGTTGATACATACCAAAGACAGTCCAGCCAATAAAAATAATTAATGATATAAGCATCGCAGCACCTGAACCGAGCAATATCCAGCGAGAAATATCACTCTTCACCGCAGACCATACACCGAAAAATGCGGCATATCCCGCAAAAATAATGAGCTGATTATAGGCTGTGGACGAAGCCATAATCCTACTTTGATATTCTGCGATTGTACCAAAATAGTCATGCTGTGCGCGCAAGTTCCTTTGAAAATCCTCTTCTCGTTCCGCTTCAGCGCGACCTTCTTCAGTTAATGCCAACCGCAATGCCACAAGCTCATCATCGCCAATTCGCAAGGCTTCAAGAAGCTGTGCACGAGGAAGCGTTTGAATGTCGACTCCGTTAAAAACAATCACGGCCCCATTTTTGGTTTCATTCATTCTTCACCTTCCCCCCAAATCCCCCTGCCCCACCTTACCGCTCGCCATTTCCAGCATCCGGTCCAAACTCTTCTTCGCGGCGACGCGCACGCCTTCGTCCATTTCGATCTGCGGGCTCAAATCGCGCAGAGCGACATACAGCTTCTCCAGCGTATTGAGCGCCATATAGGGGCAGATATTGCACGCGCAGTTACCGTCGGCACCCGGCGCGCCGATGAAGTTTTTGTGCGGCAGGGCCTTTTGCATCTGGTGGATAATATGCGGCTCGGTGGCAATGATGACGGTGTCGCCTTCAACCTCTTGCGCGTATTTCAGGATCGCGCTGGTGCTGCCCACCATATCGGCATGATCGATGATATGCGGCGGGCATTCGGGGTGTGCGGCGACGGGAGCACCGGGATGCTGTGCCTTTAGCTTCAACAACTCGGTCTCGCTAAATGCCTCATGCACGATACACACGCCGGGCCATAACAGCATCTCGCGGTCAAATTTGCGCGCCAGATAACCACCCAAATGCCGGTCCGGGCCAAAGATGATCTTCTGATCCTTCGGAATTTGCGCAAGGATGGTTTCCGCGCTGGAGGATGTAACTATAATGTCAGACAGCGCCTTCACCTCGGCCGAACAGTTAATATACGTTAGTGCGATATGATCGGGATGTTTTTCGCGGAATGCCTTGAACCGGCCCGGCGGACACGCATCCTCAAGGCTGCACCCAGCATTCATATCGGGCAGGATCACGGTTTTTTGCGGGGATAATATCTTTGCAGTTTCGGCCATGAACTTGACCCCGCAAAACGCGATAACGTCCGCGTCGGTGTCGGCGGCCTTGCGGGACAGTTCCAGACTGTCACCGACAAAATCGGCAAGGTCCTGAATTTCGGGCTTCTGGTAATAATGCGCGAGTATAACGGCGTTGCGTTCCTGTTTCAAGCGCGTGATTTCGGCGAGCAGGTCGGTGCCAGTGGGCGGTTTAACGGGGGCGTTCATCTTCAGTCCTTTCTT
>JAYUPC010000035.1:0-5894 GCA_043760355.1 Sphingomonadales bacterium
GCGTTTCACATGTCCGAGCCATATTCCCTCGGAAGGTTACAGAAGGTTACGAGGTTATTGCGTTTTCTTAAGTGGGCTGATGATGATGCCCACAGCCAAGGCAAGTTACCGATGTCAGGGCAGATCGCTGACAGGGCAAATCCTACATTGCAATGATTTTTTGTCGGGAGGCAACAAGAAAGGCCGGTGCCACATCGTGACACCGGCCTTTATGATTTGCACTAACCCTTAAAGGATCAGAACTTGTACTTTACAGCAACGCCGTAAGTGCGTGGCTGGTTTGGATAGCCAGAGACCGAACCAGCTTGCACCACACTTGGGAAAATAGTCGCAAGATATTTCGCTCCGGTAAGGTTACGACCCCATAGGCTGAATTGCAGACCATTTTCCAGTTTGAATGTGGCTGACGCGCCCAGATCATTCACTTCGCGCTTATAAATCCGGTAAGCCGGGTTATCGTTAATCAGCACCTTAGCTTCATAGTGATAATCGGTATTCAAGATCAAAGCGGCTCCGCTGTCAAAGTTATGGGTATAAGTTGCACCCAATGTTGTTGAAAGCTCTGGAACACCAGCAGGTTGTTGACCGCTTATGTCACCAAAGGCCGAACCGATATAGCTATCATATTTGGGCTGAAGGTAGGTGAACGCAGCAGAGAATTGCAAACCGTCAACTGGGCGAACCGAACCATCAAATTCGATACCAAAGGTTGATTGCTTACCCGCATTGGTCAGAACAAAGCCTGTGCCGATGAACGAGTTGCCTTGGAAATCTTTGATCGACTGTTTGAAAGCAGTCAGGTTAAAGGCTACGCGTTCCCATTTGGCTTTCAAACCAATTTCCATAACCGTTGCATTTTCGGGTAACGCATAACGTGTGCCGCTGGTCAGGTTAGCTGAAGCCAAACCAGCTGTACGGATTGGCGAAGCTGTCAAAGGCGCACCTTGAGCCGGTGATCCAGCAACAAAAGTCGATGCAAACGGACGCGAGTCAAACGAGATGTTCCACGACGTTGCCTTAAATCCTGTACCATAGCTGGCATAGAAATTGAGGTTATCGGTCGCTTCCCATGCAAGACGGAATGAATACGTCAACTTGCTATCCCGCGTCTTGCCGCTTTCCACTGCATTGGGGAAGTTGAGAAACGGCGGTTGGAACTGTAATGCGCGAAGTCCGAGGAATGGGTTGCAAACGCTGGCAAGGCCATTCGTGTTTGGGCAAGCTGTAATCCGAGGATAAAGAATGGTCGTATTGCCAATCCCAGGGGCGTTTGCAGGAATTACTGCTGGTACGCCTGCAGCCGCACCAACGGCAACAAGATCAATCGATGAAAACACGTCGGTTGACCGTGTGTTGCTCGCGACATCTTTCCTATCTTTGGTGTAGTTAAAGCCGCCAGTTAAAGTCAAAGTGTCCATGATCTTGAAATCGGCAGTACCAAAGAACGAATATGCAGTGTTCTTGTACTTCCAATCTTCAAAGCGACCTTGGCCAGCTGCACCAAATTGCGTGGTTGGGGTTGCTGCGGGTAATCCGGCCAATGTACGAATTGTTGACTCAAACAATACATAAGCACCAGGAGTGGCAGGAGTTAATGGATTACGGCTGAGCAAGTCTGCATAATTCCGGAAATCACGGCCCAGAAGCAACTGCTGCTTATTCGTAATCTTTTCGTCGAAATAATATCCGCCCAACAAGAAATTAAGCGGACCTTCAAAATCAGAGGCTAAACGCAATTCTTGCGTTAATGTCTTAATATTGATGTCACCGCGGTTCTCACCAATCAAATCAGCACTTGTGAAATCGGAGTCAGCATTCGTTTTTGCTCTTGATGTACGATAGGCGCTTATCGAGGTAACTTTGAGATTGCCCAGATCGAAGTCACCCTGCAAAGAAACGCCATTGTTGGTAATCTTGTTTTCCGAAGCAAAGTTCTGATATTCGCTGAAACTAAAGATACCGTTAGAATTGATCCGGCCACCGATTGCGCGAATTGCGTTTCCGGTAGGACCATCGAAAACGTTACCAACGAAGCAGCAATTCTCATCAATCTTGTCATAATCACCGATCAAACGGAATTTAACGCTATCAGATGGTTCGATCAGTAACTGTGCACGCGCATACCAACGGTTACGCTCACTTGTTTTCGAGCCGTCGGTCAGGTTTGTTCCATAGCCATCGCGCTTGTTAATGCCGCCAGCAAGGCTGAAAGCGATGTTATCGCTGATTGGGCCTGTGATGTCGGCCTTGGCAATAATTGCATTGTAATTGCCATAGCTAAGTTCAGCAGACCCGCCGAATTCAAATTTTGGCGCAGCGGTAATGATCGAAATAACACCAGCTGACGCGTTCTTGCCGAATAACGTCGATTGGGGCCCACGCAAGACTTCAACGCGTTGCAGATTGGGAAGATCACCAATAGCAGCGGCGGAACGTGAACGGTAAACGCCGTCGACAAATACGCCGACCGAACCTTCGATACCGACATTATTTGATCCGTTACCAAAACCACGAATGATGAAGTCGGTCGAAGCCGAGCTTTGCAGCTGGCTAACGCGGAGTGACGGGACCAGAGTTTGTAGGTCTTTCAGGTCGCGAATCTGTGCGCGCTCAATAGCGGCGGCACTGGTTACTGACACGGCCACAGGCACGTCTTGCAGCGTTTGTTCGCGCTTGGTTGCCGTTACAATGATATCGTCTTCGGAAAATTCTTCTTTAGCTGCATCCTGCGGAGCGGCGGCAGTTTGCGCAAAGGCGACAGTGCCAAAGCCAAAGGATGCGACGCTAATCGTCGACAGCATGGCGGTTTTAAAAATTCGGGTTGCGACTTTCATCTGTTCTCTCTCCTGTTGCATTTACGCCGTTTACTGGCGCTTCTAGCGGGTATTTGATCGTCTGCTTTGCGATTGCGCACACATTATGGGCGGGCAATTGGTGTCAAACGTTACTTTGCGTTTAACCGCGTAAAAGGGATCGGGCAAATATTAAGTTACCTTTGCGTCAATTAGGCACCAATGGGCGACAAATATACAACGGTTGCCCTAAAATTGGGGTTTACATATGTCAAAGGCGATGGTGAGGCGCTCGCCATCATCAAAAGGAACCGTCCCGTGCCATAAAGTGGACGGAAATAATACCAAGCGGCCCGGTTTAGGTTTAACCTGTGCATAATGCGCAAGATCAAGCTTCAGTTCAGGCGGTGGGCTGCCGAATGTGATCCAGCCAGCGGGTTCAGCGCCCATCTGTTGTTTATCTGGCAATGCCGCATAAAATGCAGAGCTTATCCAGCCACGGTTATGTGTGTGGCAGGAATGGAAGCCCAGCGCGGATAACCGGACCGACCAGCTGCCTTCAAAGCGGATATCACCGCGTGGTGTTCCCAAGAACGGGTGGCCATCAATTGCGGGCGGCATATCGGCGATATATTGTGCAACGGCGCTGCGAAAACGCGCTCTTGTGCGCTGGATAACCGGGCTGTGGTGGAAAAATAGCTGCCGGTCGGTTTGCGTGCCGCCGCGTACCGATTGTTCGGGATGAGGGGCGCTATTAATATGCAGCTGACGCAGGAGTTCTGCCAGTTCATCAAGTTCCACATTTGAAAAATCAAGATCAAGGACTGCAATTGCAGGCGGATCACCGTTTAACCAGTCAGCCTTTGGATTTCCCGTTAACCGCCATGCAATTGAGAGATAAGGCCAGAAAGTACTGGCCGCTGGCGTGCCGATATGACGGGCGGCTATTTCTGCGGCACGTTCGGGATGTCCATTGCGTAAGGCACAGCGGACCTGGCACAAATCCAATCCGGCATCTTGTATCTCCTTCAATGGTGCAAAATCAACAGCGTCTTCTCCACTCTCACTCGCCAGATATACTTGCGCGATAGTAAAGGCGCGTTGTTCGCCAAACAAGGCGGTGCCACCCTCAATCACATGACGGGCCGTATCCCATTCATGCGACATGCACAGGCTGTGAAACCAAGCCATGCGAAGCGGCATATGATGTGGCAGCGCCTTGCAAGCCATTTCAAAACTGTGAAAGGCGTAGACGCCTTCTCCTGACGTAATTCGCATAGTATTGAGAGATTTATGCCCGTCAATCCAGTCGGGATGATCGGTCAGTGTGCGCTCCAGAAGCTTATCGGCAATGGCCCATCGCCCCTCGGCAGTAAGTGCTGCGGCAGCATTGCGGGTGATGCCAAGATTGCCGGGATCAAGCCGCTGCGCATCGCGGAACAGTTTGGCCGCAGGTCGCCATGTTTCAAAACTGAACTGCGCATGGGCATATGCGATTTTCGGGTTGTCAGGCGCATGCTTTGCGGCCTCGGCAATCGTTGCCCATGCTTCTTCCATATTCTGCTGCTTGCGGCATGATATGGCAAAGGCCAGAGCATTTCCGGCAGACCCACGCATAATTATGCCTTACAATGCTGTTCGATAAACGCGCCATGCGTCGGCAAGCGCGATGCTTCGGCGGTCATAGCCGCACGAAGTTTGCCAAGCCATTCCCGGCCATCTACATCGCGTTGATCGGCAAGCGGATCGGTCTTTTCTGGAAAGTTCAGTTGCCCGATATGTACCGCAAGCCAGCTGGCAGGAGCGAATAAGTCCATCTCGCGCGCAATCAGGCGACCGTATTTACGGAAATGATCGATTTTTAGCTGCAAGGTTTCGGGAACCTCCATCGCGGAACAATACCGCCATAGATCGCTGTCATTGCGCTGCGTCAGTTTATAATGCAAAATGATGAAGTCGCGAATACGTTCGACTTCGGTAATCGCAATACGGTTATATTCAGCGGTGACTATCGGGTCGAAATCCCGGTCGGGAAATAATGCCAGAAGTTTCGAAATACCTGCTTGAATCAGATGCAAGCTTGTCGATTCCAACGGTTCCAGAAAGCCGCTCGACAGGCCGATAGCGACAACATTCTTATCCCAATAATTGTTACGCCGCCCGGTGACAAAACGTAACGGCCGAGGATCTGCAAGTTGTTCGCCGTCCAGATGAGCAAGCAAGGTTGCCGCAGCATCGTCATCACTGATAAACTTGCTGGAATAAACATAGCCATTGCCGGTGCGGTGTTGCAACGGAATGCGCCATTGCCAGCCAGCTTCGCGTGCGGTGGACCTGGTATAGGGTGTCGGATCACCATTTTTAGAGCATGGAACGGCAACGGCACGGTCCGCAGGCAACCAATGGGACCAGTCTTGATACCCCGATTTTAAGGCACCTTCGATCAATAGTCCCCGAAATCCCGAGCAATCGATAAATAGATCGCCGGTAAAGCTCTGCCCATCTTCTAAAGTTACGCTCTCGATAAAGCCCGTTTCGCTGTTTTGAATAACCGCGCCGACCTTGCCCTCAATCCGCGCAACGCCGTGTGCTTCGGAATGTTTGCGCAAGAATCTGGCATAAAGCCCGGCGTCGAAATGATAAGCGTAGTCAAATGTCGATAACACATTGCGCGGATCGGGGGAGGGCGGACTAAACCGGCCTTGCCTGGCAATTGTCCACGCCATTGAATGATCGTCAAATGCGGATGTTTCACCTGCTGCCTTAGCCCGCAACCAGTGATGATGGACGTCAACTATATCAAACGGCTTACCATGCGGGCCAAACGGGTGGAAGTAGCGCTGGCCTAATTTAGCCCAATCGACAAATTCAATTCCGAGCTTGAATGAACCTTGCGTCGCCCGCACAAAATCACGTTCATCAATGCCCAAAGTCTGGTTGAAGGTGCGAATGGGAGGAATTGTGGCTTCGCCCACACCCACAGTGCCAATTTCATCGGACTCGATAAGAGTTATCATGCAGCCCTGCGTCAGTGTAGTCGAAAGCGCTGCTGCTGTCATCCAGCCAGCCGAACCTCCGCCAACGATAACGATACTGCGAATA
>JAYUPC010000036.1:0-17656 GCA_043760355.1 Sphingomonadales bacterium
CGCTTGCGATTGGTGAACGGAGTGGCCTATGCTGATGGCTTGGAGCAGGGGGCTCTGCTGGCAATAAACATTCCAATGCAGCAGGTGGAAGATGCATAAGATATTAATTGTTGATGACCATCCGTTCTTCCTGCACGGTTTTAGCCAGTATCTGGCTGTGTCGGATAAATATACAATCGACACTGCATTGTCGGTGGAGGAAGCGATTGAGAAGATTGATATTGAGCGCCCGGACCTTGCAATGCTAGATGTGACAATGCACGGCGGCGGAGGTTTGCGTGTGTTGCGCCATTTGCGGATCAGCTATCCTGTCGTACCCGCGATGTTTCTGACAGTGCATATTGACCCGGAGCAGACGATCGAAGCGATGCGGCTCGGGGTTCGCGGCATCGCCCTTAAAGACAGCGATCCGGATATCATTGTCGAAGCCATGGAGAGCATTCTTGCTGGCGGAAAATGGTTTCAGGCTGGCGTGACAGAACCTGCTTTGCAATATTCAATTGATAAGCCGACGGGTACTGTCCGGTCAGATGATTTGCTGACCAAAAGGGAACTGGAGATTGTTGATCTGGTTTGTATGGGACTGCGGAATAGACAGATTGCTGATAGATGTAGCCTGACCGAAGGTACGGTTAAAATTCACCTAAACAGTATATTCCGCAAGCTTGCCATTTCATCACGCGCTGAATTAATCGTCAAACGCGAAGGGATGAGGTCAAAGAAAAGACCCTCTGGCACAACCCATTAGGCCATTGCTATTTTTGGTTCAGACGCCAAAAACTGTCATCGCGCCCGGAAATAGCGTATTTAACCCAGCATCTAACGCAGTCAATATTCCTCCCATTGCAATCGCAATGCCATAAGGAATTCGCCGCTCATTGCGCTTTTTCTCAGGAGGAGGGTTCGCCGCGCGTCTTCGTAATTGCCGCGCCATGACATAGAAAATCGCCAAGGCCAATCCTGACATTCCCGTTGCGAAGATGAACATTACGCCGCTGCTCAAGCCAAACCACAAAGCAATTGCAGCATAAAGCTTCGCATCACCGCCTCCAAACCAGCCGAGATGAAAAAGCAGCATCCCGATCCCCAGTGTGATGAGAAAATGGTATAAATGGCTCCAATGTTCAGGGCCAAAGCCACCCACCACGCGGCTGACAATGAACAATGTAATTATCAGCGCAGGATAAAGATTAGGTATCCGCAAAAAGCGAAAATCTGAAATGGCCGCCGCCAATATCGCGCCGGCCCACAGCAGCATTAGAATAAGCGATATATTCATTGGGCCGCATCTGCCTTGTATTCACGTGCACGTTGCCATGCTTTCGGATCAAAATGGTCGAGCAATAACACCGCTTGGGCAAACATCGCCGATGCCATTGGAGCATTGCTCACTTCGCGGGCGCCTTCCCCTGCATACAGAAGCCGCATGGCCCAAGCCTGATCTGTCTCCCCTTCATGCCGCGAAGGTAATTTGCCCCGCATTGCAAGTACATAATCATGGTTGGCGGCAATGGCTGTGTTTCCGGGTTCAAACCGAAGAGCGCGTGCAAGGTTTTGCTCGGCAACATTAAGCTGTGCAGATGCAATTTGCGCCAAAGCGAGATTATTGAGCAGGGCAGGATGTTCGGGTGCTAAGGCCAGCGCTTGATTAAATGCATCAAGCGCCGCCGCGGCTTCTCCCTTTTCAATAAATGCAAGGCCAAGAAGATTCCATGACTGAACATCCTTTGGGCACAACATGGTGACATTGGCCAATAACAGGATTGACCGGTTCACATCCCCCTTTTTGGCCGCTAACCAGCCACGGACGCTATCCTGACGGCATTGCGCGTGAGAATGGTTGCCGACCTGTGACAGAGCAAGACTAGCATCCCCGACATTGTCTTGAGCAACAGAGAGTTCGGTGCGCAAAAGAGCGGCTTCGTCTGCATACATGGCTGGCATATCTTGCGGAACTTGACTGAGCATTTCCTTTGCTTGCACATATCGCCCACCACTGATCGCGTTGCCGGCTTGTTCTAAAAACATGGGTATTTCTGATATAGATGTGATTTGTGCGACAGCCGAGATTGGTGTGAACGCGGTCGCCCAAATACATATCGCAGCTTGGCATACTGGCCGAAAACTAAACAACGGCATCTTCAGAATCGTGAAAGAAATGATAGATAAACTGCGAGGATTCAAATTTTGCGATGGCGGAATGCGGCTGCTCAACCTGATTGAATGCCAGCTCAATCTGCGCACGTTCAACGGCAGCCAAAATCGCCGTACTGCCAAACTGGCTTGGCGCAGTTGGGGTTTGCTCGCGAGATATCGCATCGGGTAACCAGGACGATAGGCGGTTTTCAAACGCACTGAATGAAGATCGGTTTGGTTCGGGTTCAAACCCGCCATCGAGCGTCACCAGTCGTACCTCGCCAAGCGAACTTCGCTCCATCCGCACGCCTTGACGGCGCGGTGCAAATTGCGCGCCGGTAAATGTGCCGCCAAAATTGAGCGGATTGCGATTAGGTTCGGGTGCAGATGGCGCATGCGGACCGAGTGCCTCAGGCTGAACATACGCTTGTAGAACCGGAATTTTACGTATGGCCAAGATGGCAAAACGAGTTTCGTTGTTTGCCGGTATATGCTTTGCTTCGGTAATCTGCGGAACTAATAATGGCGACACTTCCGTTTCGAAATGGGGCAGTTCAATTGGCACCAATGAAATGGCCGTATTTACCACTGGTAGATTTGATGCTTCTGATGATACCGCCAGATCTAAAGGTTCGGGTTTTGCCAAGTTAACGCCTGTGCGCGGGCTGGGTTCAAAATATGCTAATGCCTCTATCTGCTCCGACATCGTCAAAGCCGCTGCCAACTTGGCACGTCCGGTATTGATAAAGAGTTGCGCCAAGTTAGTGCGATAGCGTGCGTCGTGCGGAGCCTTGGCAATTGCGGTTTCAAAATAGCGCTGCGCAAGATCCGCGCGGCCAATCCGGTCATAGGCGATAGCAAGCCCGTTATAGGCCTCCGCACTATCGGGCGATTGCCGCAACGCACCGCGAAACGATTCCAGCGCCATTGAATTTAGTCCTGCGCCAAGCTGCATTTTACCGGTTTCGAGCCGGTCGCCAATTTTCAGTTCAGCGCCTTGCGTTGGCTTTGAAAGGCGATATTCGACCGCCAGTTTTTGATGACTTGCGCACCCCGCAGTCATAATCAGCAAGCTTCCTGAAATTACAGCCGATGACCAATGTCGTTCCATATTAATTCCCCGCCATAGCTGGTAAAATTTCACGAATAACCCGGACTACCGCAGGCAACATTAAGACACCGATCATTACAGGCAGCATGCAGGCAACAAGGGGTATGGAGAGCAAAACAGGTAAGCGATGAGCTTTTTCCTCGGCCCGCATCCGGCGTTTCTCGCGCATTTCGGAAGCATAAACCCTGAGCGTTTCACCAACGCTGGATCCCAGCTTATCGGACTGGATTAGCAAGGTTGCAAAGGAACGTATCTCCATAACTTGCGACCGGTCTGCCATATTGCGTAGCGCTTCTTCACGGCTTGAACCAGCCCGCAATTCCAGCGTCACCATGGACAATAATTCAGCGACCAAGGGATGCGAATGCAGCATTTCTCTGCCTACCCGGTCAAAGGCTGCCTCCATACCAAGGCCCGCTTCCACGCATACAAGCATTAAATCGAGGCAATCGGGAAAACCGTTCACGATTTCTTGCTGCCGCCGATCGGCCTTTGCACTGACCCACAAATTAGGAAGATATAGTCCAAAGACAGCGAGCCCAACGCCAACCAGATAAAATTTGATCGTCGATATCTCTTGTCCACCTAACAAGGTGAGCGCGACATAAATTGACGGCAGTGCAACAAGAAGTGCCAACCTTAATAGCGTAAATATCTTAGGCGCAATCGGAGAGCTATATCCCGCTGAGATCAATTTCGCCCGTAAACTTTCACCGCGTGTGTCGACCAACGAAATACCGGTTTTTTCTATGGCAGCAGCCAGACGTCCCCAGCCTTGATGAAGCGTATCGCCCCGCAGACTGGCTGCATTGGTCGGATTACGCAAAGTGCTAGGTGTCCGAAGTTCTTCAAGCCGTCCACGCACTGCCACTCGGCTGCTGATAAAGTTCGATATTAACAGGACCAGAACCAAAACCATGATGAAGATCATGACCAACAGTGTCATTCGCATAGGTCCGGAAAGTGCGAGGCTGTTTAGCATATCAGACTTTCAGATCGACCATGCGACGGATCGTAAAAAACCCGATGAAATAAAGTACAATCAAGCCGATGAATCCAAAAATGAAAATTGGATCCTGCGAGATATCAAGATAGAAGGCGGGATTGGCGAGAAACAGGCCTACAAAAGATAAAACCGGCAATGCTGTTAGCAAAGCAGCGGTCATCCGTCCTTCAGAACTCAGTGCTCTTACTTTCAGATACATGCTTGCGCGGTCACGGATTACGGCCGCTAGATTGGTAAGAATTTCGGCAAGATTACCGCCCGTTTCGTTCTGTACAGAGAGCGAAACGACAAACATCTGGATATCATCCAGTCCCCAGCGATCCGCCATGGATTGCAATGCGTCACGCAGATCAGAACCATAAGCAACCTCGTCGACCACAATTCCGTATTCCGAACCAATCGGGTCTTCCATTTCCTTTGTGAGCAAATCAAGAGCAGCTGGAATTGGGTGCCCCGAACGAAGTCCGCGAATAAAAATATCAAGCGAGACGGGAAACTGCTCCTGCATTTTTTTCTTACGCCGGGCCCCCATGCGGGACAGCACCATCAAGGGAATGGCCGCACCAATGCAGAAACCAAGCACCAGCGATAACTGTACAAGGCCAAGATTGACAGTGTATCCAGCAATTACTGCCCCCCCGATTAACAAAAGCGTTAGCGCGCTTGAGGCAAGGGCCATGGCGAGCATGATTTGCTGGGCAGGCATGGCAATACCGCTAGCAATTACCGATTGCTCGATTGATTTGACCATCTTTCCTAGCAGCTTGGGTAAAGTATCATAATTCCCGATTTGCGATTTACGCAAATGTGATGTTACCAATTCCCGGTCCATGCCGCCTTCAATCATCCGCAGGCGTTTATTGACCGATCGTACACCGTGATGGCTCCGCCGCCAATAACCGATGGCCAATTCGGCAATGATGAACACCGACGCAAAAACGACGATTAACGTCAACAAGCGGATAACCGTCGGGTTCACTAATCGATCTTCCGGTCCGGGCGAAACAGATCAGGCGACAGGTTGATCCCCTGGCTCGATAACTCCTCAAGAATTTTGGGCCGTATGCCGGTCGCTTCAAAATGGCCGATCACATTATTATTGTCGTCCCGACCCTCCATCTTGAAACGGAAAATGTCCTGCATCGAAATGATATCGCTCTCCATGCCAACAATTTCAGACAAGCTAAGCAAACGCCGTCGACCATCCGATAGCCTTCCGATTTGGACAACCACGTGCAGCGCTGATGCTATTTGTGTGCGCGCTGAACGCGGCGAAATATCAATCCCGCTCATCCCGATCATCTGTTCAATACGTGACAAGGCATCACGTGCGGTATTGGCATGCACTGTGGTCATGGAACCATCATGGCCGGTGTTCATCGCCTGTAGCATGTCAAAGGCTTCGCCTGCACGGACTTCGCCAATAATGATACGGTCGGGCCGCATCCGCAGGGCATTCTTGACCAGATCACGCTGGCTAACCTCGCCCTTGCCTTCGATATTCGCCGGCCGGGTTTCGAGCCGTGCGACATGCGATTGTTGTAATTGCAGTTCGGCAGAATCCTCGATCGTGACGATCCGTTCGCGTTCATCAATATAGGATGACATGGCGTTGAGCAGAGTAGTCTTGCCCGATCCTGTGCCACCTGAAATCAGGACATTGCGTCTGGCCATAACGATGCCCTGCAACACTTCTGCAATCACGGTTGGTACGCTGCCATATTCGTTAAGCTTGGCCATGTTGATCGGGATTTTGGCAAATTTGCGTATCGACAGCAATGATCCGTCGACGGCTAAGGGCGGGACGATAGCGTTGACGCGTGAACCATCGGGAAGGCGCGCATCGACAAAGGGAGAGGATTCATCAATCCGCCGACCGACCGCACTCACAATTTTCTGGATAATACGCAGCAAATGGCGTTCATCCTTGAACCGGGTTTCGGCACGTTCGAGCACGCCGTTGCGTTCGACAAAAACGACATCATGTCCGTTCACCAAAATGTCGGTGATCGAAACATCCTGCAATAATGGCTCAAGCGGACCGAGGCCCAAAAGCTCATCCAATATATCCGATACCAGCCGGCGGCGTTCTTCTTGGTTGAGAGCATGTTTTTGCAGGGCGAGCTGTTCATGGACCAATTCGCCGATTTCGCTCTCTATTTGCGTCCGGCTCATTTTTTCAAGAGCAGACAGGTTGATAAGGTCAATCAACCGGCGGTGCAGTTCCACTTTGAGATCAAGATATTCATGGGTGTTTGCCGCACCGTCATTAGCAGGCGTTTTCGCCGTAGCCATCGCCGTTTCGGCCTGCCCAAGAAGATCACCTTTTTTGATTTGCCACATGGCTTACGCTCCGTCTTCCAGGCCGAGATGCGGTAAGAAATTCTCGATGTCGTTCAGGATTTTGCTCTTTGCGCGAATTTCCTGGATGAGCACACCTTGGTCATGTGCGGCACGGACCAGCGGATAATCATTATGGATACTGAGCGTCACCGGATGCCCCAAAGCCTGTCCAGCTGCTTCAAGGTCGATCGTACGGAACAGCTTCTTCTCCACGCGATTGGCAACGACATGAATGTGATCGCCAACAATATTCTGATGCTGCAAAAGCTGTAACTGCCGTTTGGCTTGCCGCAGACTACCGACCGACAGCTCGGCTATCAAGAAGATCGCGCTTGACCGGGCGACCAGAGACAAGGTCCAATTGGTCCAGTTGGTCGGAAGATCAATCACCACATAATCATATTCAGCCCGCGCCAGATCGATCAGGCGCAATATCTGGTCTGCGTTCACGGCCTCAACGGGCATGATATCGGCCGGGGCCGCAATCACATGAAGCCCTTGCGGCGTGATTGACGCAACCGAGCGCAACAAATCGCCGTCAATCCGCGAACCTGCCGCAAGCAAATCAGCGGCAGAAAGTTCGTTCGATAGCCCGAGATAGGAGGCCGCGTTGCCAAACTGTAAATCAAGGTCGATGATACACACACCGCGCGCAGGTGAACGCGCCGCTAATTTGCTGGCCAAATGGGTCGCAACGGTCGTTGATCCGACGCCGCCAATGCTTTTGAGCACTGAGATTAACTGTCCTTGTTTGATCTCGACCGGCGCATGAGTGTGCAATTGCTCGGCAATCTCGGATAGGGTCGATACCAATTCGGGATGAGCAAGTGGCAAGCTAACAACATCGCGCACACCCTGACGTAGCAAGGCCCGCACCAACGCCACATCGGCATTGCGCACAGCAGCGACAACGGGCAGGTCGGGAAAGTATTCGCGGACCGCCGAAAGCCGTTCAAGCGAAGCAGGCATATCAATACGGATTTCGAGTACAAGAATGCTCGCACAGGAAAGTGTATCGCGCGGTATTTCTGCATCGGCATTTAGCGTCGTCAGCAAGATCGGAAAATCCCCAGCCGCCACAGCTTCAATCTGCGCCGCCGCCATTTCCGCCTCTGACAAGACCAATATTACAGAATCGAGATTCAAATCCAAAATCCAGTCCTTTGGCGCGAAATGTTGTTGATCGGAGATGCCCATGTCTTTTCTGCTTACCTTAATTCGAAACGCTGCCAGCGCCGTCTTCAAGCGTCAGTGACGCCTGAAAGTCGGGTAAATTGATCGTGCCTCCAAAATATTGAAATAGCAGGGGCGTAAACGTCAGGCTCCGCAATTTGACGGTTACCAGAGGTGCTATATCCAGCCCGTTTGGGCCGCCTGCAGGGTCGCCAGCAAAGCCCAGTCCGGCATAATTGTATTCAACAATAACGTTATTCTTATTGATTTTGGGTTCGATCACTTTCATCCGGCCAACGATCTTGGCGAACGGACCAGTTGCAGTGTTATCGGGCGTGCCAAGGCTGGGGCACGTGCCGCCCGTATTGCACGAGCAGCTAAGTGCGCTGGACGCATTTGTGGCGCTTGCCAATTCGCAGTGCGCGCCGCCAAAGGAGGATTGCGGGATCGGGTCACCTTGGGGGATACCGCCGGTTACGGCAAAACTGTATCCGTTCAATCCACTCGGCACGATATCAGTTACGACGGCGAAGCGCGCACCCATTTGGGTAGCCTTTTCTGCCTTATTCCACGTCCACATCAAACGACCGACATCAACAATACCAAGCAGAAAGACAAGCAACACTGGCAGTACCATTGCAAATTCAGCAGCCGAACCGCCTTCTTGATTGCGCAGCAAACGGATGAAGGTGTGTCTCATATGCCGACTACCGGCGCTTGTGATTGCGCGATCAGGCTTAAGGTGCCGCTACTTTTGATACCCAAAGTCGATAATAGCGGACGATAGGGTACTGTTGCAGTGACTGTAACGATCCGCACACCGCCCGTCTGGCCGGTGTAAATACCTTTGCCCGCGCTCGTGCTGGCGGTGTTACAGCTGGTAGCGACAACTACAGTCGTCGCGCTTGTCCACCCTGCCAACCGCGCAGTACCGCCCGAAGCGACTTGCCCGGTACGCACGAGATTACGAATGGCAGTCTCAGTTGGAATGCTTGCAGCGGATGGCAGCGTGACATCTACCGTGCCCGAAGGCGCGCCCGTGCAAGCAGAAAAGCTCGTAAAACTCTGGCGCGACGCAAAACGTGCGCCGTCGCGCACGGCCTTTACCACAACATGTTCGCTGTAAAAATAATTGCCTAGCTCAAATGCGCCGAACATCAACGCCATCAATATTGGCATGACCAGCACCATCTCAACCGCAGCAGTTCCGGATTGCGATTTATAGAATGAGGAGGGAGAGTGTTTGGCCATCCGCTATTCGATCAAATACGGCTTATCACGGCGGACAACTTGACCGGCGGTAGCGCCATTTGCGCCAGCGGATGTTTCGCCGATTACTTCAACATAAACGTCATGGTCCGAGGTTCGTGCGCGCGGAAATGAAGGCTCTACCAAGAACAGATCGACCCATTTCAATACTGGAACATTAGATTCCGAACCATTCAAATTGAGCGCTTTACAATTCAGGACGGCGGCCGATATTCGGCGCCTGTCAACATTCGCTCCGCCTGGCGTTATGCCAGTTCCACGACAAACAGGATAGCTATAGCCATTCTTTCCTGCCGAAGGTTGGACCTTATCGCTCGTTGTCGGATTTTTTAATTCCCAATCGTAAACTTGGTAACGTGATGGATTGGGTGCTAGGCCAATGCTGGTTAGGCTAGTGTTGTTTTGCCACTGACTAGGCGTCCAGCCGTAATTGACCTTGAAATAGGCATCTATATCCCATACGCCATTGCCAATCCTGCCATTGGCACAAGTACCTGTACTGTTGATCGCATGACAAAGGTCACGTGGATGACCCATGATGTCTACATTGTTGGATTGGGCCGCTGTCATCATCACTGTGGCGGATGGTGCTTGATAAGGCTTGTTTGCTTCCTGCCATCCCTGAGGTCCGGATGTGCCACAGCCATTTCCTTTAACGAGATCTTTGCGGACATTGCGTGAAGGTGAACAGGTCCCGCCAGCTGGGCAAGTATTTGCCCCGTTAGTATCGAGGTCAAACCGTGTGTTTAATGCGTTCATGACTACAGCATTCATTCCAGGCTTTGTGGAAACGCCCGTGGAACTGATACAATCTCCTGGAGCGGTGTTGTAACCAAGCGCCTTGGCAAGATCTGACGCGCCATTGCCGAACCCAGTTTCAAGAAAGCCAAAATTTCCGGGTGCGGATGCGTCCCCGGTTATAAGTTTCATGCCAAAGCCTGACAGTGCATTTGCATCAAATAGATAGTCGACATTAGTATTATTGAGCGGTTCGCTCGGATTGCAGATCATCACTGGTGGAACCTTGCAGATAGCGGCCCCAAGGCCCGCGACTGCTGTATCTCGGATGTTACCCGAATTGAATAACTCCACAATCGGTGTAAGCGCATAGACAGCCTTACGCGCATTGACTGTTACGCTTACATATTTTGCATTGGCACCGCTTGTCGCGGCTGTGTTGGTAGTGGCATTGGTATAGCTGCTATAAAACCGGACATTGCCGACTCCGTCGCAAATTGGTTCGCTTGGAATGACCACATTGCTACCCTCAGCAGAACCATCATTGGCAAAGCGGGTTTGGTTAGTAATCAGATCAACGGCGGCGGCAGCAGCACGGCTGCATGAATCCGATTTTCCGTCCAACTGGGTAGCTGCCGCAAGTGCCGCCTGGTCTGCCCCTTGTTGCAATTCGGTATCAAGCGAAGCCATGCGCGCATAATCAAATGCTATACCACCAGCAGCAATCAAGCCGAAAAGCGACAGCGCGATCGTAGGCGCCACTGCGCCTCCCTCATCACGCCAGAATGTCTTTTTTGCTTGCGTACGCACTTGCCAAACTCCTTGCTTTAATTCGATCCGCCGCTGCTGCTTCCACTTCCACTGCCGCCGCCGCCTTGGGTGGTTTTGGCAGAGACGGGTTTTTTGACCTTATCAGTGCGGTATCGATCCTGTGATCCCGCCACCTGCGCGCCATCTGTTGTGGGCACCGCGTCGGTATAGACCGGTTCGGGATTGATAATTTGCACCGCATAATTATGCTTGGCTGATGCACCCATGTTGATGTCATTGGGCGTACAGGCCGAAACCGATACTGCCAGTGCAAGCACGCCAAACGCGCAGAAACGACGATCAATACGCATAATCGGTTTTTCCTTTTGTTACCGGCTTGGTCGCCGTCGTGGGCGCTTCGGGTGGCGGGGCATTGGGATCAAGCGGGTTGATGCCCACGGCGCTATCGGTCCTGCCCATCAGGAACAGGTCGGTCTCACGCGGGTCTTGCACACGGTCAGTGGGCAATTGAACATCGCTTGCCTTCATGGGTTGCACGAGCCGCGGTGTCACCACCATCACCAATTCGGTTTCCCCCTTTTGAAATCCGGTTGAACGGAATAATGATCCGATCAGCGGAATGGATCCGAGCAAAGGAACCTGACGTACTGTTGTGCTGAAATCCTTGCGGATAAGCCCCGCGATGGCAAAGCTTTCTCCATCGCGCAGTTCAAGCACAGTGTTCGCCCGCCGCGTTTGCAGGCCCGGTATGGTGAGGCCATTTACCGTAATCGATGCGGATGGATCAATCGAGCTTACCTCTGGTGCAACGACCAGATTGATAACCCCGTCTGCCAAAACAGTTGGTGTGAAAGCAAGGCTTACGCCAAAGGGTTTGAACTCAACGGTAATATTGCCGCCGCCGCCCGATCCCGAACCGCTGCTGCCGTTTTGAACCACAGGAATGGGGAATTCGCCGCCGGCCAGAAACGAAGCCGTTTCACCCGAAAGCGCGACAAGCGTTGGCTCGGCAAGCGTCTTTACCAAACCTTTACGTTCAAGTGCATCAAGCGTTGCGTTAATGTTGAGCCCAAGTGCGCTAAAAGCCTTGCGGAACACGCCAAAGCTGCCTGCGATAGAATCGAGCCGCAAAACTCCTGTGCCGGTCGCGGGATCAGGGACTAGCCCTGCGCCATTGCCAATCGCCGAACCAAATGTACCGCCATTACTGCCAAGAAAGGCGCTGACGCCGATCTGCTTTGCGGCCTGACGGTTTACTTCGGAAAAGCGGACTTCCAGCATGACTTGCTGGCTCGCGCCAACGGACATCATGTTGACAACCTTGTCCCCGGCATAGGTTTTGGCCAGTTCCACCGCACGACCAATTGCCGGGCCGTTGGACACAATGCCGGTCAGCACAACCGCATCATTGGAAATGCGTGCTCCAATCTGTTCGCCCGGAATAAACTCGGCTAGTTGCCGCCGTAACGACACGACATCGGGGCCGACAGCAACATCGACAATTGCAATAGTACGCCCACCAGCATCGGTGATCGTCAGGCTGGTGGTGCCCATTTTCTTACCCAGCACATACACCGAGCGGTTTGTAATCGGAAGGATATCAGCGATTTCGGGATTGCCGACCAGCGCCTTTCCATAGGGCCGGTCAACAGTCAGTATCTGGCTTTTATTCAACGGCACATCAAGCTGCCCACCGTGTAAGCTGGCGTCCGATGTATAGACCGATTGCGCATGTGCGACCGGCATAATGACAATGGGGGCAGTTACAAACCCCAGCAATGCGGCAAGCTTTACCGTTTGGCGTTTAGTAACGGGCATTGCGTTTCACCTCATAATCTGAACTGCTTGTGCCGCGAACAATCTGCACGGTGACCGAATTTGGATCTCTTGGTTTGAACGGCATCGCGGCGCGCACCGGAGCACGGCTTGTATTGGACGCAGGCATGGCGGGATATGGGAACGGGCTGGCAGGAGCGGTTGAAGCCACGCTGTCATAACTGCGCGTGTAATTGCCGGCACCTAGATCGTCGAGGCCGACGGTCGATGCAAAGGGCATATCCTGATTGGCGGCATTGCGCAGCGCCAGAGATAATGTACCCACTTGCCCGCCAAGTGCTAATTTTTGGGCGGACATCTGGTCAACCGAAAATGTAACCGTTTTGCCAAGCGCAGGTTTATTGTCGCTTTCATTGGCATTTTGATCGATGGCGATCACGCGCACATTTTGCAGCAGCATGTCGGTGATCTGTGCATTTTTAGAATCGGGCGGCGTGCGGGTGATAAGCACGTCGACGCTGTCCCCGGGCAGGACAAATCCTGCGACACCGGCAACATCATTGATGCGGACCGCAACGGCGCGCATATCGGTTTCGATCAGCGATGATATGCTCGCGCGGCCACCAGGGCCTGTGATCTTTCCGGGTAAAATAGGTTCGCCTGCTTCAATCGGACGCAGGGCAACACGCGGTGTTGTTCCATCGAACAATCCCTTGGTCGATTGGAATGCGCCAGCCGGAATCGAAGTAGACGGCCAGCTGACCATGCGGATGTTTTCAGAAGTAAGATTGGTGCCATAGACCATCGGCACACGGGCAACGGCGATTTGAACGACGCGGTTTTCTTCCGCTGCAACGGCATCGCGTTTCTCAACGCCTGATAAATAGCTGTTGGCTAAAATAACGGCAACAATCGCGAGCAAGACCGCAACAGCAATTACCAACAAATTTCGATTTGCAAACATCCCCGGTCAACCCCCTCAACATTCGGTAATATGGCCAAACAGATATCCAGCCGCACCGTCGCCCGGTGCAGCTGGAAACCTAGTGCATTAGCAAGAGCCAGTAGTCGATTTGATGCAAGTTGTTGCTTTGCTCATCGCGCCTTTGATCGCACCACCTAGGTTAAACGCGGCAAGGGCAATACCAGTGCCAATGATCGCGAGGATCAAGGCGTATTCAGCGGCCGAAGCGCCGCTTTCGTCCTTAACGAACGACTTTACAAAATTAGTCATGTTAAATCCTTTTCTTCGATGTGGAATATTAGCAAGAGCCAGTAGTCGATTTGATGCAAGCTGTTGCTTTGCTCATCGAGCCCTTGATCGCATCGCCTAGATTAAACGCGGCAAGCGCGATACCAGTGCCAATGATCGCAAGGATCAAAGCATATTCAGCAGCCGAAGCGCCGCTGTCGTTCATGGCGAACGACTTAACAAAGTTAATCATTTTAATTCCCCTTATAGTGGTACATCTTACCAAATGAATTCGGCAAAATGCCAAATCGCATCTCCACGAGTTAGGGGCTAAAATCGAACCATTCGCGACCCTGGTTATATATTGACCAGGTTACTCCTGGCTCAATTCGCGTTGGTCCCAGCCTCGGGATGCTTAAAGGATCGCCCTGTGTCGGCATTTCGTCAACATGTAAAATTTACACTTAATTAACAGTGTTTTACATTTAGATTTTGTTAACCATGATGCAAAATAGGCGCATTTCGTGAAAAAACGTCGAATCGCAACATCTTACTAAAGATATATAACTAGGCCGCTATAACTAAAGACATGACGTCCATCATAATGAGCCAAAATGTCATGCCAATTTGCAGGCTGGCAATGCTTCTGAAACGCCCTTCGCAAAATATCCCGTCGCCTTCCAGATCAGGCCTGTAATGATGATCGAGACATAGCCGTCCACCGCATAATGATACCCCAAATGCACTGAACCGATCAGGATGATGACAAAGTAAACCCCGAACAACCGGCCTGCACATGGCGACACATGCCGCATCATCAGGAAGAACAGAAAGGCAAGGCTGACATGCATGGACGGCATCGCCGATATCCCGCGGCCAAGCTGGCTGCCACCCGATTGTTGCCAGTCAAGAAGGGTTTTTTGCACATCCAGCACCATCAGGGGATAGTTCTGATTAGCCGTTTGGAGATAGGACATCAGCGGATCAAAATGCGCCGATCCACTATAGGCTCTCAAAAAGCACGGCCCGACCGAAGCCAACATATTGGCAAGCACCGATCCGATAATGATCCAGCACAAGGTCGATGCGAGAAGAAAGCGGTGCCGTACTTTGGGTGAACCAAACGCACCAACCGCGATGAGCGGTGTGGCAATATAGAGAAACAATATCCAGCATTGGTAACATATTGCGATCAGGAACGTGACCGGCGGATGACCGATGATCGGCTGCATCAGCGCCCAGGCATCGGTGCCGTGAATTGCAATATCCCAACGCTCAAACACATCATCCCACGCATAGGGCATGATCGTTCCAACAGCATCCTTGGCCGTTGAAAAGGCCGGCATAAAAATGGCAAGCGCAATGAGTATGGGCAGTGCCGCCGGAAAATTGCGGACCTTGTTTAATATCCTCGGTTCAGCCCGCAAAAATACAAAAGGCGAAACTGGCCTTTCGGTGGCGAGTATTCCGGTCACATATAGCCCCGCCGATATGATAAGTCCCAATGCAACCAATACGAAATTGGTCATCACGGCCATCGCCGAAATTGACGGAGAACCCATAAATCGCGCGGTGAACAAGACGGCAAGCACGTAAAGCAAGATTATTGCAATAACCGGCCAGTCACGGCGGACGCCATAAGCCAACATATGCTTGGTGTTCGATGCACCCACGATATCGCCCCTCAATATTCGTTTGATCTATTCGGCACCGCACATTAGCTTATTCTATCATGGGGGATACAATTAATCGTGGCACAGTAGGTGCATCGTCGCGTTTTGCGATCATTTTGATCTTTTTAACTCCTGCTTTGATGGCCATATTACCTTGGGATTTTGGTCGCGACATGACGCC
Organism: Sphingomonadales bacterium; assembly: GCA_043760355.1. Taxonomy (GTDB): domain Bacteria; phylum Pseudomonadota; class Alphaproteobacteria; order Sphingomonadales; family Sphingomonadaceae; genus Sphingorhabdus_B. The sequence continues at coordinate 15,370 of JAYUPC010000036.1, forward strand.
CTATCGTGCCTTGATGAAAGGCAATTCGCTGCCGGTAACGCTGGTTGAATTGGCTATTATAATTGCTGGCATGCAGAAAAACATTTCACCCTTGCAGGCAATCGCCCGGTCGCCAATGTCATCTAAAATCGCGGGGTGTTTACTGCTTAGTTTGATTGCCACCACCACCATTTTCATTGCAGTCGAGCCCGCAACGGCAACTCTGGGGATACTCACATTGCTGGTTCATCTCTTGTTCGCGCTAACGGTAACAATATGGGCCGGAACATGCGGTACCTTTACGCGCCGCAATATATGCGCGGCAATTGGATGGGGGGTCGTGCTATATTGTCTGATATGGTTGGCTGCGGTCATAGTGCAATGGCCAACCGGGGAAGAATGGGTATTTAACGTCCCTGGTATGCCCAACGTCAGGGGCATCGGTTTTTTTGGTGTAGCCGCTTTTTTCGCAGGCACAGGCAGCTTGCCTGAGGACGAAAACGCCGCGTATGTAAAATATGCGTCCGCATTTTTGTTCGGGACAATCGGCTTAGGATTGGCAATCTGGACCGGCTCACGCGGTTCACTGGTCGCGATCATTGCTGCCGCTTTCCTACTTTTTGTTTTTAGCAAGAAATGGAGGGCAAAGCTCACGGCATATTTGCTTGGCACTGCATTACTTGCGGGCATCGTAACTTACCCATTGCCGGATGAAAGCCCTAGTTATAGCGTATTCAGGGTGGTTGAAAACGGCGCGTATAATAGCGTGGACATTTCCTCTGGCCGGATTGGCTTATGGAAAGAAACCGTCGGGAAAATTGTGCAACAGCCCCTTACCGGCTGGGGTATTGACCAGTTCAAAATGTCCGGCCCACAAAGCACTTTAGGTCTAAAGCAGCCTCACAATATATTCCTGCAAATGCTGTTTTCAGTGGGACTGATCGGAACGATATTGGCGCTAATTGCGGGTCTTCCGTTGTTTTGGAAACTACGCAGGAGAGACGATGATGCACCAATAATAGCATCTTGGGGGTGCTTGATCGCAACCTTAGTTTTCGGATTGTATGACGCCGCTTTTTATTATGCGTTCCCGGTAATGATTTTATTGATGGCAATGGCTGCTATCATACAGAAACCGCCAAGCGCGACCGGTAGGTAAGGTTCACCCGTTCCGACAGAATAAGATAGGGCAACCACAAAGTCGCGCTGATCAAAACTTTTGTAATATTTCCGTTAAGCAGATTACCCATCGCAGCACCCACTTCGGAAGGAAGATTAGGTGCACTGCCCACCAGCTGCGCAATGGCAATCTGTGAACAGATATCCACACCCCAAATCAGTACCAGCAGCCGGGGGAACCAAGGCACATTCCGCAGCGCCATAACAAAGGCCAAGATATAGAGAAAATTCATGATGACCACATCCATGGTCATCGTGGTTAAAATGACTTGCCCCCAAATAGGTGCATTGCCGTTCATTGCAGGTACTGCCATCAAAAACTCACCGCTGCGAAAAGGTACGTTCAAGAGCATGCCGATCAGCAAAGATGCCATCATGCCGGTTGGGCCGAATTTCGCATGCTGCCGCGCGCTTAGACAATTGATATCTTGCCAACGCCCATAGCGTGACAACCGGATTTCGGGTTGCTGCATCAAAATACCACGCGGGAAAAAGTTGTTGGCCATAAAGAATGCAAACACCGGTGCGCCCGTGACAAGAATATATGGCAGCACTGTTTCTATAAGACGCATCGGGCTGTCGATCGGTGAGGCAGCAAATGCGATCCGCAAACCGCACATGAAGCTAACGACACCCATCCAGACCAGCAGGATTTTGGCAAAACCCCCTTCTAGGGCGGCAACCGCCGACACGCTTTTGCGCTGAAGGTGTTCGCTCAACTGTGCCATGCTGTCCTTCATTCCCATATTCTCCGATATCTTAGGGTTCAGGATTAAACAAACAAGGTTAATAATATGTACTTCACGACCCTTCACGGATTAGAGAAATGGGGAAGGTTTGTAATGCTGTAAATATCCTATCGGGCAATTCTGAGCTAACTATATGGTATTTAACACAAGGTTAAGATCGAGGCCCGCATCTCGCATCCCGCAAGCGGCCTTTAATTGCGCTCGATTGCAACCTGAACTATCTCCAGTGTGAAGTGACATTTTGCATGACTTAGAGTCATTTCTTTGAGTAGTAATCATGTGCACTGAAATCACATGAGCGAGGAAAATGCATTATGTGGAGTTTGTAAGCAAAGCCTAGAACTTTGAGGCTATGGCGAGTTATATCCGATAACTGAGTG